>NZ_CALPDH010000024.1:0-95006 GCF_943193215.1 Acetatifactor aquisgranensis | reverse complement strand
GGGCCTCCGGCAGGCACCGCCGGGAGCTGAGTCCAGCCATGACAGGAAAGGCTGGGGGACATGAGGGACAGGCTGGGCGAAACGTCCACCGCAAGGTGCCAGCCGGGGGCCATGCAGGTCAGTAAGACTTATGACAAAGAATGAGCCAGTAGTCGGCAGGAATATTTTCCATAGGGCAGGACCCTGTAAAGGAGCTGAGCTGACACCCTGGTTATGGACAGGCGGAACGAAGGAAGTTAGGACCCGCGAGACGGTGATCCTGGTAGACACGGGAGGTTCGCTGCCGTAGAAGGAGGGGTATACACAAGGCCATGTAGAGCGAAAACAAAGACGTTCTACTTCGTGTACCCTACACCATCTATTTTCGTACCAGATACAGAGAAATGTCCATCTCCTTGGCTCATTCATCTGAGATATGAAACTTAAAATTCCTTGATTTTTTAAGGAAAATCACTTGACATTATAGGGAGGATAAAATGTCTGGATTTATGTATGAAGTAAAAAAGATTATGCTCTGGCAAAGGGGGCTGTTCTATATTGCCCTTGTCCTGCTCCTTGGCACGGTCTGGCTTGCCCTGTCCGACAACCCCGCAGACATAGCGATGGAGCAGTATAAAAAGGAATATGAATGGTATCTGGAAAAGGTAAACGGATACTGCACCGAGGAATCTTCCCTTTATCTGGAGCAGGAGGCGGAGAGGATTGCGGAAGCGAAGGAGAGGCAGAACAGCCTTTTGGAGAACTACTATGACGGGAAGATCGGTGAAAGTGAATATAAAAAGGAGAGCCGGGAAATAGAGAAGGTTCTGGAGCGTCAAAATGGATTTGAGGTTATCTATCGGCAGTATCTCTATATCTGCGAAAACCCGGGGAACCGCTGTTTTCTCCAGACAAACGGATGGATGGGGCTTCTTGGCAAGGGTACGCTTAATTTCATTCTCTTCCTTGGCATTTTGCTGATTGTTACGCCTGTTTTCTGTTCTGAGTACAGCTGCCAGATGGACACCCTGATCCTGACCGCAAGGGAGGGGCGAAAAAGCGCTCTGTATAAGCTGCTCATTATTACCACAGTTGTCCTTTTCCTGTCGCTTTGCATTTCGCTTATGGAATACGGATTTTACAGGTTCAAATACGGACTGCCGGATGGGGATTATCCGATTCAGAGCATTCGTTACTTTGCAGGCAGCAGCAAGGGGATGTCCCTGCTGGAGGGATATGTATCTATAGGGCTGCTCCGGATGTTTGGCGGTATGTTTCTTGCCATACTCCTGATGTTCATTTCCGTTTTGGCAAAAAAGTATGCGGTCACCCTGCTGGCTGGTGCGGTGTCCGTGATGATTCCCTATATAGGCTTATCGAAGACCAGCATTTACCGTCTGCCGCTGCCGCTGCCGTTTCTGCTTGGAACAGACTTTTTTGCAGGGGATATTGTTATGAGCGATGCCCTGACGGGTGATGAGAAAATTATTTTTGCGGAGGTCGGCACGGTTACGCTATTGCCCCTGCTCTCTGTATCCGTGCTTTTGTGTGCTTTGGCCGTTGTCTGGATTTTACGGCGCAATTCTAACAGTTGGCTGATGAAATCAGGGCAAAAGAAGCGTGGGGCGGCTTTCGTTGTCATGTTTGGCCTGGCATTGGCAGTGACGGGATGTTCAGGCCGTGGAAAAACGGGAAGCGTTGTCTATAATTCATCGGCAGTCTATGACTGTATGGGTTATGAAATCATATGGGATGAAGAGAATTTTGAGTATTTTCTCAGAAATACTTCCACGGGGGAAACATATCCTTTCGCACGTTCCCCTGTGTTTGGGGTATTTTCTGATGACGAAGAAATACGTGCGTTTTATGTGTGCCCGCCATATCTGTATTACACCACATCGGTTATGGAAAGCTATGTCAACCGGGTGGGAAACTATAACAGCAATATAACGAAAGTGTCGGTTGTAGAGCTGAATCTGGATACCTTTGCGGAAAAAACAATCTTTGAGCAGATGACGAATTCCGGGCGTTCTCTTTTGGGCATTGACTATGAAACGGGGGATAAATGGAAGTTCCTGGATTTTCACCAGGCTTTTTTCCTGAATGACGACAATCTGTTTTTCATTGGCAACGATGGCATAACAAAAGTAAACCGGTATACCGGAAAAACTGTAAAGCTGGACATTCCTGTAAACGGAAATATTTCATTCGACGGGGAAAGCATCTTTTACAAAAATGAACAGGGGGTTTTAACAAGATATGACGTTTCCGATAATGAAACTTACACTTATGAAAATATAGTTGCATATGATTTCTGCATGGATGAGCAGTCAATCTATTATGTCTCCAGGACGGACGGCGGAGACTTGTATTCCTGCGGCAAGGATGGGAATAACAAGAAATTGATCAGTCATATACCTGCAATGTCTGTTACCTGTGATACGGGAAATATTTATGTGTTATCAAAAGAAAGCGGTGAGGAAATCGTTTTACCAAAAAGCCATTGATTCCCGCGGGGGTATTGACTTATTCCAGATTGAGGAACAAATGCGGCAATGAACAGGAAACAATACGGAAAGAGGAAAAGACTCAGGAAGAGAAAGATTAAGCGGCTTATGATTGCGTATCTGCTGAGGGCGATCGTCATACTGATACCGATTATAATGATGATACTTATGGTTTGCGGATGTCTTTACATATACGAGAGATTTACAAAGGAAGATGAAAAGGTAAATAAATACACGGATATATACACAGATAGAAACGCAGGCAACGATGCTGCTCCTGTTGCTTCAACAGAGAATAACGCCCCGGGGTTTTGTGTTGTCGTGGATGCGGGGCATGGAGGAATTGACGGAGGTACTGTCAGCGGCAAGGCAGTAGAAAAGGATATTAACCTTTCGGTTGCATGGAAGCTGAAAGCTATTCTGGAGAATGACAATATAGAAGTTATTCTGACCAGAAGCTCCGATGAAAATATAAGCCTTCCAGATCGTACTTCTGTTGCAAATGACTCCAATGCGGATTTCTTTATCAGTCTTCATTGCAATTACTATGAGGAAGATGCCCGGATAGCAGGCTTGGAATGTTATTACGACAATTCAAATGCGACAGAAAGCAAAAGATATGCAGAAAGCATCATCGATGCAGTTTCGCTAAGCGAGGATATTGAAACGAGGCACGCGAAAACAGAGGGCTATTATGTTTTGCGAAACACGCAAATGCCCGCTGTCTTGGTAGAAATGGGATTCCTCTCAAATTATTCTGAGAGTCAAAAGCTGTTGGATGACGATTATCAGGAAAGTTTGGCACAGAGAATTGCAGAAGGAATCTCCAATGAAATAAAGAGAGCAGAGAATCTGTGAAGAACAATAAAAAAGGCGATAGCGCCAAAATTGAGATAAAGCTGTTGCTTTGAAAAGCGCTTAACGAAAAAAGAATTGAACAGGGGCGAGGATTAGATTCTGGGTGACGGAAGAAGCTGAATGGTACTGACACTTAAAAAATCCTACTATAAATTTCACTTGTGAGTTAAAAGCATCAGCATTTCGCGGTCGCCATCTTTCAGTATGATATTTCCGTAAAGTCTTAAATGCACAAGTGGCAAGAGGACAGCGTATGTACATTGATGAAGCGGCAGCGGATATACTCATCCAATGGCCCCTGCTTTCCATTCCCGAAAAATAGTCGTTTAGTGCCAGCGGGTGAAAAACAGAAAATTTTTATGGTATAATTCAGAGGATGCTTTTGCTTTAGCAGGAACGGCTTTCTGCCGAAGTAATAGAAAACAGCAGAGAGGATGATATACGGATGTATGATGTGATAGTGGTCGGAGCGGGGCCTGCGGGATGCACGGTTGCCTAGGCTTTAGCGGAAAAAGACTATAAGGTTCTCTTGGTGGAGAAGTTCAAAATGCCAAGGTATAAGTCCTGTTCGGGCGTTCTGATAAAGAAATCAATGGAACTTGTGAAAAGTTATTTCGGGGAGGATGTGCCGGAATCTGCCATGTGTACCCCGACAGAGAACAGGGGCATGATATTCACAAATGATACAGGGAAAGAATACCGCTTCGAGCAGGAGGGGCTGAATGTATGGCGCAGTCATTTTGACGAGTGCCTTGCGGGGAAAGCAAAGGAGAGCGGCGTGGAGGTCATGGCCGGCACGTTCAAGGAAATGGAATGACAGAGGCGATGGTTTTATATAACTTAGGCAAACTACACACAAACTACAAAAAAGTATGGTATGATGGTTAAAGAGTGTGGAGGTGATACCATGCAGAGGATTTTAATTGTTGAAGATGATATGGATATTCAGGAACTTCTGCAGGAATTTTTGCAGGAGGCAGGATATAAGGCCGATATTGCAGGTGATGGCGTGGCAGCTGTGGATATGTTTGCGAAGAATCTTTATGACCTGATTCTGCTGGACATCCTGCTGCCTAAAATAGATGGGTTCACTGTCTGCGAACTGATCCGGAAACAGTCACAGGTTCCCATTATTATGCTGACGGCCCTGGGCAGTGAAGGAGACCAGATTAAAGGGCTGGACCTGCAGGCCGACGACTATGTAACAAAACCCTTTTCCATGCCGGTGCTGCTGCGAAAAATAGCGGCTGTCCTGCGGCGGACCGGAAACCGGGAGGATGGCGAAAGTGCATTGCTCCATTACAAAGGGCTTACTTTGGATATGGATGGTTACCGGATTTACGCCGGGGATGTGGAATATGACCTGACACAAAGGGAATTTGAGGTATTGAAAGAGCTGCTGTTGAATCAGGGGAAGGTGCTTTCACGGCAGCATTTCCTGAACAAACTGTGGAAGTACGATTTTTACGGGGATGAGAGGGTGGTTGACACGCATATCAAAAATCTCCGTAAAAAGCTGGACATTGACTACATAGAGACAATCCGGGGAGTTGGATATAAAATTGAAAAAGAGGGGAAAGAAAAGCCTGTTTATTAAAATATTTGCCGTAACCTGCCTGCTGATGGTGATAAGCTGCCTGGCCACCTACTGCTTTATCGCATGGCTGGTTCCAGAATCATACAGCACAGATCTGGATGCAGCACTGGATAAGGAAGTGAATGCATTCATTTCAGAACTGGAGTTTACTGCGGGAGAGGAAAGTGGGATTCTGTTTGACGAATTTCTGCTGAACAATGATGTGCTGCTCCAGTTGTATGATGAGGACGGAAGGGAGATTGCATTGCCCTCACAGCATAACACGGATTTCCCGGGTGCGGTTCGTGACGGCATTGTTTTTGAAGGGGCGCCTTCTGCGTATGGGGTAACGCACAGCTACCTGTTTCGTTTCAGCGATTCCGGGATGGTCTATACCCTGTCTGTTGCCGGAGACGCAGAGCCGGTAAATCGGCTGATGGATACCATCGGCAATATAGTCCCGCCTCTGTTGGTCATGGTGATATTCATTTCAGCCATAGGTGCAGCACTTTATTCTAGGTATGTCACAAAGCCTGTCATAGAGATCAGCAGGGTGTCAGAAAAAATGTCCGACCTTGACTTTTCATGGGATTGTACGGAAAGCCGCTCCGACGAATTAGGGATACTGGCGCACAGCCTGAATGAAATGGCCCGGAAATTGTCTTCGGCGCTCAGTGAACTGCAGGCGGCAAACAGCCGGTTGGAAGCGGACATTGAGCGGGAGCGTATGTTGGAACAGGCACAGCTTGATTTCTTTTCGGCAGTATCCCATGAACTGAAAACACCAATCACAGTCATTAAGGGGCAACTTGAAGGGATGCTGCTGAATGTGGGGAAATACAAAGAACGTGATAAATATCTTGCTCGTTCTCTTGAAGTGGTAAAAGCAATGGGAGGGATGGTGCAGGAAATCCTGACTGTTTCCCGCATCAAATCATCAGAAACTGCCTTGCAGGAGGAAATATTTGATTTTTCAGACATGATAAAAAGTGAGTATGGACTATTTGAAGATATGATTGTAGGCAAGGGGCAGGAATGGCATGAGGATATACAGAATGGGCTGATGCTCCGGGGAGACAAAGCACTCTTGGGGAAAGTGGTAAATAACCTTGTTTCCAATGCAATCCATTATTCGCCGGAAGGCAGTGATATTTTTGTTACGGCTCATTCCAGGAGCGGGAGGATACAATTTTCCATAGAGAACACGGGGGTTCATTTGCCGGAAGATGACATACCAAAACTCTTTGACGCTTTCTACCGGGTGGAACGGTCACGCAGCCGACAAACGGGTGGCAGCGGATTGGGGCTTTATATTGTAAAGATGATTCTGGAGCAGCATGGAGCGGACTATCAGATAAGGAATACCCAACAAGGCGTATGTTTTAACATTGAATTTTTATATAATCATCAGAAACTGGGTGGCGGCATATGATTTGCCTGCCGCCTTCTTTTGTGGGAAACTTCACACAAAACACATAAAGTCCACAAGGAAACTCCAAATACTTTTGATAAGATAGAACTATCAAAAAGAGAGGAGAACTTCAAATGAAATTAAAAATGATAAAAAGGATTTTATCCGCATCTGTCCTGATCAGTATATGTATGCTTACGGGCTGTGCGGGAAATGTAGCCGCAAGCGTTCAGAATGGAACTTTGCTGTCTGCAATACCTGCATATGACACTGGAATGGTAGAGGATTCGTCTGCGGCGGAAATTCCCGGCAGCGTGGACTGGTCTGTATATGAAGCATATGGGCTGTCCTATGATGAAAAGACGGGTTGCTATACCTACAATGGGAACATCGTGCGTTTCTTCAATGATTCGGCAGCAGGGGCGAGCTTTACGAATTTCTTCACGGGGACGGTGGATATTGAAGCGAAGCGTGACGCAGACAATAACCTTGTCGGTATCGAAGAATGCTCTCAGGAAGTATATGACCGTCATACGCAGAAGCAGGAGCATTTTAAGGATATGTCTATCAGTACGGAACCAAATGCAGCAATGGCAGCCGAAACAGGGAAGAGCAACGGAGAGTCGTTAAAGGAGTATGAAGAGTATGGTGTATCCTTTGACGGCGCGTATGGCCGCTGGTTTTATGGCGGTAATGAGATTAAGATACTGATTGATAGCGAAAGGGCTATTGTTTATTACACAGATGAAAAGGGAATATGTCTTTCTGTCAGCCGAGACGGAAACCATAACATCACAGAAATAGAAACCATTTCAGAAAGTGATGCACAATTACTGCTGCAGGCAAATAAGCCCACAGCTTCCGCTGATTATGCTACTGAGGAAAACTGATCATTTCGGATGCTTAAATTTCCGTAATGAGAAATTTGCTTTGATGTAAGCAAACTAAAGAAATACACAAAAGCTAACCGCCGCTATGGCAAACTGCCATATGCGGCGGTCTGTCTATTAAGGTGAAAGCCAGCCGTTTCCTGTTAAAGGATGACCTGGAACAGACGCTGTCGGAGTGCGTGGAGGACATTCTGCGTGAGGAGCGTGTGGTGGAGTTCGGCTTCGTGGAGGGGAATGTGAGCCTGCGGGTGGACGATATCATCTATATCGAGACCAGCAAGCATAAGAACGTGTTCTGCACGGCGGGGAGACATACAGCATCTATAAGAAGATGGATGAGCATCTTCAAGAAGGTCATTATTTTCAGCCTTGTGGCGGTGGGGCATATCGTAGATACGCACATCATCGGGGAAGGCTCTGCGGTCACTCTTCCGCAGAACAATTTCTGCGGCCTTGGAGTGACGCAGAGGGGCAAAACGAGGCTATCCTTTGAAACGCCCCAGCTTGGCATCCGTGCGCAGGTGCAGCACCCCAAAGCCTATGCCTCCACGGACAAACTGCGGAATGAAAGGATTGATCCCCGGTTCCGCTATGTCACGAGGGGCTGCGCTCCCTATGTGGAGTGGCTCGGACAGATACACACGATGCGCAGAAGGTCCTCCACGCCGTTTTCGATGACCCGGAGGGGACGCTCCGGGAAGCAGCGGCAATCCTCGGCCTCGGTGCGGCAGGGGTAGGGCAGACGGAAGTGCTGCGGGATAAATCCATCATAGAGGAAAAGCTGAAAAAAGAGCAGGGGCGCTACGAGACGCTCCTTGACATGCTCCAATCCCTCCTCTCTGTGGTGTCGTATCTTAACTCTGTTTTGGCGGGATAGCAAGCGGAAAATAAGTTATAAAAAATTCATAAAATGTTTTGTTGCATTAACCGATATAAGATAATAAAATAGAGATAGAAAAGTATGAATTATAGCGGAAGAACCATACTAACAAAGGAGGTGTATATCATGGCAACTTCAAGTATCACAAAGAATTTTGTCATTTCCGGCAAGGAACAGGTGGAGATGTTTGTTAATGCGATTGAAGAATCTGCCAAGAACCGTCCTGTTCATATATCTGTGGCTGCGAGAGAGATAAAGGGAGAACCTGAATTGAGGGAAATGATGCGGCTGCGGAAGATGAAAATAAAGGAGAAGGAAAATGCCAGGAAATGATAAATTCTTTTCAGTCAATATCCGTGAGTATTTGGCATTGGGGAATGATGAAGAAGCCGGAGAGCCAGCATTGGTTGAGTTGCTTTCCGGTTTTTCCAGTCCGAAGAATAAGGACGTGGAACATTTTTTGAAAAAAAGTGCCATAGAGTTCACGAAAAAGAACCAGTCTGTTACATATCTTGTAGTTTCAGCAGAGGATGTCAGATTGCTTGGATATTTTACCCTTGCATTAAAACCATTGACGGTAAGGGGTGAAACAGTGAGCAATACCATGAAAAGAAAGCTGTTGCGAATTAGTGAGTTGGATGAAAAATCGGATACCTATACCATGTCGGCATATCTGATTGCACAACTTGGGAAAAATTTCTCGGAGAGTGGCGGAACAGAAATCACGGGGGCAGAACTTCTGAAACTTGCATGGGACAAAATTAAAGAGATACAGTATTTGGGCGGAGGCATAGTAACATTCTTGGAAGCGGAAAAAGAGGAAAAGCTATTATCATTTTACCGTGATAATCGTTTCTCTCAGTTTGATACCAGACAGACCGCATCAGATGCGGACGAGTCGCATGAGCTGGTACAGCTTTTAAGGCTGCTCTGATGCGTTTTCGCCGCTAAAGTTGAGCGCCGCACAAATTGAAAAGCTGAAACCCGGCGTTTTGACAGCATCAGGAAATTGGTATTGATCGTAGTGCTCATTTGAAGCAATCAAAATTCCCTTGTGCGGGCAATCTGCTCTAACGTATCGCTGTCCGCAGTTTCCAAAAAATCGCTTGCCTCGTAATACGCAATATCCCTCCCTTAACGAAAGCTGTTTTCCACAACGCCCGGAAGCAAAGTATAAATAGAACAGCCAATCTGTTCTTCAAACAGTTCTTTAATCTCTAAAATTTTTTTCCACCTGTCTATTGTCGCCGGATGGACGCCGTACCGTATTGTCACGTCCACAAATCTCTTTTCCAAAAGGCAGAATCCCGTAGGCATAGCCAATGCGTCACATAGCTGTACCAGACGGTCATAATCATCATATACCGCATTTACAACAAAATTTTTCATAAACAGGTAATCCTCATCACTGACATCAAACACTCCGATAGAAGTATCAATATCCTGTATCATAAATGCATGGGATATACATATTTGTGCAGCTTTTCCCCACCCGCGCTCCATACAGTAACGATAGCCGTCTATCAAATGCCTTTCCGAACTCACTCCGGCATAACGTCCAATATCATGTAACAGCCCGAAAAGATACGCCTGTTCAGAAGATAAATCCTTACAGTGTGAAGCAATATTTTTACAGGCTTTGGCTACATACCAGGAATGGGCTACCCATGCCCCCGGATTGGACTGCGCAGCTTCCTTTAATGCCATTTCCGCGGTCTGAATGTTTAGCTCCATTTTAACTCCTTTCACCTGTATATCTGCGGTTTTGTCTGTTTTATTCATTATACTGGAATAGCTCTGTGATTGTCAATCAATATAGCGTGTTCTGTAACATCAAAAGAGAGGGAAGAGACGATGAAAGACAAGGCGGTAAACCGTCCCTATGGAAAATCCGACTAGATTCCTTGCATCGTATGGGGAAGGGATGCAATACGGGCCTCCAGACTGGGTGTAGGTTGTGAGGTAAATGTCACGGGAAGGATACAGAGCGATACTAAGGAATTGTCTACAAATAACTGATGCAAGTTTATAGCCGTTTTCGTTGTATTTCTGGGCTTTCTCCTAAACAAGTTGCATCAGTTATTTTCCGACAATTCCTAAGAATTAAAAAATATTCCTGAAACAGAAGTTGAAGATAAAGGCGTACAGTGGCATAATAAAAACCATACTCCCAAAGAAAGGGGAATTTGTATGGATAAAATTCTGGTGGTTGAAGATAACGCGGAACTGTCTGATACCCTCTGCCGCAGCCTGCAGGCGGAGGGCTTCACGCCGTATGCCGCATCAAGTCTCGCGCAGGCCCGGAAATACCTGGACAGCGGGATTGATTTATGCCTGCTGGATATAAACCTGCCGGATGGCAACGGATTTGCTTTCTGCCGCAGCTTAAGTGAAAATACAGCCATTCCCGTCATTCTGCTGACGGTGTGTGACGGGGCGCGGGACATGGTGCAGGGGCTGTCCATCGGGGCGGATGACTATGTGACGAAGCCTTTCCGCATGGATGTCCTTGTGTCAAGGATGCGGGCCCTGCTGCGCAGGGTGAGGAACCGCAGGCCGGAGGACGGAAGCCTCTACTGCGGGGATGTCTGCATCAATAAAAAGACATCCAAAGTCTATAAAAAAGACTGCCCGGTAGAACTGACGCCGAATGAGTACCAGCTCCTCCTCCTGCTTCTGGAACATAAGAACCAGACCATAACCCGTGAGCAGATTTTGGAAAAGCTGTGGGATGTGGACGGCAATTATGTCAATGACAATACGCTTACCACGCTGGTAAAGCGCCTGCGGCAGAAGGTGGAGGAGCATCCGCAGATGCCGAAGATGCTCCTGACCGTCCGGGGATTTGGGTATAAGGCGGTGGACTATGAGGGATAAAAAGAAGGGGAACAGGATTTTTATATGCGGGATTGCGCTTTCCGTCTGCCTGTGCGTTCTGGCAGGCGGTGTTACCCTACATCTGTCAGAAACGTTCATCAGAAGCGGTATTGCGGATATGGCCGGGGCTGTGGGGATTGCTGCACCGGAACAGCTTGGCGATATCATGCATCTATACAAGTCCGGCGATGGCCTGAGGGCTGCGGGGGAAGAAATCTTAGGGCAGTACGGTTATGGGAGGGATGCATATTCTTTTGTCCCGGCATGGTTTGGGGCAGCGGCATATGCCATCCCTTTCTGTATCATATCGGTGATGCTGTTTTCTTTTGGGCTTTGCTGGAGGCGCAAGAGGAAGGAGGCAGAGAAGCGGACAGAGGCGCTTTCCGGCTATCTGGACAGGATTATGGAAGGGCAGTACGACACCCTGATGAAAGATGATACCGGTTCCGCGCTGGAGGACAGCATCTATAAAGCGGTGGTGCTTCTCCGGGAAGAACGGGAGCAGGCGCAGAGGGCAAAGGAGAACCTTGCGGACAACATCGCCGATCTGTCCCACCAGTTAAAGACCCCAGCGGCATCCATAGGGCTTACCCTTTCGCTGCTGAAAAAGAAAGCGTGGGATGAAGAGACAAAACAGGACATCATACGGATGGAAGGACAGGTCGGCCACCTCCAGCGCCTGGTCGGCTCCATGCTCACCCTGTCAAGGCTGGACGCGGGCGTGCTGAAGCTGGAAGAAAAAGAGTTTGACCTGGAGGAGATGCTGGTGGATGCAGTCCAGCCCTTTGTCCGGCAGATGGAAGAAAAGGGGATATGCTTTGGGATACAGGGCGCTGACGGGATTTCGCTTTCCGGGGATTTCGGATGGTGCAGCGAGGCGTTCGGCAATATCATCAAAAACTGCGTGGAGCATACGCCGGAGCGGGGAGATATCAGCATTGTCTGCCGGGACAATCCTATCTATACGGAAATCGTTATTCAGGACAGCGGCGGGGGATTTGACGAAGCAGACCTTCCCCGCCTGTTTGAGAGGTTTTACCGGGGCGCAGGCTCTTCCAAAGACAGTGCAGGAATCGGGCTTTCCCTGGCAAAATCCATCATTGAGAAAGAAAACGGGACGGTCACGGCAGAAAATACAGAGACAGGGGGCGCAGGATTCTATATTAAATTTTACCATTGTCACCAAATTAGCACATAAGGGCGGTAACATGAAAAGAAGTTCATGTAGAAGAACGCAAAGACGGCGTTCTTCCGGAATCCGGAGAAATGAGAGGTGCTGTTTATGGATATTTTAAGGACCGAGGGGCTGACCAGGCAGTATGGGACGGGGCAGACAATGGTGACGGCTTTAGACCATGTGGACCTGCAGGTGGAAAGGGGGCAGTTCGTTGCCATCATCGGGGCGTCCGGCTCCGGCAAGTCAACGCTGCTCCATCTGCTGGGAGGCGTTGACCGCCCTGACGGCGGGAAGATATTTGTGGAAGATGTGGACATAGCGACATTTGGGGAGGAACGGCTGGCGCAGTACCGCAGGCGCAAGGTGGGGCTTATCTACCAGTTTTACAACCTTATCCCCACGCTCAGTGTGAAGAAGAACATCTGTCTGCCCATGCTCCTGGATAATAAGGAGCCGGGTAAGGAACGGTTTGACGATATCGTAAGGACACTAGGGCTGGGTGACAGGCTGGAACACCTGCCGGGGCAGCTTTCCGGGGGACAGCAGCAGAGGGCGGCAATCGGGCGCGCCCTGATCTACCAGCCCGCGATCCTGCTGGCGGACGAGCCGACAGGGAACCTTGACCGGAAGAATACGGAGGAAATCGTCTCCCTGCTGAAACTGTCCAACCGCCAGTATAAACAGACCATCCTGCTGGTCACCCATGATGAGAATGTGGCACTGGAAGCAGACCGCATCATCAAGATAGAGGATGGGAAGATTGTCTCGGATAAGGCGGTGTAATTGCATGGAGGCCCGCAGTGGCGGGCAGGGAGGTATAGCCATGAACATCATACGGGAATACAGCTTAGACCAGGTGCGTAAAAACCGCCGCACCTCAGTTTCCATTATTGTGGCGGTTCTGATCGCTTCCACTTTATTATGTACATTATTTGTTTTTGCACAGAGTTTCTGGAACCAGATGGTGCAGCAGGAAATTTATATTGGAGGTGATTGGGATGCGGAGCTTATGGATGTCCCGGCAGACAGGCTTGGCATGGTGAGGGACAATGCGGGTGTAAAAGCCATGTTTGTAAAAGGGGACAACCAGACCGCGTTCCTGCCGGAAGGGACGGCGCTTCCCCGCCTGCTGATACAGAACTGTGACAGCGGCTATTGGGATGCCATGTATGAGAAGAATATGCTCCTGCGGGGGCGTGTCCCGCAGGCTTCCGGCGAGGTGGCGGTCAGCAAGGAGTTCTTCCTGCAGAACCCGGCATATGGCATTGGCGACACGCTCGCCGTGGAAATGGTCAGCAATGTGCGGACGCACATGGAAGAAAACCGGCAGAAGGATGCGGCCAGCCTGACCATTGTGGGGGAACTGGATGTGTCCGTTTCCTCCGGCTATGAAGGATACCTCGCCTATGGCTTTATGGAGCCGGAAGCGCTTTCGCCGGAAAGGGAGGTGGCGGTCTATCTCCAGATGGAGCGGAGGGGGAAAGTATATACGGCAGTCCCGCAGATTGCGGAGGCAATAGGGCTTCCAAAGGATGAATACGGGGACTACCCGTGCCGCTACCATGCCGCGCTGCTTGCATGGCATGGAGTATATGCGCCTGGGAGTTTTTTCCGGAGTGATGTGCCGAAGCTGTTCCTGGGGCTTGTGCTTGCGGCAGGCGCATCGATGGCGGTATTTGCCTATATCATAAGGGGCGCTTTCGGGATTTCGGCGAAACAGAAGATCCATCAGCTCGGCATCCTGGAATCTGTAGGGGCGGGGCCGAAGCAGATAGGAAGGACGGTCATTTATGAGGCGTGCATCCTCTCGGTTATCCCGATCCTGCTTTCGATGATTCTGGGATACTTTTTTTCCTTCGGTGTCCTGTCGGTCTATTCCGGTATGATCAGTGAGGTGTTCGGGAGCCGGATGGAGGTTTCCTTTTCACCGGCAGCGGCGCTCATGGCGGCAGTGCTTTCCTTTGTTACGGTCCTGTTTGCCGCACACGGGCCGGCGAGACAGATGTCAAAGGTTCTGCCCATAGAGGCAGTGCGCGGGGAGCAGTACAGCATTGCAATGTGGGGACGCACATCGAAGAAAGCAAAGAGCCATCCCATATTGGCAAAACATTTCGGATTCCTTGGGGAGATAGCGGCAAACTCGGTAAATGCGGGGAAAAAACTGTACCATACCTGCATGGTGACGCTTTCCCTGTGTATGCTCCTTGCCTTTGGGTTCCTTGCAGTCTTTACGGCTTCCGATATCAGCAATGCGCAGGCGGAGAATATGAATCATTTTGATGTGAATATCACGCTGGGGACGGGGGAGCGGATAGACGGTGCGCTCCTTGCGGAACTGAAAGCCATGCCGGGCGTGCAGGAAACATCTGTTTATGCAAGGGCGAAATGCGCTGTCTGGCTTTCCGGGAGTGACCAGGCGGCAGAATTCCTGCAGGCGGGAGGCTTTGATGCCGCAGACGGCTATATCGTGGAGCGGGACGGGCGTTACCGTGTAACCTGTGTGCTGGTGGGGATGGAGCAGGATGCCTATGAAAGCGTTCTGCGGGAAGCGGGCATGGAAGCTTTACCGGAATCTTCCGCCATCATTGTAAACAGTGTGGCAAAGAACCCCGGTGCAAGGGATTATGAGGCAATGCAGGAAACAGTCCCTTATCTGAATCTCCGGCAGGGGCAGAGGGTGGAGCTGACAGAGAAGTATTCGGATGATGCTCAGGGTGACTATGAGTTTGTCGTGGATGTTGCGGCAGTGATTCCGTCAATGCCGGAGATCGGGCTTGATCCTTCGTTTTATACGCTGCCTGTTATCGTGCCCATGGAGGAGTATTATGCCATCATCGGGAATTTCAGTGATGAGATGGAGGTTTATAATTACAGGAACTATGTAAATTACGCTGTGCCGGATGGAATGGATGAAGAAATCCAGGGCGAGGCGGAAAGGATATGCGGCGCCTATCTGGGCAGCAGCGATTTTATGACTTCCAGTAAGACGGAGCGGATGAGGGACCGCGGGAGGATGACAGGGGCGGCAATGTTTGTCGTGTGCAGCCTTGCGGTGCTGTTCGGGGTTGTGGGCATTTCCTCGGTGCTTTCAGCAATCCTGAACAGTTTAGGGCAGAGGCGGAAGGAATTTGCCATACTCCGCTCGGTAGGCGTGGATGAAAAGGGAATCCGGCGGCTGCTTGGGATGGAAGGGTTTCTGCTGTCGGTCAAGCCGATA
This sequence comes from Acetatifactor aquisgranensis, assembly GCF_943193215.1. Lineage (NCBI taxonomy): Bacteria > Bacillati > Bacillota > Clostridia > Lachnospirales > Lachnospiraceae > Acetatifactor > Acetatifactor aquisgranensis. Next base: position 79,634 of record NZ_CALPDH010000024.1, on the reverse strand, counting down.
CTGATTGGGCTTCCAATGCTTATCATTGTATGTGTTGCACAGTGTTATATGATGGGGGTGTCCGTCATGGAATTCCTATACGCATTCCCGGTGTGGGCGCTGATGGTGTATATTGTTCTGGTACTATTTGTAATCAACGGGATTTATATGCTGGCATCTAAGAAAATCAGGGATGATGTCATTGTAGAGGCAATCAAGGACGACACAGTATAGGAACCATTGCAGTAATAGGAAACAGCCCGGGAGGACAAGTTTGGATATGATAAACGGGCTGACCATCGGGACGGAGAGCGGTGACGATGGCACGCTCGCCCTGGCGGGCAAAGGGTACACGGCGGCTGACATACTGGAGCAGTGCCGGGAGCTAAAGCAGCAGACCGGGGCATTCTGCTGCCACTTCTGGTCAAAGCTTATGCCAAGGCTGAGCTATTACCAGAAGGCAACATTTATCATTCCCTCTTTCAATGTCTGATTTCTCATATCTTCCATAGCCCGGCACATAATCTCGATTCCCTCCCTGATTTTACAAGCCGGGATCAGACGCGTAGCGTCGCGCATTTCTGATCCCCGGCCTGTTTCTATTATCGTTTTTACATCTAATATCGTTATCTTCCATTTCCCGCTTAAGATGTTCTGTACCCTGACCATAGCCGCGCCTTGGAGCAGCGGCGATTTCATGTCGCTCATGTGAGTCCCTCCTTCAGGCAGCATACTATATCCGTTCCATCTGTTCAAGGTAATATGGGGGACGGGCGCAGGAACCTCCTGTCCTTCCGGAATGGGCTTTCTTTGCCGGGGCTACGGCCCTGCGCTTAAGCCGCTGGTATGAAAGGAACAGGTACTGCGGCAGGTGCTTTTATAAGCTTTTCGTTCCCTGCACCCCAAAAAAACAGAAAATCTGCCGATAAATTAAGTGACGGCAGAAACGTGGTGAGCGGCCTGCTGGAAGTGTTTTCTGCCATGTTCCAGGGATACTGCCCGCAGTGTTTCTTTGGGAGTTTTCCGGAAAGCAGAATACAGAACAGGAAGACAAATGCGTTGGCAGTCACAGATGTCATTGTAGCGGATGGAGACTTACTGTTTGGCTGAATAAGGAAGTGTCTACAAATAACTGCTGCAAGTTTATGGCAATTTTTATTGTATTTCCGGGCTTTTGCCTGAAGCAATTGCAGCAGTTATTTTCCGACAATTCCTAAAGCATTTGCCCAGAATTATGGAGGATAGGGAGGAAAAATGTATGGCAATTGTTTTACAGAATTTTACTTTTGGGAATAGCAGGATGTATGAAATGTTGGATAGATTAGGAAATTTACAGGGGAGGGTGAAATAATGCAGGTCAGTTCGTCCAATGGCTCATTGCAGAACAGATATTTTTCAGGGACAGGAAGCATAGGCGGTATCCATCTGCCCGACTTTAATGATAAATATGTTTTCTCCAGGAAGAGAAGCGGCATCAGTGATGAGGAATACCGGAAGCAGATCAGGGAACAGGCATATGAGGATTTTGCAAAAGGGCAGTTCCAGAACAAATCCGAAGGGTTTAACAGGCTGATGAAAAGCTACACATCGGAAGTGTCCCCGGACAGAAAGGGAATCATCACTTCCGGTCTGAAAGCTGTTTCTAAAAACAGGCAGAATGTGCTTAAGCCCATAGATTTTGTGGCGACGCTGCTGGAAGGGAAAGTGAAATATCAGAAACTGCCGTCAGGAAACAGCGATTACATAGAGTTTTACGATAAGAACGGGGAGATGGTGGCGACTTATTCCAATAATGGGTGGACGATGTATACCACCAATGCGGAGGCTTCCAGACAGACGGAAATGTGCATGATTTATAATGAGGCATGGGGAAACGCAAAGAGAGGCATTCCTCTGACGAGTGAAGAAGCAGTGAATGTGGAAAATCCGCAGAATAGTTTTGACGCAAAAGCATAGTGACTTTCAGAGCCTACAGGCAAAGCACGGAAAATCTGAAATCTTATATGCAGCGCCAGTGGAGCCTTGTCGGGGGAACGGCCGGCACGTTCAGAGAGATGGAATGACAGAGGGGATGGTTTTATATAACGAATGACTACAGAGATGAAGTCAAGGAGGCATTGAAAAAGTATGCCTATGTTCCTATAGATATCCGACTGTAGGCAGGCTGGGGAAATAGAGGTTCTCTCAAAGGACGGCCGTAACAAATATCGCACCATAAGAAACAGCCGGAAATGGTTTCGGCTGTTTTTCATGTGCGCCCGGCGGGCGCGCGTTCTAACGGGTGAAAGTCCCGAATCCGCCCGGCAGTGGGAAGGATATGGCTGAACACCAAGGTTCTCGCCGTGAGGTTCAAGAGGGCTGAGGGAAGGTGTGGGAAACCTCGGCCCCAACGTACAGAAACCATTTCAGGCTTTAAAATCACTAAAACCGCAAGATAGATGAAAAGAAGAATAGAAATTCCTGCTATAATCGTAACAAGGACAGGTATCATTACGCATAAAGACAGGATTAAGAATACGCTGTTTTTTTGTTCTGGATGAGCCTGTTTATGAAAAAGATAAGGGCTTTGGAATTGCCATTGGGAAATAGGATTTGAAAAATTGAAGATTGACATATCAACACAATTATAGTATTATGACGGAGGTGAAGTTATTCACCAAAGGAAGGGGAAGTGGCATGAATTTCTATTTGACGAACCAACCTAAGAGGAAACTGGACTCTGTACAATCCATTCCGATGAAACATTGTGCAGAGTATAGCGTATAGATAACGCATTTGGATTTCATCGGGAAATGAAACAATAGAGATACTGTATGCCAGTATGTTTATTGTTTATTTTCCGTATGCAGATTGAGCGTAAGAAAGGCTATGGACAATGTTTTGTCTGTAGCCTTTTGCCATAGGGGGCTTGGAACCATAGAGGCAGAAGGCAGTACACGGATGTGTACAGGTGCTTTCTGCTTTTTGTATTTTTGGCAGTATATTATGAAAAATGAAAGGAATGTGATTCACATGAGCTTATTGGATATTGAAGGCTTGACTCATTCTTTTGGAGAAAATCTGCTTTATAAAAATGCGGGTTTTTCATTGAATAGAGGTGAGCATATTGGAGTTGTGGGACAAAATGGAACCGGAAAAAGTACATTGATCAAAATTTGTACGGAACAGATTATGCCGGATGCCGGCCGTGTTGTCTGGCAGCCGAATATATCAGTCGGATACCTCGATCAATATGCAGAGATAGAAAAGAGCTTGACAATGCAGTCTTTTTTGAAATCAGCATTTTCAAGGCTATACCAACTTGAAAGAGAAATGACAATGGCTTATGAAAGGGCAGCTATGGGAAATATGGAGTATCTTAGCCTCGCGGCGAAGCATCAGGAGCAGCTTGAAATCCATGATTTCTATTCGATTGATACACAGATTGAACAAGTGGCTAATGGCTTGGGGTTGCTGGCAATAGGGCTGGACAGACCGATTGATAAAATGAGCGGCGGCCAAAGAGCAAAAGTGATACTGGCAAAATTACTTCTTGAGAAACCAGATGTTCTCTTGCTTGATGAGCCAACCAATTTTTTAGATCAAGAACATATTACATGGCTTTCGGATTACTTGTCAGGCTTGGATAATGCATTTATGGTAGTATCGCATGACTACGCATTTCTGGAGAAAACCGCAGACCGGATATGCGATATCGACAATGGCAGTATCACAAAGTATTATGGGACGTATTCTGAATTTCTAAGAAAGAAAACGCTTCTGAGGGAAGATTATGTGCATCGGTATTCAATCCAACAGAAGGAGATTCAGAAGACAGAGGAATTCATCCGTAAAAATATTGCCGGAAGAAAATCTAAAATGGCCAGAGGACGCAGAAAACAACTTGAGCGAATGGAGAAGATGGAGGCATTGGATCGAAAAGAGATAACGCCTTATTTCCGTTTCCCGGAAGTATCGTTCACAAATACAGAACACCTTTTAGTAAAGGACTTATCGGTAGGTTATTATCATCCGGTTTTATCTGAGGTCGATTTTACAATAAAGGGCGGACAGAAAGTAGTGATAACGGGGTTCAATGGGGTTGGGAAATCCACTTTATTGAAAACACTGGTAGGACAGATCCCATCCATGCATGGACATTACATATTTTCGGATCAGGTTACAATAGGATATTTTGAACAGGATTTGATATGGGAAGATACAGCAAGAACTCCTATACAGATTGTTTCAGACAGCTATCCTGATATGGTAATGAAGGAAGTCCGCAAAGCCCTTGCCCTGTGCGGCATTTCAAGTAAACATGCCATGCAGCCTGTTGGAACGCTAAGCGGCGGTGAGCAGGCTAAAGTAAAGATGTGTATGCTGACGCTAAAGCCGTGTAATTTTTTGATACTGGACGAGCCGACGAACCATTTGGATATTCAGGCAAAAGAGATGCTGAAAACTGCATTGGCGGAATTTGCCGGTACAGTTCTCCTTGTTTCCCATGAGGAAAATTTTTACAGGGAATGGGCGCAACGGATAATTGATATAGAAAAACGGAGTTAACCAGAAAGAGGAAGCATATCATAATATTGCTGTTGACTTGAAGCGCACTTCATAGTTTATGATAACAGGGAAAGGTGGATTTATATGTATTCAGCAAAAGAAGCAGCAGAAATGACGGGATTATCGACAGCAGCATTAAGGTATTATGAAAAGGAACAGCTATTGCCGCAGATTGCCCGGACAAGCCAGAAATACATGCAGTATTCGGATTCGGATATTGAATGGATAAAAATGGTTCAATGCCTGAGAATGGCAAATGTGCCGACTGACAAATAGGATTACGATTCTTATGATGAAATGCCACTAATCATGTAAAGACCGCCGCTATGGCGCAGTGTCATATGCGGCGGTCTGCCGTTTCCGCAGGCAGACTTCAGAAAATCGCTTGGAAGGCGGGAATTTCTGTTCCTGCGTCGTTGATATCAAGCATATAAATTTCACAAGGTGATAGTTTCATATTTTCGGTAGACAAGCTATTTGCAAGTTCAGCAGACTTATCTATGAGCATTGTTTTGACATCACCGTCTGTTATTTCAGTTTCGCTTAGTCCATTCAAGTAATTCTGCATTTCTTCTTTATAGGTCAGCAGCGCCTTATCTCTCTCTGCTACCGATACCAGTTTCGGATTGTCGATAGAGTAAGCAACATTAGACTCAACAAAACAGCTAAATTCATATACGGGTTCCCCGGCCTCGTCCAAATAGTCACAAAGTCTACTCTGTTTTGACATTGGCAGAAAGAGGGTAAATTCTTCTCCCATATGCTCGCTAGCTGTTTCTACAGGCTCTGTTTTGCAGCTGATACCAGGGTCGTTTCACTTTGCTCAAATTGGCCCTGGAGAAGTGATTCATATAGAAGGTAATCTTAAAGTAGCGTCAAAAGCAGAAAGCGGTATGATTCCGTTAGGGTTTGAATTGGAATACGAGGATGAAAAAGGAACAGTCATAGTCGGGAAAGAAGGGGTAGTTTTATCTATTGCGGAACAACCGATTACCCGATCGCCTCAAATATTATTAGAAAGCTATAATTTATCAGGTAAAGAATTAGAAGCGGGCAGTCAGGAGCAGATGGCGGCTTTTTTTAGAAACTGCAGAAAATCACAGGCTATGTATAATGTGAAATCGGGGCCGGAGAAAAAATAGAACTGCAAACTGAGGCAGCGGTGGCAGCGGATGCGGAAAGCGGCGTGATTCCATTGACTTTTGATTTTAATTATGAGGATAAAGAGGGAACGGGAATCAGCGGACAGGAGACAGCCAATCTGTCTGTGGCTTACCCGATAAAAATGGAACTGGATGCGGCAGAGATACCGCCGTTTGTATATGCTTCTGAAACGCAGGAACTTTGCGTTAAGGCGCTGAATCTTAGCCGTACCGGTGTATATAATGTGCGGATCAGCTTATCGGGAACCGGATTATTTCCAATGGAAGACATATTTATTGGAAATATGGAGGCAGGTACGGAAAGGCCCGGAACCATGCGCATTTATGTAGGAACACGGACAATGACGGAGATTGGTACAGACGTGGGGAAAAGTGATGAAGAAAAGTATGGAGAGGTGAAGGGAACAATCACCCTAAAATATGAGGATGCAAAGGGAAAGACTTATGAGATAGAGCGGGATTTCCGGACAGAGATTAAAAAGGCACAGATTTTGTCGCTCACCGTGAATGAGGAAGCGGAAACAAATTCCTGGCAGATATCGGTTTTCGTCATTATTATAGTTGGTCATGAAGAATTTTTAGAAGAAGCAGGACAGATTCCCGGTATCCGTTCTGTTACGCCTGTCATAGAAATTCCGGCAAAGATCCGTGCGGAAGGCTATACAATGGAAATCTCTTTGCAGGGGGTGGATTTGACAGAATTGATTATGACAGTAAAAGAATCAAATGAAGTGCAGGTAGGAAATACGCCTGTATTGATTTTGGGAGAAAACAGCATAGCGATGATGGAAGATGTGAATGGACATAAGATTTCAGAAAAAAAGCAAAAAGGGCTTTTGGATTGCTATCAGGAAATAGACTGGCAATATTGCCTGGTTGATATTGATAAAATAGAAAGCAATGATGAATTAGAAGATTGGGAACCCTGTCTGATAGCCGGAATTTTATCATCGCCGGCCGATGGGATATATCTTCCATATGAGCAGGCGGAAAATTATGCAGAGAAACTTTCAGGTCAGACACCTATAACCAGGATATTAGTAACTGTGCAGGGGGAAAAAATCATAAAAAAATAATGGAATAATATTTGACATTTCGCTTAAGGGCAAATATAATAGGATATGGATGTGAGAAATACTGTTACATAACTAAAACCTGGCTGATGCCGGGAAGTGGATTTTTCAGAGCAATCTTTTTTCGCCACAGAGTCCTGCAGGGATGACAATCCTGCGGGCTCTGTGGCTTTTTTATGAGTTACTGCGGAGGTGCGACGTATGGATCAGACTTACATGAAAACGAAAAAAATCCTGCCCTTGGTGATGTCCATGGCAGTGCCGATGGTATTGTCGATGCTCATCAATGCGCTGTACAATATAGTGGACAGTTTCTTCATAGCGAAAATCAGCGAGGACGCCATGACCGCGATTTCACTGGTCTTTCCGCTGCAGAATATAGCCGCCGCGGTCAGCATCGGGTTTGGCGTGGGGGCCAATGCGGTGACGGCTTTCCTTCTGGGGGAGGAAAACCAGAAAAACGCGGATGGAGCGGCATCTCTGAGCCTGCTTTTGTCCATTGCGCATTCCGTTGTCCTGACAGCGCTCCTGTTTGCTGCGGCGGTGCCTTTTCTCAGGAGCTTTACCGAAAACAGGGAAATTCTCACCTATGGAATCCAATATGCCCGCATTGTCTTCGGCTTCCTGTTCGTGGGCCAGATCGGCCTGATTTATGAAAAACTTTTTCAGGCCATCGGACGTGTCCGCATCACCATGTTCAGCATGATTGCAGGCTGCGTCACAAATATCATTCTGGATCCAATCATGATTTTCGGGCTGGGGCCCTGCCCGGCCATGGGCATTCATGGTGCCGCCACAGCCACGGTCATCGGGCAGGCGGTGTCGCTCGCCTGTTATCTCATTGCCCAGGCGAAAGGCCTGCTGTGCCTGCACCTCTCCCTGGCGGAGGGATGGCGCTGCCGCAGGCTTGCGGGGAGGCTTTATGGCATCGGCATACCGGCGGTTCTGAACCAGGCGCTCCCTTCGCTTTTGATTACGGTACTGAACTCCATTCTGGCGGCTTTTTCCCAGACGGATATCCTGATTCTGGGGGTCTATTATAAGCTTCAGACCTTTATCTATCTCACGGCCAATGGAATTGTCCAGGGAATCCGCCCTCTGGTGGCGTACAATTATGGCGCCGGTCTCATGGGGCGTGTCCGGGGGATTTTCAGGACGGCGCTTGGTTCGGCGTTTCTGGTGATGGTCCTGGGGACGGCCCTCTGCCTGCTGATTCCGCAGAACCTGATCGGCATGTTTTCGTCCAATGGGGATACAATCAGCGCGGGAGCGTCTGCATTGCGCATCATCTGCGCCGGATTCATGGTGTCCGCCGTATCCGTGGTGGTGTGCGGGACGCTGGAGGGACTTGGATTCGGCGGGATGTCCTTTGTCATTTCGCTGCTTAGATATGTGGCGGTCATATTGCCGGCGGCATGGATTCTGAGCCGTATTTTCGGCGTGGCGGGAGTCTGGCATGCCTTTTGGATTGCGGAAGCCCTTACGGCTGCGGCTGCGGCAGCCCTGTATCGCTCTGTCGTCAGGAAAATCGATGCAGCGCGTCCGGCCAATCCACAGTGAAATGTCTGCGCATCAATTCTGAAGTATCCAATACTAAAAAAGCTTACCTTATGTAAAACCATAACTTCCTCCGGCGACCACGCAGTATTCCTTTTCAGGGAAAGAAAGCAGTGTCTGTCCTGGCCTATCAGATGGAAAAGCTGACTTCCATGCGAGGCTTTGTCTGAACCTGGAATACCATCCGAAAATGCAGAGAGGAGACCACAGTCTGCTTGTCGGGGCCGGTTTTTTCCAAAATGACGGCAAACAGTTGACTTTCCTGTCGAAAAGTGATACAGTGAGGAGAAATTTTGCTTTGAAGAGAGCCGGGGTCGGGGCAGAGCTTTTCGGCTGCGCCGACAGCCGCCGAAAGGAGCAGGGAGGGATAAAAAATGGAGTGGGGGTTTGTTTTCTTTTTCAACAGCGTGCTGCTTGGGGTGGGGCTTGCCATGGATGCTTTTTCGGTGTCCATGGCCAACGGCCTGAACGAGCCGGACATGAAGAGAGGCAAAATGTGCGGCATAGCCGGTGTGTTCGCCGGATTCCAGGCGCTGATGCCCATGATCGGGTGGATTTGCGTCCGGACAGTGGTGCAGTATTTCAAAATGTTTGAAAGATGCATTCCGTGGATTGCGCTGCTGCTCCTGGGATTCATCGGCGGGAAGATGCTGGTGGAGGGCATCAGGAACGGAGAGTCCGGTCAGGGGAAGCCGGGCCTGGGCATCGGGGCGCTGCTGGTGCAGGGTGTCGCCACTTCTATCGACGCCCTGTCCGTGGGCTTTACCATTGCGGAATACGGCTGGCTGATGGCGCTGGCGGCCGCGCTGATTATCTCGGCGGTCACCTTTGGGATATGTATGGCCGGGCTGGCCATAGGGGAGAGGTTCGGGACGCAGCTTTCCAATAAGGCCCAAATCTTCGGCGGCATCATCCTGATTGCCATCGGCCTGGAAATCTTCATCAGCGGGATGATGTAGCCTTTAAAAAGAAAAGCAGAAAAACTATAACAGGAAAGAAGAACGCGGCTGCCGGGCTGGATTTTTTGTTATAGTCTCAGCATAGCAATCACTTTCGCTGGTAATGTCGTCAGCGTCTTCATTGATGAGGATGTCCTCTGCAATTGCACAAGCCACAATTGCAGCCGGCCTGTCTGATGATTCATAAAGATAATAATAATTGCAGCCGGCGAAAAAGGTGGAGCGGATACAAATGATGCCTTTTTATTGACAAAATACTATAAATATCGTAAAATGGAAAAAGACAGACAGTTAGGCATTCGGAAAACGGAGGAGAAGATGGAAAATATGGAAAAAACAGCAAAAACGGAAGACCCCCTTTCGTATGAAGAGAGGAACCTCAGCGGCTCAGAATCCATAGTGATGAAGACCATCTGGGACGCGGGGGAGGATATCTCGGTACCGGATCTGATGACAGCCCTGAAGGTGAAATATGCCAAAGACTACGCCAGGACTACGGTGCAGACCTTTCTGCTGAAGCTGGCCGGGAAAGGCTTCGTCCGGGTCTACCGAAAGGGAAAGCTGTCCTATGTCCAAGCGCTCAAAGACGGGGCGGATTACAAGGCGAAGCTTCTGCGGGAGGAGATGGACTTCTGGTACCGGGGGAATCCGGCGGAGCTGGTCGCCGGTCTGTTCCATGCCAGGGAGATGACGGAGGAGGACAAGGAACAGATCAGGAGGGCTCTGGATGGACTGGATGATTGAATTCGGCTGGGGGATTCTGCTGACCTCTTTTACGGGGAGCCTGTTCTTCCTGGTCTGGCGCCTGGCCTGGCAAGGGCTGGAGAGGGCCGGCCTGGCCAGAGCGGGATTCGGGCTGCTGAAGATGACGGCGATCAGCTTTTTCCTGCCAGCGGCCTATGCGTTTTTAAAGCAGAAAGCGGTGAACCGGGAGCTGGGGCATGGCTATCTGTTCAGCAAGTCATACGGGCTGTTCCTGGCTGGCAAGATATTCCTGGCGGTCTGGCTTCTGGGGGCAGGGACGCTTGCGCTGAGCCTGGTCCGGGATGCCTGGCAGCAGCACCGGAGGCTCTCAAGCTGCATGCCCTGTGAGACGGAAGTCCGCACACAGTTTCAGGAGGCGTACCGGAGCCTTGGGGGGAAAGGGACGGAGACTGCGGGTGTGCTATTCTTACTGTTTTGCGGCTCCCTGTATGTGCGGCGTGCTGCGCCCAATGGTCATCTTACCGGCACAGCGTTATGAAAAGGACGAATTACAGGTGATTTTCACCCATGAAATCACACATTATCTGCAAGGAGCCATGCTTCTGAAATGGGGAATCCTGCTGCTGCGGGCCGTGCACTTTTTCAATCCGCTGGCCTGGCTTTTGTGCCGGGAGGTGCAGAAATGGAGCGAATATGCCTGTGACATCAGAGCGTGCAGTGCCATCGGAGGGGCAAAACAGTACTTCCGGGTCATAGCGGACATGGCGCTGTTCTCCGCGGAGGGAACATTGGCGGCACAGCTGACGGAAAGCAAAAATGAATTGGTAGAAAGGATTGAGAAGGTGAAGGAAATGAACAGGAACAGAAAGAAAGGGTTTATGACGAAGCTGGCAGCAGTGGGGCTGGCGGGAGCAGTCTATGCGGCAGGCTCCGTGTCCGCCTATGCGGCCACGGTGAAGAGCGCGGATCTGTATGTGTATCTGCATCATTTGACGACTGTGGAGGAGGAAGAAGAGTATGTGCCCTGGGTGGACGATTATGTGGAGTATACGGAGGAGGGGTATGCAGAGGGGATTGTGGTCAGGACTGGGGAGGTATACAGGATTACACGGTCTTATGTCGGAATGGAATGGACGATAAACGGTGGGGAAGCGGCAGAGACGGAAGCGTTCTCCTGCAAGAAAGGGGATACCATATCTGTGAGCATGGGGATTTCGCCGGATAATATAAGCGTAAAGGTGGGAATCATCAAACCGGATGGAACGAAGACGTATATTTGGGGAAAGGGAGATAAAGTGGCACATGATTTTTCAGTTTCAGTGTCAGGGAGCTACAAAGTGTTCGTAGAAAACGGAACTGGAACGGCAGTAGATGTGGATGGTTCGTATCGTGTCTACTGAGACTTTACATCTTATCTATTGAGAGATAGAAGAAGGCGGAGGTATAAGGTATAGGGCGGTAATGCGGCAGTGTATGGTTGCCGCCCTGTATTTTATATAAAAATACTATAAACAGCGTAGAATAGTGTTTTATGCGGAAAGCTTTTATGGGATGTCGTGGGTTTAGAAAGGGGGTGGTTCCCTGGTCAAATCAAATCAGCGCCACGCCGAAAGTGTCTGCGAATTATCAGAATCCTTTTTATTGTACAGCTTACATAGTGGCGCTGGAAAAGGATTACAGCGCTTCAAAGGTGTCTGCTTCTGGACTCACCGGCGCAACATTTAGGTCTGATTTCCTTGCCGCCGTGAAATTGAATGGAACAGGAAAAGCTGATTCAGGAAGGTACATCTATTGGAATGGCAGCGGCTATTCGTATATTAGCAAACCTACTACGGCGACAGGAACTGAGGCAACGGCAGGCCGGACGATTGCGGTGGATCCCGAGTTCATTCCCAGAGCGAAGGTCGGAGGGAATTGGAAGAGGGCCACTGTCAACATATCCGGCATAGGAAACCGTGTAGCTGAAGATGGAGGAGGGAGTATTAAAGGTTATAAGATTGATGTCTTTATGGGACTTGGAAAGAGTACAGTTAATACATGGAGCAATATGAACAGAACCGTCAAGTTGATTTCGGTTAATTAGTAATAAGCAGGACAGGACATGATGAAGAGAGCAAAGGCATTTAGTTTATTGGCTTTATGTGCTGCAATTCTCTGCTCCTGCGGGGCGGCAACGGATGCTGCCCCACAGGAGCAGAGCGGCAGCGGAATGACAGTGATGAGTATGGCAGAGATACCGATGAAAGAGGACGAAACCTTTTCCGGCATCCGATGCTGCGGGGACAGAATCATAGTGGAAACAGGTGCTGCAGAAACAGATGACGAGGATGGAGCGGACGCGGAATCATCGGAGACTACATATGTGCAGAGGTTCTATTATGCAAAAGCCGGGTCAGATTTCCCGGAGGAGCCATTCTGCAGTTTTGACTATAATGAGAGAAGCGCGATAGACTTCATTGCGGGAGAAGACGGAAATGTCTGTTTCATCCTGACAGAAGCCGCAGAGGAAGAGGATTTGGCAAAGCTGCTGGAGGTGTCTGCAGACGGCAGCGAGAGGACAGTGGCGGATCTGAACGACATCTGCCTGGGCAGCGGCGAAGGAAGCATATGGGATTGGGGCATAAGGGCAGTACCAGGAGGGGATTTCCTCCTGGTCTCAAAATACGGATATCGCCTGATCTCCCAGGAGGGGGAGATTGTCCGGAGGGAAGACTGGAAAGAACCCAGAAGCTATGACGTGCTGTATGCCGGGGGAAAGTACGCGCTGACTTTACAGGCAGAGAACTTCCAGACCGTCCATGGCACGTTCCGGCGGGAAAACGGAAAGATTGGGACTTTGAAAGACATCTCCCAGGGCGCTCGCTTCAACAGGACAGGAAACGGGGAAGACACCCTGTATATGTATACGAACATGGAAGCGTCCCTGTGCGACCTTTCAACGGGAGAACATACAAAAATATTCGATTGGACAGATATCGGAATCCAGGGGGACAGCGTGCTCGGGATGTATGGAGATACACAAGCCCCCCGGTTCCTCTTCAGGGAAGACGATATCCTGTATGAGGCCCAATGGAACGGAGGGGATACAGGAACGAAACGGACGGAACTGAGACTTGGGTACGTGTCGGACAGCGCTGCCACCCGGCAGGCGGTGGCCATGTTCAACCGGACGAATCCGGATTTCCTGATTCGGATGGTGGACTATGGCACGGAAGACGAGTCTGCGGCGGCAATGCGCCTGTATACGGAGCTGACAGCTGGGACAGGGCCTGACATCTTCCAGATGGACGGCGGTTATATGGACGACAGAACCATGGGTGAACGGGGGATACTGGAAGATTTGACGCCGTACCTGGAGAGCAGCCAGGTCGTCAGCCCGCAGAATCTGCTGCCCTCTGTCTATCAGGCTCTGCAGACGGAGGGGAAAGTGTACATGCTCCCGACGAATTTCCAGCTGGGAGGATTCATCACAAAGGAAAAGTGGGCACCAGCGGGACAGACATGGACGGCAGACGAACTGCTGCGCGTCCTGGAGGAGGAGCCTGAACTGCGGGATAACATGTCCAGTAAGAGGCATATGCTGGAATACTGTCTTTCGGTCATGTTTGGAGCCGGAGGGGAGGATGGTACTTCCGTCCTGGAGGACGGTCTGCTGGAAAAGTATATCCGGCTGGCGGAATATATGCCGGAAGAAGCAGTATATATCACTGATGATTCCCTTAGGCGGGATGGGAAGCTCCTGTTTGAGCAGTTCGTCTTGATGGATTCGGAGACCTATATGTACTATAAATCCCAGTGGGGAGAGGACGTGGCTTTCGTGGGATTTCCGGGAGGGGCGGGAAACGGCATGATGCTGTATCCGGACAACTGTTACGCAGTCAGCGCCCAGAGCCGCCATAAAGACGGCGCCTGGAAATTTGTGGAAAGCTTCTTCACCCGGGAATGGCAGGAGAAGATAACCCCCAATTATGCTTTTTCCGTAGACAGGGACAGGTTTGAGCAGCAGCTGAAAGATGCGGAAGAGAAGCAATGGTATACCGACAGGGACGGCAGGCAGCAGGAAGCGCCTGTTTTGACCTATGACATGAATGGGGAGGAAATAGAGGTCTTCGCCCCCAGGCCGGAGGACACAGACAGTCTCAGGCAGATGGTGGAGGGAGCCAGGATGATAAAGAGAGGGGACATGGAAGGTCTTCGGATTGTGCAGGAGGAAGCGGCATATTACTTTGCGGGTCAGAAAAGCCTGGAAGAGGTGGCAGACATTATCCGAAGCAGAATGGAGCTTATGGCGGAAGAGCGAAAATGACAGGCTTCACCATTGCGGAATACGGCTGGATGAGGTAAAGGAAAGAGAGGCGGTAAAGGGCCTGGTGTCCCGGGGCATCCTGGAAGTGCGCAGAGGGGCGGGAACCTATGTCATCAGCACCAAGCGCTACAGACACAGACCCTCTGGGGCTTGACAGGATCCAGGACAAGAATAAGCTTGCCCTGGACTTGTTCGAGGTGCGTCTCATGATTGATCCGGAGATAGCCGCCCTGGCCTGCAAGAGCGCCACCGAAAAGGAGCTGCGGCAGCTGAAAAGGCTGTGCGATGAGACCGAACAGCTCTACCTGGGCGGCCATAATCATATCAGCAAGGATATAGAATTCCACACCTGCATTGTCCGCTGCAGCAAGAACCAGGTGGTGGAGACTCTGATTCCGGTGATCAACACAGCAGTCTATACTTTCGCGAAAGTGACCCACCGCCTGCTGCTGGAAGAGACGCTGGAGACTCACCGTGCCGTCACGGATGCCATCTTGAAGCGGGACTCGGTAGGAGCCCGCTGCGCCATGATGATGCATCTGACCTACAACCGTCAGGCCATCCTGAAGATATTGGAAGAGAGGGAGATTGAAACGCCCCACAGACAACCTGAAAAATAGAATAGGCATAATAGACAAAAAAAGAGGGACGCTATATCGAAAGGCCCCTCTTTTTTGTGCAAAAAATGGAAATGTTATCCGGAAATCAAAAGCATGCATGCAAAAGTAAACAAAGAAACGAAATTGCAATGAAGGAGCTCATGAAAATGACGCAGGAAATGGCATTGAATCCTACCAGACTGGTGATAGCGGCAATCGTAGGGCTCGCAGTATTGCTTACCAGGCGGACTTTGACGAGTCCAAGCTTCCCAAGTTCTGGACGATTGTAGGCATCATCCTAATCCCCCTGGTGCTGATTATCCTGGACTCCGTAGCGGGGGTGGTTCCGGCGCTGAGCGGGCTGGCACCAGTGTTCGGTTTCCTGGGAGAGCCTTTCGTGGCATTGCTGATTGCCACCATTGTCGCCATGCTGGTCTTAGGCCTGAAGCATGGGTATAAAATGGAAGAACTGGAAAAAATTATGACAAAGTCCCTGGAGCCCACAGGGCTGATTCTCCTGGTGACAGCATGCGGCGGTGTGCTTCGGTACATGCTCCAGTATTCGGGCCTGGGCGATTTGACCCGCCATGTGCGCTATGCCCACTGAATTATGATATCAAGCGGTAAGCCATAGAAAAAATAAAAACCGAAGCAGCATAAAAATACTATTGACAATTCCGGCATAGAATGGATAAGATAGGAAATGTAATTACCAACTGAAAGAATGCGAAACTGATGAAAAGGAGATACCTTATGCGGCTATCTCCTTTTTTACCTTTACGGAAAGGCGCTTGTTCTCTTTTTCGCATGGCATGGGGGGATGGTATATGAAGCTGATGATGCATTATATCAAAAGACACATGGGCATGTTCCTGACAGCGGTGGTGTTCCTCACCATAGAGACCTTTGCGGATTTGCTGCAGCCGACGTTCATGTCCTACATCGTGGACAGAGGGGTGAAAGGGCAGGAGATGGGGGCTATCCTGCGGTATGGCCTGATTATGCTGGGGATTACCGCCATGGGGGCTGTGGGCGCGGTGGTGCGCAATATCTACGCCAGCAGGACGTCCCAGCTGATTGGCAAGGAAATCAGGCTTGCCATCTATGAGAAAGTACAGACCCTGTCCTATGAAAATATCGACAGGCTTCAGCCCGCGTCCATCATCACCAGAATCACCAACGACGTGACCCAGATACAGAATTTCATCAACGGCATCATGCGGATCATGCTGAAAGCCCCTGTGACCTGTATCGGCGCAGTGATGCTGATTATTTTCCAGATGCCCGGGCTGCTGCCTTTGATGCTGGTGATTCTGGTCTGTGCCGGTCTGCTGATCTACGGCAATATGAAGATGGGATATCCCAGGTTCGACAGGATGCAGAGAAAGCTGGACAGCCTGAACCGCACCAGCAGGGAATTCCTGAGCGCCATCCGGGTGGTAAAGGCGTTCCGGGCAGAGCGCCAGGAGCAGGAGAAATTCGGGGATGTCGCCGAACAGCTGGCCGAAGCGGGCATTTCTTCCATGCGGGTCATGGCTGTATTCGGCCCTATGATCAATCTGACGGTCAACGAGGGAATCGTGCTGCTGCTGTGGCTTTCCGGGCGGGAGATGAGCGGGGAAATCGGACGTCTGATGGCCTGTGTCAACTATATGACTCAGGTGCTGTTCGCGTTGGGGATGGTGTCCAATATCCTGAATTCCGCCGTCCGCGCGGTGGCATCCTCCGCCAGGGTGAGGGAGATTCTGGACGAGGTGCCTGCGCAGAAAGAGGCGGGAGAGATTCCGGGCGGGATATCTGGGCAGGGGAAGCGGGGAGAGCTTCTGGACAGTATGCCTGGGCGGAGAGGGGCAGGAGAGGCCTTGGACGGGATGCATGGACAAGGAGAAGAAGCAGAGGATTTGGACAGGACGCTTGGGCATCGGAGAGTAGAAGAAACTTTGGACGAAAGGAAAGACAGCGTCATGTTCCGGCGGGTATCCTTTGCCTATGCGGGCACATCCCGCCCGGCAGTGCACAGGGTCAGCTTTTCCATCAAGGCAGGAGAGACCATCGGCATCATCGGCCCCACCGGCTCAGGAAAGTCCACGCTGGTGAACCTGGTTCCGCGGTTTTACGATGCCTCAGAGGGCCAGGTGCTGGTAGGTGGCTGTGACGTGACTGGGATGCCCATGTCAAAACTGCGGGAAATGATAGCCGTGGTGCCCCAGAAAGCGCTGCTTTTCACGGGCACGATTCAGGAGAATCTGCGATGGGGAGATAGACAGGCCGGTTTGGAGGAAATCCGTAAAGCTGCGGAGACGGTCTGTGCGGATGAATTTGTGTCAAAGCTGCCGGAAGGCTACGAGACGCAGCTGGGCCAGGGAGGCGTGAACCTTTCCGGCGGGCAGAAGCAGCGCCTGTCCATTGCCAGGGCATTGCTGAAAAAGCCGCGGATACTGATTCTGGACGACTGCACCAGCGCCCTGGACGCCACCACGGAGGCATGGGTGCTGGCGGGAATCCGCAGGGAGTCCGCGGGAATGACAGTGCTATTGGTGAGCCAGCGGATTTCCACGGTGATGAAAGCGGACCATATCCTCTGCATGGAGGACGGAGGAGTCTGCGCCTTTGGCTCCCACGAAGAGCTGATGGCTGGCTGCGAGCCTTATAAGGCTATCTACCGCTCCCAGATTGGAAACGAGAGCCAGACAGAAGAAGCGGCAGGGAATGGTCTGGGAGACATAAAGGCAGCCGAAATGGATTCGTTCACAGAAAAAATGAGACAGGAGGCAGCCCGACAGAAAATGCAGAATAAATTCCGGGAAAGGACGCAAGGGAAACCGCAGGGAAGAACTTCGGAGGAAGCGCAGGGAGAAGTGCGGGAAGAAATGAGGGAAAAGGCACCGGAGAAAGCAGAATCGGCTTTGGCTCCGGAGGTGCCCGGGAAGGAAGGAGGCAGTTTCCATGGATAAGAATATGGCGACACCGCCGTCGCAGCTTGGCCGGGCGAGAGGGGTCCCCGCCGTGAAGCCCAAGGACATGAAAGGCACGCTGGTGCGGCTGTGGAATCTGACAAAGGGCCATCGGAAAGGGCTGGGCTGGATTCTGCTCCTGTCCGCACTGGCCTCCGGCTCCGCCGTTCTGTCCCCTTACCTGATCGGCAGGGCGGTCAACAGCATCGACAACGGAAATCCGGGCCTGTATCTGCTGGCCATTCTGGCGGCTCTGTACCTGGGAGACTGGCTGATTCGTTTCCTGCAGCAGTTCCTGATGGCGGGCGTGGGACAGCGGATGATCCTGCATATCCGCTCCAGCCTCTTTGCCCATATGGAAAAGCTGCCCCTGTCCTTTTTCGACACCAGGCAGCACGGCGAACTGATGAGCCGCCTGACCAATGATGTGGACAATATCAGCTCCACCATATCGGATTCGCTGACCCAGCTGATGATGTACGGTTTTACGATAACAGGTATTTTCTGTGCCATGATATACATGAGTCCGCTGCTGACCTGTATCGCGCTCCTTGCGGTGCTCCTGATTTTCCTGCTGACCAGGGCCGTGACAAAGCGGACGAAAGTGCTGTTCAGAGAGCAGCAGGCCATTCTGGGGAAACTCAACGGCCAGGTGGAGGAGAGCATCTCAGGCATCAGCATGGTGAAAGCCTTTTCCCGGGAGCAGGAGATGGTGGAGAAATTCGTGGAGAACAATGACGCGTTCTGCCAGGTAGCTACCAGGGCACAGATTGCCTCCGGCTATCTCATGCCCATGACGAATGTGATAAATAACCTGATTTATGTGCTGATAGCCATCGTCAGCGGCGTGATGGCCCTTGAGGGAAAGCTGACAGTGGGCGAGATTTCCAGCTTTTTGCTGTATTCCAGGCAGTTTGCCAGGCCTTTCGTGGATATCGCCAATATCTATAACAATTTCCAGACGGCGGTGGCAGGGGCAGAGCGCATCCTGGAGATTCTGGATGAGAAATGCGAGCCGGAGGACGCGGCGGATGCCAGAAGCGCAGTGGGAGTGGGCGGCGCTGTCAGCTTCCGGAATGTGACTTTCGGTTACCGGCCGGATAAGCCGATTCTGCGGAATATCAATCTGGAGATCCCCGCGGGAACCAAAGTGGCCGTGGTGGGGCCTACCGGTTCGGGAAAAACCACGCTGATTAATCTTCTCACCCGCTTCTATGACGTGCAGGAGGGCGCCATACTGTTGGACGGCACGGACCTGCGGGAGTACCGGCTGGGAGAGCTGCGTCAGGCTTTCGGCGTGGTGCTGCAGGATACGGCGCTTTTCGGGACATCCGTTCGGGGGAATATCGCCTACGGACATGACGATGTGCCCATGGAGCAGGTGGCGTCCGCGGCAAAAGCGGCGGGGGCGGACAGCTTCATCCGCAGGCTCCCGCAGGGCTATGAGACCATCCTGCACCAGGGCGGCGCGGAGCTGAGCCAGGGAGAGAGGCAGCTCTTGACCATTGCAAGGGCCGTGCTGGAACAGGCACCCATCATGATACTGGACGAGGCCACCAGCTCTGTGGACACGGTGACGGAGCAGCATATCCGTCAGGCGATGCTCGCCATCACCCGGGGGAGGACTTCCTTTCTCATTGCCCATAGGCTGTCCACCATAAGGGATTCGGATTTGATTCTTCTGATTCGGGACGGCCGGATAGCGGAGCAGGGAACGCATCAGCAACTGATGGCGCTGGGAGGAGAGTATGCCCGGATGTACATGACCCAGATGGGGCAGACGTAAAGCAGGGAAAAGTTATCCGGAAAATAAAATTACTGTAGAAAAATATGGAGCAATGGTTTATTATGGATAGGAAAATGAAAGAAGCCGCTCCGTTTGCACAGAATAGAGCTGCCGATTTTACCGGGAAGGAATGGCAAGAAGAAAATGACATCAAGACCAATTCGCATTATCATCGTAGGCATGGGCGTCAGGTCCATGGTTTATGCCCGTGAGGCATTGGAGCATCCGGATCTGTTCCAGATCGTGGGCGTGGTGGATATCAATCCCGAGCGGATACGGACGGCTCGTGAGACCTTCGGAATCCCGGAGGAGCACTGCTTCTCCTCCGTGGAGGAGCTGGTGGCAGTGCCGAAGTTCGCGGACGGCGTCATCAACGGCACCATGGACCAGCAGCATGTGCCCACGTCCCTGCCGCTGCTGCGGCACGGCTATGACATCCTGCTGGAAAAGCCCTTTGCGGTGAACATGCATGAAGCGGAGCGGCTGCTCACCTGCGAGCATGTGACGGACCGGCATATCATGGTCTGCCATGTGCTGCGCTACGCCCCTTTTTATCGGAAAATCAAAGAAATCCTCACGGCGGGAGGAATCGGCAAAGTGGTGGACATCCGGATGGCGGAGCAGGTGAGCTACTTCCATGAATCCGTGTCGTACGTGAGGGGAAAGTACGCCTCCCCGGAGATATGCGGCTCCGGCATGCTGCTGTCCAAATCCTGCCATGACATCGATATCATGACCTGGCTCATGCGGGGGAACGACCCCGTGAGCGTGTCCAGCGTGGGGAACATATTCCAGTTCAAGCCAGAGATGGCGCCCGAGGGCGCGGGGAACCATTGCCTGATCGACTGCCCCATAGAGGGGACATGCCCCTATTCGGCCAGAGGACTCTATATAGAGCATCCCCAGCGCTGGACAGGCAATATCTGGCATGACATCGGCTACGAGAAGATATCCGAGGAGGAGAAGACGGCTGTGCTCAGCGACCCGGAGAATCCCTTCAGCCGCTGCGTATACCGCTGCAATCTCCAGATTGTGGACCACCAGTCCATGCTGGTAAGCTTCGCGGACGGCGCTACGGGGACATTTTCCATGAACGGCGGCGCTTCCGCCTCGGGACGGCACATCCACATCACGGGCACCAAGGGGGAAATCCTGGGGCTCTTCGAGGAAGAGCGGTTCACCGTGCACCGTATCGCCCCGGACGCGCCCGGGGGAAGGATCACCGAGGTGGTGGACGTCTCCCGGGACCAGCACGGGAATGCCCACGGCGGCGGGGATCAGGCCATCATCCACGATTTCGTCACATTGCTCCGGGGCGGGGAGCCCTCGCCCTGCTGCACCACTCTGGACGATTCCATGACCGGCCACAGGCTGGTGTTCCTGGCGGAGGAGTCCCGGAAGAGGAACGGGGCGGCGGTTTCGGTCTGAGACCGGGGGGTTTCGTCATTTTGCAGCTATCCGCTTTCCGGAAAGACGATTCCGGCGGTCTCTGTCCACGCGGACAGATTCGTGCCGGAAAAGTCAGGACGAAAGCGGCCGACAGATGTTATCATAATCCCATCAGAGGACAGGGAACAGTGACAGTTCCCGGGAGGAACTAAGATGGACTGGTTGGAGAGCATACGGAAATCCATAGACTACATGGAGACGAATCTGCTGACTTTGCAGGGGGCGGAAGAGGTGGCCGGGGCGGTGTACCTCTCGCAGTTCTATCTGCAGAAGGGCTTCAAGGTCATGACCGGGTATTCCTGCGCAGAGTATATCCGGAACAGAAGGCTTTATCTGGCAGCGCTGGACATCATCGCCGACAAGGAGAGACTGATCGACCTGGCGTTCAAGTATGGCTATGAGACGCCGGAGAGCTTCTCCAGGGCGTTTTCCAGGTTCCATGGGGCCACGCCCGTGCAGGTGAGGGCGAATCCGGCCGGCATCAGGGTATTCCTGCCTCTGAAAATACAAGTGGACATCAAAGGAGGAAATGAGATGGACTATCGTGTGGAGGAGAAGATTGCGTTCCAGGTAATCGGTTATGAGAGGCAGTTCGGCTTTGAGGATGCGCACCGGGAAATCCCCGGTTTTTGGAATGAGGTGCGCGCCGGGAAGATGGCTGGCCTGTGCGCCGGGAAAGAGCCCCGGAATGAGGAGGAAGAAGTGATTCGCAGCTGCGGCATCGGGATGTACGGCGTCTGCATCGAAGACGTGGGGAGTGGGAAATTCCGCTATATGATAGCGGGCGATTACCATGGAGGAAAGGTGCCCCAGGGGATGTCGGTGTTCCGGTTCCCGGAGCTGACCTGGGCCAAGTTCCGCTGCACAGGCCCCATGCCGGAGGCCATACAGGCGGTGAACACGAAGATCTTCAGCCAGTGGCTGCCGGGCAACCCGGAGTATGAAATCGCTTTTCCGGGCAATGTGGAATGGTACAGCGGAAGCGGGAATACCCAGGCGGCGGATTACGAGAGCGAGATATGGATCCCGGTCAAGAGGAAGTAAACTCGTATCCGTGGGAAGGCCATGATTGGATTGCCGCGGCGGAGGGAAGCGTCCGGAGAAAGCCGTGACCGCCACGGCAGCGATCCATGGCAACAGATGAGGGCTGACAGGATTTTTGTCAGCCCTTTATTTTTGCTTTCCGCCCAGGCGTTTCCGGCAAAGACACAAAATATGGGAAATGGATTATCATTTCAACCAAGATCAGAAAGAACCAAAATATCGTTGACAAAATTGTACCATAGGGAGTATACTATATATAGTTAGCGACTACTAACAATGGGTAGTCGCCTTTATTTGAATCAAGGTTAGATGAATCTAATTAATATTAGCCTAGGAGGATGTGCCATGATGATCAATAAAAGGCTGATAGGCACAGTCAGCGAAAGCAAGAAATACATAGCCGGGAACGTGGCGCTGCAGTGGTGTTCCCTTGCCGCCAATATCGTCATGATGACAGCCATCACTAGGCTGCTGGCCGGACTGTTCCGGGGCACGGCGGGCAGCGGCGATATCCTGGCGACGGCCATCCTGGCGGCCCTTGCCGTCATTGTCCGCTACGTCTGCACCACAGGCTCCAGCGCCATGAGCTACCTGTCCTCCAAAGCGGTGAAAAAGACCCTACGGGAGAAAATCTATCGGAAGCTGCTGAAGCTGGGGACTTCCTGCCGGGAACAGGTGAAGACCTCGGAGATCGTCCAGGTGGCGGTGGAGGGCGTGGATCAGCTGGAGACCTACTTCGGCGCGTATCTGCCCCAGTTCTTTTACGCCATGCTGGCGCCCCTGACCCTGTTCGGGTACCTCTGCTTTGTGAACGTCCCCTCCGCCGTGGTGCTGCTGATCTGCGTCCCGCTGATTCCTGTGGCCATAGCGGCAGTCCAGACCTGGGCGAAGAAACTGCTGTCCAGATACTGGGGCCAGTACACGGCGCTGGGGGATACCTTTCTGGAGAACCTCCAGGGCCTGACCACCCTGAAAATCTACCAGGCGGACGGCTTCAAGAATCAGGAAATGAACGAGGAATCGGAGAAATTCCGCAAAATCACCATGAAAGTGCTGACCATGCAGCTGAACTCCATCACCATCATGGACCTGATTGCCTACGGCGGCGCGGCGCTGGGAATCATCATGGCGGTGACCCAGTTTGGGGCTGGGAAAGTGTCCCTGGCGGGATGCCTTCTGATCATTTGGCTGGCGGCGGACTTCTTCATCCCCATGCGGCAGCTGGGAAGCTTTTTCCACATCGCCATGAACGGCATGGCCGCCAGCGACAAGATTTTCCGGCTGCTGGATCTGCCGGAGCCCGCGGCGAAGACGGTTCCGGTTCCGGAGGACTGCTCCATTGTGTGCCAGGGGCTGCGTTTTTCTTATGAAGAGGGCAGGGAAATCCTCCACGGCATCCAAATGGAATTCCCCAAAGGCAGCTTTACCTCCATCGTGGGCGAGAGCGGCTGCGGGAAATCCACGGTGGCAGCAATCCTCATGGGACGGAGCAGGGGCTATAGCGGCTGGGTGAAAATCGGCGGCCAGGAGCTGTCGGAGCTTTCCGAGGAAAGCCTGATGAAGAACCTGACCTACATCAGCCACCAGAGCTACCTGTTCAAAGGCTCCGTGCGGGAAAACCTGACCGCGGCCAGGCCAGGCGCTTCCGACAGCGAGCTGTGGGCCGTGCTGGAGCGGGTAAAGCTGGCGGACTTCCTGAAAGGCGAGAACGGACTGGACACGGCCCTGGCGGAGAAGGCCTCCAACCTTTCCGGCGGCCAATGCCAGAGACTGGCGCTGGCCAGGGCCCTGCTCCACGACAGCCCGGTCTATATTTTCGATGAAGCCACCTCCAATATCGATGTGGAGAGTGAGAACGACATCATGGGGGAGATTCATCGGCTGGCGGGGAAGAAGACCGTCATCCTGATTTCCCACCGCCTGGCCAATGTGACGGTTTCCGACCGTATCTACGTGATGGAGCATGGAAACGTGGCGGAAAGCGGCAGCCATGAGACGCTGCTGGCAAAGGGAAGCGTGTACGCCAAGCTGTGGAACGCCCAGCAGAGCCTGGAGAATTTCGGGCATACCCGGCAGGAGGCGGCGGATTCAAAAAGCGATGAAAACAGAAAGGAGACGGCGGAGAGATGAAGAGACGAAGCGGATTCGCGGTGATGGCAAGGCTGATCGGCCTTGTGAAGCCGCTGACAGGCTATATGATTCTGGCGGTGCTCATGGGATTCATCGGACACCTCTGCGCCGCCTTTATCACCATCCTGGGCGGCTTTGCGGTGCTTGACGTGCTGGGGTATGAAACGGCAATAGGCGCGAAGACAGTGTTCATCTGCGTTCTGCTGTTTGCCCTGCTGCGGGCGGTGCTGCGCTATGCGGAACAGGGATGCAACCACTATATCGCTTTCAAGCTGCTGGCGCTGATTCGGGATAAGGTGTTCCAGGCGTTGCGGAAGCTCTGTCCGGCCAAACTGGAGGGCCGGGACAAAGGGGATTTGATTTCGGTGATTACTTCGGACATCGAGCTGCTGGAAGTCTTCTATGCCCACACCATCTCTCCGGTGGCGATAGCGTTTCTTTTCACCGTGGTCATGAGCCTTTTCATCGGTGCCTTCCACCCGGCGCTGGGACTTTTGGCGCTTGTGGCGTACCTTGTGGTCGGAGTTGTAATTCCGTTGGTGACATCAAGGTTAAGCAACAGTGGAGCGCGGACAAGGCGAAGTGGCTTTGGTAGAGAAAGCATAGTAAAAGTTGTTGCGGACAGAGAATGTTCTGAATCCACAGGCCTGGCTGGGACAGACCCGGCCAGAACAGGACTTAACAATGCCGGAATCCCCGGAGGAAAATCACCCAGGAGAAACGCCGCCATGGAATTCCGCGCCAAATCCGGGGAACTGAGCAGCTTCGTCCTCGACAGCCTACGTGGGCTTCCTGAGACGCTTCAGTACGGACAGGGGGAAGCGCGCCTGGCGGAAATGAACGCCAGGACAGACGGGCTCTCCGGCGACGAGAGACGCATGAAGCGCATCTCCGGAAGGAACATGGCCGCCGCGAACACGGTGATTCTGCTCTTTGACCTGTGCATGCTGTTCGCCAGTGCCATGCTCTGTCAGGCCGGAAAAGTGGATTTCTCCGGCGTGCTGATCCCCACGGCGGCCCTGTTTTCTTCCTTCGGCCCGGCCATCGCCCTGGCCAATCTGGGAAGCACCCTCCAGAGCACTTTTGCCGCCGGGAACAGAGTGCTGGACATCCTGGACGAGGAGCCTGTGGCGGAGGAAATCACCGGGGGCGCTGCTCTCGACAGAATGGCCTTCGGCGGCGCGAAGGCAGAGAAAGTCAGCTTCTCCTACGGGAACGAAAGGATTCTGGAGGATCTGAGCCTTGTGTGCGAGCCGGGCCGGATCACGGGCATCACCGGCAAAAGCGGCTCCGGGAAATCCACGCTGCTGAAACTGCTCATGCGCTTCTGGAAGACGGACAGCGGGGATATCCGCATATCCGGCGTTTCGCTCCACAGCATCAACACAGCATCCCTGAGGGACTGCGAAAGCTTTGTCACCCAGGAGACCCATCTGTTCCACGACAGCATCCGGAACAATCTGAGAATCGCAAAACTGGATGCCACGGAGGAAGAGATAGAAGCCGCCTGTAGAAAGGCATCCGTCCATGACTTCATCATGACCTTGCCGAATGGGTACGACACGCCCGTAGGCGAACTGGGCGACACCCTGTCGGGCGGAGAGCGCCAGCGGCTGGGGCTGGCCAGGGCTTTCCTCCACGACGCGCCCTTTCTGCTCCTGGATGAGCCCACCAGCAACCTGGACAGCCTGAACGAAGCGGTCATCCTGAAATCCCTCTGCGAGGAAGGGGAGGGTAGAACAGTGGCGCTGGTATCCCACCGCCAGTCCACTATGCGGATTGCCGATACCGTATACACGGTGGAAAGTAAAACCGGGCGGAAGAGTTAGGCGGAAAAAAGATGATGCCCCCATCCTTCATGGAGACGAAAAAAGAGAAGAAAAGATTGGAGAAAGTGTCATGAAACTGAAAAAGCTATTCTATGTCGTAATAGGCTGTATCGTGGTAGGGCTTGGGGCTTTGGGCGCAGTGCTTCCGTTGCTTCCCGCCTTCCCCTTTTTGCTGCTGGCCTCCTACTGCTTTGCCAAAAGCTCAGAGCGGCTGCATAAGTGGTTTACCAATACCCGGCTGTACAAGAACAACCTGGAAAGCTATGTCCAGGGGAGGGGCATGACCCGGAAGACCAAGATACGCATCATGGTCACGGTGACCCTGCTGATGTCCGTGGGATTCCTCATGATGGATCAGGTTCCCGTAGGCCGCATCGTGCTGGGATGCGTGTGGTTGTTCCATATTCTGTACTTCTGCTTCAGGGTCAAGACCATCAAAGCGGATTGCCCGGAGACTTATACTGCAGACCGCCGGAATCTCCAGTAGGACGGGCAGCGCAAGCTGATTGCGGATTTCGGCGCCGTATAACAGCTGCCCGTTCTGCAGCAGTTCCGTCATGCAGAAGCTGTCAAAAGAATAAGCGTCCGTAATCCGCTAAGCCTTCCCATGTAGATTCCTACATAGGAACTGTCGGAAAATAACTGATGCAGCTTGTTTAGGAGAAAGCCCGGAAATACAAGGAAAACGGCTATAAACTCGCATCAGTTATTTGTAGACAATTCCATATGATTGCTGAAATTTTGCTTCCCTGGCAATTCTTTGAGCTGGATTTTATGCTTCGCAATCACGAAAACTTACCGTGCAATCCGACTCATTTGACTCA
Organism: Acetatifactor aquisgranensis; assembly: GCF_943193215.1. Taxonomy (NCBI): domain Bacteria; kingdom Bacillati; phylum Bacillota; class Clostridia; order Lachnospirales; family Lachnospiraceae; genus Acetatifactor; species Acetatifactor aquisgranensis. Next base: position 52,729 of record NZ_CALPDH010000024.1, on the reverse strand, counting down.
CAAGCGAAAGATTCCGGGTACATATCGGCAGATTTCATCGCTGGTATGCATCATTATGCAAGAAAATATAATATCTTTCGTACAATTTTCCGCCGATATCATCATCCCGAAATACTTTCGAATAGAAAAAAATGGTCAGATTGGATTAAGTCGTTCATTTCTTTAATATATAAGCCGACATTTTGTGGCGAGTGGGCATCTGACGCTGTCAGAATTGGCACATTACACTTTACAATAGATTACGGCATTCCTGGAAGATATGGGTATGTTCCAAGAAGTAAATTTCGTCTATATTTCTTTTTACAGCATACTTAATAAACTGTTCTATCCATTCTACTGAATAATCGCCTTTTTCCAAATGAACATGCGCATCAATCATGCGGAATCTCCTCCTTCCATGCCGCAATCTGTGAAAATAATTCTTCCATATTTATTTTTGATAAGTCTGTGGTGTCAACTTTGATTTGTCTGCCATCAATCAGGAAGGCATCAAATCCCCTTTGTTCTATTCCGCAGACAAAGTTTTCATAAGAAATAGTTTTTGTTTTTGGAGTTTTCGGATGATTCTCTTTCTTTTCTGGATAACAGTCATTCTCTACATGTCCCCTGTGCCTGTCAGGACTGCTTTCCCGTTTCAGAAAACGCTGGTAGATAACTTTGTAATCACCTGTCAAGGTAATGGTCAATGCGGAATATTGATATTTTTCCAAAAGATTTTTTATTCCATGTTCTGATGAATGTTCAAAATTATTCTCCAGTATAAAAGGTTGTCCCGCTTTCATAAGTTGACCTGCGACATGATACATGATTTCCATACTGGCAATTCCAAGATTTACTTTTTCTGCTCTCGACTGAAAACCAACATTGTCAAACAGCAGTTCTTTTATGGTATCCTTTGAAATAACAGGCAATTTCAACCTTTCTGACATGGCTTCTGCCATAGTGCTTTTTCCTGCTGCCGGAATACCGGTCACTAATATACAATACATTTTTCATGCTCCCTTCAAATTAACTGTTTCTATAGCCACTCCGAGTTCCCTTGCCTGTATCAGAAAATCCTCAGATACATTATCGTCCGTAATCAGTAAATCATAATCTTTTACCTCACATACAGAATGGATAGAATTTTTTCCTATCTTTTTAGACGGATATAGCCCGATATTCATTCCGCTGTTCTGCATAACAGCTTTTCCAAATTCCACACCAGCGGGATTGTGAATCGAGGCTCCAAAATCCAAAGACAATGCTGCGTGCGATAAAAACGCTTTATCCATGCGGATATTTTTTACCATTTGAATGGTATAAAAATCATGGCAGTGACCACGATGAGACATTTCTCCGCCCAATAATATAACGGATATATTTATTTTTTTTCGCAATACTTCTGCAATGGTAACGGAATTGGTCAATACTGTAATGGTTACATCTCCCGGTAAGTTTTCAGCCATATAATATCCGACCAAAGACGTGGTAATATAAATGACCTCCTTGTTTTGAATATATTCGATTGCTTTTTTGGCAACTGCCAGATAATCAGTCTGTATTTCTTTTATGTCTATTGGATTATATGTCGGCGTGGGGTATATTTCTTTTGGATGAACTGCAATGGCGCCGCCATGTGTTCTTTGCAACAATCCTCTGCTTTCCAATACTTTTAAGTCCCGCCTTGCACAATCCGCCGAAATTTGATAACATTCCTGAATCTCTGATACCAGGATTCGCCCTGTTTGGTTTACTTTGCGAAGAATATCCTTCTGCCGTTCTTCCATAAACATAATTAATACCTCGATTTCGTATTTGCAATTGATAAAGCCTGTTTGTATTTGATTATACTTGTTTTATCTTGAATATGCAAGTCTTATTGACAGAACTGTGTCAAATTAATGCCGTTTTGGCGGTTCGGTTCCTTATTGATCTTTAGCGGTTTTAAATATGAAGCGGCTTCAGCGGACATAACAGGTTTTTGACGACTGCTGTCAAACGGTGCGGCGCCATCTGACCAAACCCTATTTTAACATAAAAAAATTAACGATTATCATAAAATAAATATTGACTTTCATCTATATTGCTCATATAATCAATATCAGGTTTATTATCACAAGGAGGGAAACAGATGAAACCAAGTCAACAGAAAGTCAAAGAACTGAGCCGAAAAATAAGCATTATCCTCAAACTGGGGCTTATCGTTTCCGTTGTCATCATGGCGCTGGCACTGATGGCAATCGGTATCCTGCTGTTTTCGGGAGAAGAGCTAAAGTCCTCTTTTCTCGCCGCCTTTGAAGTCACGGCCAACAACGGGACTACAATCGGCATTGGGCCGCGGCCCCTTTTGACCATGTTCGCATTCATGCTGGTAGATACGGCATTGATATCACTGGCCATCTTTTTTGTCCACGCCATCTTCGAGGAAATGAAGAAGGGCTGCACGCCATTTTCCCGCCGGAACACCGTCCGAATCCGGAAAATCGCATTGGTTACTGCCGTTCTGGGCATAGTGGGAAGCTATTCCGACGCTTTGGTGGACTATTACACCATCGGGGAATTGACCTGGCGGGTCAATGCAATCGGATTGATGATCGCGGCCATCATTTACAGCATTTCCCTGATATTCAGCTACGGCTGCGACCTGCAGCAGGAATCGGACGAAACTTTGTGAGGTGAAGCAAATGCCAATCATCATGAGATTAGACAGAGTCATGGCAGACCGGAAGATATCCCTGAAAGAGCTGTCGGAAAAGGTGGGCGTGGCCAATGTGAATCTGTCCAAAATGAAGACAGGTAAAATCAGCGCCATCCGTTTTTCCACGTTGGAAGCCATCTGCGATGTGCTGGACTGCCAGCCGGGAGATATTTTAGAATATAAGAGAAACGAGGGGGATTGAGATGAAAATCTTTGGATGTATTCTGGTAGTGCTCTATGTGGCGCTGATGTTGTTCGCATTATATATGGAAAAAAAGCATTCCAGAAAGGGTGCACATCCCACGGAAGAGACGCATCCCATGGAAGAGAAGCATTCCACAGGAAGGGTGCATCCCACGGGAAGGATGCTTCCCGCGGAAGAAGCACATTCCGCCGAAAAAACGAAAAGCGCATCCTCCGCATTCATAACAGCGGGATGCCTGTTGAATCTGGGATACACTGTATGCAACGTGTTCTGGAACAGAAACTTTATCCTCATTTTAATCTTCGGAATGATATGCATTTCCATCGGTGCGTTGATGAACGGCTTTCGGCAAAAGAAAGTCCATGTCCATCACCACATCATCCGCCTGATTCTGGAGACAATCATTACTGTGTTCTGTTGGATTGGTGGGTGAAGATATAGGGCAAAAAGAAAAAGGGCTGACAACACGGAATCTCCGGAAGCGGAATCCGGGCATGGATTGAAAAAGTCTCAACCCATTGAAATGAATCAGGCGCTGTTCCCCGGTTTTTCCGCAATACGCTTTTGGCTCCGCCCCGGCAGCTGCACCAGAATGATGGCAAGGAAAGTCAGCGCACATCCGGCCAGTTCCCTGGGACTTAAAATCTGGTCCAGGAGCAGCCATCCGGCCAGGGCAGAGATCACGGATTCCAGGCTCATGATGAGGGAGGCGATGGCGGGATTCAGATTCTTTTGCCCGATGATCTGGAAAGTGTAGCCGATTCCGCTGGAGAGCGCCCCCGCGTATACAATCGGCATCCAGGCCGCAAGGATGCTGCCGAAATCCGGGCGCTCGAACAAAAGCATACAGATTGCGCCCAGGACAGCGTTGGTCAGGGTCTGCATACAGGAGAGCTTCACGCCGTCCATCATGGGAGAGAAGTGGTCTACGGACAGAATCTGGAGGGAAAAGACAATGGCACAGGCAAAGAGGTACAAGTCGCCTTTCTGCAGATGAAAGTCCCCCTTTGTCATGCAGAGCAGATACATGCCAAAAGCCGCCAGCCCTACGGCGGCCCAGATGCGCAGTCCAATCTTTTTCCCCAGGAAAATCCCCAGCAGCGGCACCAGCACCATATACAGCGCGCTGATGAAGCCCGCTTTGCCCACAGTGGTATCCCTCACGCCGAACTGCTGCAAAGTGCTTCCCAGAAACAGGCAGATGCCGCAGCAGACGCCGCCGAAAAGGAGCAGCCGGTTGTTCTTTTTCCGGTCAGTCTGCCGGGGCTGCTTTTTGCCGTGTCTGTCCATGATGGCCGCCATGGGCAGCAGCACCATCAGGGCGACGATATTCCGCATCGCGATAAAAGTGAAAGGGCCCACATAGTCCATGCCCACGCTTTGGGCCACAAAAGTAAAGCCCCATATCAGGGCGGCTGTGAACAGGATCAGGGATTGTCGCAATGTGGTTTTGTTTATCATATCTTTTATCCTTCTGAATTTCATGGGCAGCGCCACAGGCGGCAGCCTGCGCTCCCATTTTCCGTTTCAACATTCTACCATATTTAAGAGAGCCGGGAAAGATGTTTTTGATATTTTCCTGAGTCCCATAAAAATCTTTTTGCTCTTGCTGTCACGCGAAAGACTTGGTACAATATATACTGCTTAACAGTTAAAATTACCGAGTAACCTGACTGCATAACGCCAGCCATATACGTTTAACCAATGCAGTATGGTAAATTCTGGCGCTATGTAGTATAATAAGTACAAAAATCTGCAAAAGGGGGCCCTGATGATTGATTTACATTTACACCTTGACGGTTCCATCCATCCGGAAGACATGTTCCGACTGGCGGAAATGTCAGGTGCGGCGCTTCCGGCGGAGCGGGAAGAAGAAATCAGGAAAATGCTCATGGTAGAACCGGGCTGCAGGAATCTGGGCGAATATCTGGAAAAATTCGCCCTTCCGCTTCAGGTGCTGCAGACTAAGGAGAGCATGGAATATGCGGTCTACCGTCTGCTAAAGAGATTGCGGACACAAGGGCTGTGCTATGCGGAAATCCGTTTCGCGCCCCAGCTGCACACGCAAAAGGGGCTCACCCAGGAAGCTGCCGTACACGCGGCGGTTTCAGGGCTTGGACAGGGAATCAGGGAGTTCGGGATATCTGCCGGGCTGATTTTGTGCTGCATGCGCGGAGCGGGGAATGGGGCGGAAAATACGGAGACTGTGGCCGCGGCGGAGAGATTCCTTGGAAAGGGCGTCTGTGCCGTGGATCTGGCCGGAAACGAGGCAGCCTATCCCACAGAAATGTTTTCCGATGTCTTCGGCAGGGCACAGGAACGTCATGTGCCTGTGGTCATCCACGCCGGTGAAGCGGCCGGAGCGGAAAGTGTCAGGAAAGCGCTGGAATCGGGAGCCCTGCGCATCGGACATGGAATACGCGCCATGGAGGACTCTGGGCTGATGGAGCTTCTCAGGGACAGGAAGATTTATCTGGAAATGTGCTATTCCAGCAATCTCCAGACAAGGGCGGTGGACTCGCCGGAGGATTACCCGCTGCCGGAATTCATGGAGAAAGGGCTTTATGTCACGGTCAGCACGGACAATATGACCGTCTCCGATACCAATCTGAAAAAAGAATATCTGCTGCTGAAGAAGCAGTTCGCCCTGACAGACGATGCATTGAAACAGCTGGCGCTCAACGCCGCAGAGGGAGCCTTTGTCACAGAAGAGGAGAGAGCGGAGTTAAAGTCGCGCATCCAAAGGGAATTTGCCGCATGGCTGGGGCAAGGATGACATATTTGCCCCAGCCAGACAGCGGCGATTTTCGGATAGCCGGGGAACAATATTGAGATTGCAGATATTCTGGGTCTTGGAAATAAACTCTGGTACTGTATGGAGTTCGGTTCCAAGACCTTTTTGCTTGCTTTTTAGACAAATCGTGGTTTTCCGATCATTTGCAGACAGACGCTTTTGCGCCTAACTGGTAAGGTTCTCTCGGAACAGTGCGGGGGGCGTTTACATATTTCTTAAATTGCATTAAAAAGTTGGTGTAGGTAGGATACCCTACCATAGCCGCCACATGATGGAGCGGAATGTTCTTGTCGGCAAGGAGATGCTTGGCGACATCTATACGGTATCTGCTCAGATACTGATAGGGGGATTCCCCGCAAAATTCCTTGAACAAATGAACAAAATAGTATTTGGAAAGATGGCATATCCGTGCCAGTTCGTCTACAGTAATCAGTTCGGCATAATGTTCGCGGATATGTGCGAAAGCCGGAGAAAGCGGATTCTGTTCTCCTAAAACATTGCTTTTCACCGGGACTTGTGCGCACAGACGGGACTCCAGAAGGCTGTTGAGCAATTCCTGCAGAAGAAGACAGGCTCTGGAAGCCGATAGAGTCATTTTCCCTGGCAGTTCGTGCAGGAAAATGCGGCAGATTTCCAGGATGCGCTCCGGCTGTAGCGGATACAGGCACCGGAGAGTTTGGAACAGATGGGGCGCATAGGAAAGGAGCCCTCTGCCGTTTAGGCAGAGATAATAATAGCTCCAGGTCTCTTCTGAAGGAGAGGCCTCATAACGGTATCCATTCCTGCAGTCTATAAGGCAGCAGGAATTTGGGGGCAGGGATACAGACTTGCTTTTCTGCTGGACAAGGCCATTCCCGGCGATGGTGTACAGGAAAATAGCTCCGTCTTCGTTTTTGCTGCCCGTACAGTCGTCAGAATGACCGGAGACATAGCCCGCTGAAGCGATATATAGTGGATAAATGGTGGAAACGTCAGAGGGTTCAAAAAATCTGAACAGACTGTCGCTGTCATTGGCTGTGTGGTCTGGACGCATGGATTCCTCCTAATTGTTGCCGCAAGGCATAATTTATAGGTCTGGCCGCATTGGAAATGCTGTCTCATAAGAAACAGCATTCTGCACATAATAGCAATATTCAATCAGAAATGACAAGAATCATGATTGTGGAATATGTCAAATTATACTATTCTTTAAAAATAAAGTCAATATTAATTGTTGGAATTGGCATATCTGTACATGCGGCAGGGTAGTGATGCTGCCACATGGGGAGAAAGAACAGCCATAGGACAACAAGGAATGGGGGTAGAATTACGACCAGCCCGGACGGAAATATCTATACTTTTTTCTACAATGACACAGGAGTGCATAAGGCATCTGAGTACAAGATGTGGTACCGTACAGATTGGCTGGAAAATATCGGGTGGGATGCTCCGCCGACCACTCCCGGGGAATTCAAGGATTTTCTGATCGACATCCGGGATAAGGATGCCAATGGAAACGGGGATGCGGGCGATGAAATTCCTCTGATGGGATATAACAATGGAAGACAGACGGATCCTATCTGTTTCCTGATGAATCCTTTTGAGCTGTATACAAACAATTATTACTATATCACCGAGGACAATGAAATCCATTTTTCTGCCATCACAGATGAGTGGAGAGAGGGTCTGGCCTATATTGCGGATCTCTATGCGGAGGGTCTGATTGATGAAGCGACATATGCTCAGGATCAGGCTACTTTCAAGGCAATACTGAATAAGGATGGGCAGGAGGCTCAAATCGGCACTTTCCCCTGCTGGTATCAGGGGGCAGAAATCGACACTACGGTTATGAGCTGGTTCACTTATGAGGCTATGGCGCCTTTGAAGGGTGATTATCAGCAGTCTGCAGCCCGTTTCGGCGGCAACTTCAATCTGGTAGGCGCTATCAGCAGCCAGTGCGAACATCCGGAGAAAGCGTTTGAAATTCTGGATTATCTGATTAGTGAAGAAGGTTCCTGGATGGGCGTTTGGGGCATGGAGGGGATTACCTATGAGATGGTGGATGAACAGAACCTTTACGGCACCAATGGGGCTGTCAAGCTGACGGTTGACAGGCTGATTCCGGAATATTTATGGAACTCTGGCTGTTTCCCCCGCTATGACAAGGAGGAAATACGCTATGCGGCTGTTTTGGATGAGAGCACCAAGGAAACGGACAATACGTTTACATTGCTGAAAGCAGCACAAACTTATGAACCCTATTATGTAAACCACCATATTCCTGATATTGTCTGGTGCGAGGACGAGCAGGTAGTGCAGGCGGTTACAGACTACAGTGCTACCATCAATGATTATATCAAGGCGACAGATACAGAGTTCGTCATGGGAAGAAAGAATATTAATGATGACAGCGAGTGGCAGGCGTATCTGGATCAGCTGGACAGCATGGGGCTGCAGGATTACATTGAAATGCTGTATACTTATTATGGTTTGAGATAAGACATAAGAGCTGGAAAGCGGCGGGCATGGCGGACGCAGTGGTGTCCGCCTTTTCCATTACCGCATGTGCAGTGAGGAGAGTTAACTATGGGAGAGAATTGGAAAGACAGATTTCGTGAACCACCTGAGGAATTTAGTGTGATACCGTTTTGGTTCTGGAACGGAACTCTGGAGCCGGGAGAGCTGAAACGGCAAATGGGTATGATGAAAGAGCAGGGAATCTGCGGTGCGTTTATGCATGCAAGGGCGTATATCACTACGCCTTACCTGGAGAAGGAATGGTGGGAAGCGATATCGGCCTGTGTGGAAGAGGGTGAGAGGATCGGTTTTTATCCCTGGCTGTACGATGAATATGCGTGGCCCAGCGGGACAGCGGGAAGTACCTTCGAATATGGATTTCAGCACCCATGAGGAATACGCGGCTCGATACGGAAAACATTTTGGAGGGAAGATTCCCGGAATCTTCTTTGATGAGATTTATATGGCGGCCAGGGGGCTTGCCTGGACAGAGAAGCTGCCGGAAACTTTCCGGGAGAGGCATCACTATGATTTGCTGGAAAATCTTCCCTGGCTGTTACAGGAGGGTAGTTCCCGGGAAGACAAGGTACGCGAGGACTACTTTGAGACTGCGGCACATATGTATGAGACAGCATTTTTTAAGCAGACGGGAGACTGGTGCAGGGAACACCATCTGATGCTCACCGGCCATACGGAGGAGTATCTGTCGATGCATTCCTGGCGGCAAGGAGACTATTTCAGGACTATGCGCCATCTGCAGATTCCCGAAGCTGATTGCCATGACTATCGGTATCGCCTGCCCAGAAAGATTTCTTTCCATGAGCCAAAGTATTCGGTTTCAGTGGCAAGGGCCTATGGAAGAGAGCGTGCCATGTCAGAGGCCATGGGAGGCGCCGGATGGGGCTGCAGCCTTCAGGAATATCGCAGGGGCGTGCATACTATGGGAGCTATGGGAATCAATTTCTTTGTACTCCATGGCATGTATTATGAATGTGACCATCAGGGATCCCAGGCAGATTGGCCCGCCAGCTTTTTCTACCAGAATCCCTACTGGAAATATTTCCGGCACTTTGCGGACGAAATTCGCAGAATCTGTTATATGAATTCTCTTGGGAATCCGGTAGTGCAGATTGGGCTCTATTATCCCATCCGGGATATACAGCGGCATACCATAGGGATTGAATCTGATTGGACGGCCCGGCATATAGAAGAGGGATACAATCAGGCTTTATACAGTCTGGTGGAGAACCAGATGGATGCGGATGTGATAGATGAAGATACCATTCTGGCCGCTCCTGTGAGGGAGGGATATCTGGAAAGCGGCGGAAGGAAAATCCAGGTGCTTCTATTCCCGCAGGAGGCGGTATTGACAGCGGAGCTGAAGACATGGCTGAATCGTTATCAGATATCGGGCGGAAAAGTGCTTTTCTATGGGGAGGAATTGCCATCCTGTAAACTGCCGGAGAAGATTGCAGGGCTGATTGGCCGGGATGTGGAGATATTGAAAGGTGACTCCTCTGAGATATATGTGAATCACAGGAAAATAGAAAACTGTGACAGTTATTTTATCAGCAACAGCGAAGATGTGGAGAAAACGCTGCAACTACGGCTTAACGCTATGGGAAGAGTGAGCCGAATGGATTCGGCCACTGGGAAGATATGGCCCGTCAGTGCGAGATGTGTAGATGGGAAAGTCCAGGTGGAAATCATGCTTGCAGCAGATGAAGCCTGCTATCTTCTGGTAGAGCCTTTGAAAGGGGAGGAACCTGTGGAAACCTGGGGGAAACGCCTGGGGTATGGACAGGAGGCCAAACCGATCCGTATCTGCAATACTCGATGGGAAATGGGGAGGTGCGGGAGGCATTTAAGCCTGTGGAAAGCATCCTGGATTACCAGGAGGCCTCATTGGCAGGACAGCATGGATCAGGCGGATTTGTACTTTCAGAAAGAAGTATTTTTGGAAAGTGATGTATCCGGAGGAAGAATCTGTGTTGCAGCAGTGCAGCAGTTTACGCTCTATGTGAACGGGCATCTGGCAGGAGAGGGCGGCATGAAGCCTGTTACATTGGAGTTAGGTGATTTTTTCCATCAAGGGGAGAATCTGATTGCAGTTCATGTACACAATCCCAACCCTTATCCGGACAGCAATATCTGCTCTGTGGAAAAGCTCCCGGCTGACAGGATGATTTCCTTGCTGCTTGAAGGAGAACTGTACCTGAAAGACATGAGAGAAAATCCGGTGTGCATACAGAGTAACTCTGAATGGATTGTGAGCAATCAATATGAGGAAAGCTGGGAAAATCTGAGCCGTCGTCTCCAGGCCCGTCGCCATGATCCTGCCCGCCAGCTTTGGGCGGAAAGGGACGGCGTGTGGCTATACGCCTGGGAAAGGGGAAATGTGCCGCTTCAACCGTGGGGAGATTTGCCTTTGTATGGGGAAAGACTTTCATGGCCCAGGCGAGTAGCCTATCAGATTACATTGCCTGTGGGAACAGCGGAAATAGCGGCGCCTTGTGTGAAAGGCGGATATCGATGTCGGTTAGATGGTGTGGAGGTATCCTTTGCAGAAGAAAAGGCATTGAGGGTACGGCCGATAGACCGGGTGCGGATGCTGGAATTGGATGTAGAAGCGGAAAGCCCTGAGGATGGGCTGCAGCAACCGCTACAGGTGCTCCTGAAACCAGTGCCTATATCTTATAGGGAATGGGCTTCTTTGGGACTGCCTTGGTTTTCAGGGCAGGCGCTTTATCGTAACCGTTTCTGGTGGAAACCGGATGTTTTCCGGGAAGAGGGGCAGGAGCTGCGTTATATTCTGCAGTGGGGACAGAGAGAGTCCTGTGCGGAGGTCTGGATCGATCATCAGCTGGCAGCAGTGACCCCATGGGCTTCTTATCGGGCAGACATCACGGAATTTCTCCAGGAAGGAGAAAATGAGATTACTATCATAGTGTCCAATTCAGCTGCTCCGGCCAGAAGACATATGCTGGTAGACGAAGGAATGGCTCTGGGATGGAACCGTTATTGGAATGAAGACAATATTGACAGAGAAAGTGAGGATCTTGTGTCGGGATTAATGGGTCCTGTGCGTATTTACAGGCAGCAGAGAGACTTCAGATTAGATGCCCCATAATATTATACTGCATAACGCCAGAATTTACTGTATTACACTGGTTAAACGCATATGGCTGGCGTTATGCAGTCTGGTTACTCGAAAATTATAACTGTTAAGCAGTATAAATGGCAGCTGGACTAACGGATTCCAACTGCCATTATCTCATTTTATTTTAGAGAAAATAGAATGAAAAACATTTTACAGATTGAACAAAATATGGTACTTTTATTTTAAAGGTATTAAGAGGAGATTCGAAAGAGTCTCAAAATAAAGGAGGAAGAAAAGCCAGATGAAATATGACAAAATCAGCGGTTTTGCGGATGAAATCGCGGAGGGCGTGGATACCCAGTTCAGGGTGCTGCAGAAACTGAATATCAGCTATTTTGAGCCAAGGGGAATTGACGGGAAGAATATCGCGGATCTTTCCGATGAAGAGGCGGAGGCTCTGAAAGAGAAGATGGAGCAGGCCGGAATCAGAGTATCCTCCATTGGTTCTCCCATCGGGAAGATAAGGCTTGACGAGGATTTCGAGGCGCATTTCAGAAAGTTCCAGAGAGTAGTGGAAGTAGCAAAAAAACTGGATGCCAGATATATCAGGATGTTCAGCTTCTATCGTCCTGCGAAACCCGATTCGGCAGAGGGCGCTGCCAGCGGTGCTGAAAGAGAAACCGCTCAGGATTGGTCCGCCGAAGAGAGGGAGGAGGTAATCGGCCGTCTGCGCAGGATGACGGCATATGCCAAAGAGCAGGATGTGGTGCTGCTCCATGAGAATGAAAAAGACATTTACGGAGATACCGCAGAGCGCTGTGCGGATTTAATGAAGGAACTGTCCTGCGAGCATTTCCGGGCCGTATTCGATTCCGCTAATTTCGTGCAGTGCGGACAGGATACAAAAGAGGCTTATGAGAAGCTGGAAAAATTCATCAGCTATGTACATATCAAGGATGCATTTTTGGAAGACGGAAAAGTAGTGCCGGCGGGAGCGGGCGACGGAAATGTGGAGTATATTCTGAAGAGCCTTCTGGACAACGGATATGACGGCTTCTTAAGCCTTGAGCCCCATCTGGGAAGCTTTGCAGGGCTGGCTTCGCTGGAACTGGACGACAAGATGCTGGATCTCCCCCAGGGAGGAGAGGGAACCTTTACGCTGGCTTACCGTGCCCTGGAAGAGATTGTAGATAAGATAATCGAGTAGGAGGATTTGCTTTATGGAGAAAGTAAGATTAGGTGTAATCGGCTTTGGAAACATGGGAACGGGACATGTGAAAAACGTGACGGAGGGTAAGGTGCCCGACATGGTAATGGGCGCGATTTGCGATATCGCTCCGGCCAGATGCGAGGCGGCCAGGCAGCAGTATCCCGGAATCCCGGTATTTGGCGATGCCGGGGAGATGTACCGCAGCGGCCTGTGCGACGCCGTTCTCATCGCTACGCCCCATTACTATCATCCGCCCCTTGCCATAGAGGCGTTTGCCCAGGGCTTGCATGTCATCACGGAAAAGCCCGCCGGAGTCTACACCGGACAGGTAAAGGAGATGAACGCCGCCGCGGCGCAGTCTGACAGGAAGTTCGGCATCATGTACAACCAGCGGACCAATCCGGTATACCAGAAGCTGCGGGAGATGATTCAGAAGGGCGAGCTGGGCCATATCAAGAGGATTACCTGGATCATCACGGACTGGTACCGCCCCCAGGCTTATCATGACAGCAGCACATGGCGTTCCACCTGGAAGACAGAGGGCGGCGGCGCGCTGATTAATCAGAATCCCCATCAGCTGGATCTCTGGCAGTGGATGTTCGGGATGCCGGACAGGATATTTGCCAAGGCCAGCTTCGGAAAGTATTATGACATCGAAGTGGAAGACGATGTGATGGCATATTTTGAGTACGAAAACGGCACCACAGGAGAATACATTACCTCTACCGGGGAAGCGCCGGGCACCAACCGCCTGGAGATTGCCTGCGACATGGGCAAGGTGGTGGTAGAGGATAACAGGATTGTCTTCCACCGCAATGTGATATCGGAGCGGGAGCACAATAAAGTCAACGCGGAGCCTTTTGGAAAGCCGGAGTGCTGGGAGTGCAATATTCCGGCGGATTTCTCCGGCGGACCTCAGCATGTGGGGATTCTGAACAATTTCGCTTTCGCCGTGCTGCATGGCGGGCAGCTTCTGGCGCCGGGAGAAGAGGGGGTATTAGGGCTTACGATTTCCAATGCCATCCATCTGAGCGCATGGACAGGAGAGACTGTGGATGTGAAGAACTTCCCGGATGATCGGTTCTATGAGCTGCTCCAGGAGAAAATCAGGACTTCTGCCATCGTGAAAAAGGAGTCCCAGGTAATCGTGGACAACAGCAAGACTTATTAAGATACAGGTAAAATATTCCGGCAGAAGAGCGGATGGAGAGGGAGGCATTCATGACGAACGATTTTTCAAAAGGAAAGATATGGCGTAACATTATATCCCAGGCTATCCCTCTGATGCTGGCGCAGCTGGTGCTGCTTTTGTACAATGTGGTGGACCGCATCTATATCGGACATCTGCCGGGAGCGGACAGTATGGCGCTGACAGGCATCGGGCTGGCGTTTCCGCTGACTACGCTGATTGCCGCGTTCACTTATCTGTTCGGTACCGGAGGGACGCCGCTGTTTTCCATAGCCAGAGGAGCCGGTGAGGAGGAGAGGGCGGAACTGATATTGGGAAACACATGTTCGCTGCTCCTTGGCTGTTCCGCGCTGATGTTTCTTTTCTGCTATCTGTTCCGCAGGCCGGTGCTCTATCTGTTCGGGGCAAGCGACGCTTCCTATGTGTATGCGGATGCGTATCTGCGGATTTATCTGTTTGGAACTCCTTTCGTCATGCTTTCCACGGGGCTGAATGGCTTTATCAATGCCCAGGGTTTCCCTAAGATGGGCATGATGACCACGCTGATCGGAGCGGTGCTGAACCTAATCCTGGACCCTGTCTTCATATTTGTAATGGATATGGGGGTAAGGGGAGCGGCTTTGGCCACTATTTTGAGCCAGATTGTATCTAGCATCTGGGTCCTGAATTTCCTGACCGGGAGAAAGGCGGGGCTCCGCATAAAGAAACAGCATTTGCGGGCAGACTGGAAACTGACCCGGGAAATCGTCTCCCTTGGCATGTCGGGTTTCATCATGCAGGGGACAAACTGCCTGGTGCAGGTGGTGTGCAATGCGACGCTGAAGATATACGGAGGGGATTTGTATGTGGGCATCATGACGGTCCTCAATTCCGTCAGGGAAATCCTGTCGCTGCCGGTAAGCGGCCTAACCAGCGGATCCCAGCCGGTGCTGGGGTACAATTACGGAGCGAAACGGTATGACCGCGTCTGTCAGGGAATCCGCTTTACGGCCTGTATGGGGATTCTGTATACCTTACTGGCCTGGGGAGCTGTGATACAATGTCCTCATTTTCTGCTTTCGATTTTTACGGAGGACGCCGCCATGCTGGAGGCAGGAATCAGCGCGCTGAAGCTGTATTTCCTGGGATTTTTCTTTATGGCATTCCAGTTTACCGGGCAGTCGGCCTTTACCGCTCTGGGATATTCCAGACATGCGGTCTTTTTTTCCCTGCTGCGCAAGGCCGTGATCGTGGCGCCGCTGACGATAATGCTGCCCCAAACGGGGTTGGGCGTGGACGGTGTGTTCTGGGCGGAACCCATTTCCAATTGCATCGGGGGACTTGCATGTTTTATCACCATGTATTTTACGCTGTATCGGAAGCTGAAAACGCGGTAGGATAAATGAATTCCTCCGGCGGCCCATAACCTTTGGCATACAAAATAGCGGAAATCCTGATTTTATCAGGATTTCCGCTATTTTTATTTAAGCTGCTGACGGGAATCGGACCCGTGACCTCCGCACTACCAATGCGACGCTCTACCGACTGAGCCACAGCAGCACATGAGCAACATTCCCGCGCTCACAAATGATATTATAGCAAAGATCGGCAGCCTTGTCAACAAAAAATTCTAAATTTTTTGCACAATTCTTAATGGACTTTTTTTAGTTTTGGCAGCCCCCAAATTATGCCAATTAATGTAAGGGCAGATATTATCTCTGCCAATCTCCAGAACCATGGCTCGACAAAACGGATAGAAATAGAGCCGGAATATCCCTTTGGAAATTGGACACGAACCATATTGTTGGTGCCTGCGCATACAGGGAGAGCCTGGGAGGTGTCCGCATCAGTGCAGCGGTAGTATTTGTAATATAATAAAGGAAAATCTACATACGCATCCTCTGATTGAGCCTTGACGTTGCAGGAAATTGCCGTCCCCAGCTGTTGATAGGCTTCCAGAGGGGCTACTCCATTTGCATAGACAAGGTTCGCATGGATGAGATTAGGGTCAGTACCGGAAGGTAAGTAATCACATGTGCAAAGCTGCATTGTATCTAATTCTGATGTGCTGTAAATACGATAGGGCTCCCCGGAAAACGAGAAATCGTAAAAATACCATCCACAGCTTAATATCAGGAGAAAGATGCCGGCGAGAAGATAATTTTGGCAGTTCCCCCATACCTTTTTGCCTATATGAAAGGAATAGCATACAACGAATACCAGCAGTATCGTGGCGGGCATGAGCATTCTCCATGGGAACTGCAGGGTCAGAATGATTTTTTCGATGCCCTCATTTATAGATATAAGGGCATCCCATGGGAAATAGCAGGTAGCCATATATAGTGAGAGAACGCCAAACAGTGCGCACAGGATTGCTGGAATATAGTTGCGGTCTTTTTGGCAATCTTTCTTATGGATGCAGAGGAGATAGATAAATACAAACAGGCCAATCGTCATCAGGATACCGACGCCGAAAGTAGGTTCTGTGGCAATTCCGGCTGATGTGGACCAGGCGCTGCCGGTACCTTTTTGGAATAGCGCGAACAGCTGTATTGGAAATAGTCCGCCTGTCTGAAAGGAGCCACGCGGAGCGCCTGACCATTCTGGAGAATTAACCATGATATCCTCCGTATAAAAATCGAGGAACGGAACAATAAAATTCAAGTTGAGAAGAATGGCCAGTGCAGCGGCAGTGACCAAAGAACGGAACACATATTTCCTGAAAACGCGTTTTATAAGTATCAGGCAGGTCAATATGATGAAAAGCCCTACGATGAGAGTGCTTAGCACATGAGACTGAATCGACCCGGTGAGCCCAAAGGCGATGAGAATGGAATGCTTCCACCAATTTTCCTTTCTGCTGTCCTGAAAAACCAAGTAAAATCCACATAATATCAGTGGGAGGACCATCATGGCACAATATTCTCCTACCGCTGCTCTTGTGTACACGTCCATGAGACGATAGGGGGCCAGCGTATAGGCCAGACAACCTAACAGGGCAATTTTCTCATCCGAGAACATCTTGCGGAAAGAATAATAGCCAATCAGGACAGTTCCCAGATTTATGAATGCTACAAAAAATTTGTAGGAAGCCTGAATGGAAAAACCGAGTATGCGGAGGAAAGCAGGGAAATACAGGAAGGCATCGCCGTAAAATATTCCCACTGCATAGCCATATCCATTGGCCCATAGAGGATGGAGCTTTACAGGAAAAGTGCCAAGGGAAAGGCCCTGGCTGATGGCGTCGATTCTTATCAAATGAAACAAAATATCATGGCCGGCCATGAGAAAATCGGTATAGAGCGGATAACAGGATATCCCAAAGATACCGGCCAGAGCCAAAATGATTTTTCTGATCCTGATATCAGAGCGTAGAAAAAAATAGCCCAGATTGATGAGCACGCATAGTAGGAAAGCATAGAAAAAATTCTTTTTGTAAAGGGAACTGGTTTCATAAATCCCGATATTACTTATACGGATATAGCCATTCCCGGAAAAAGAGACATGAATAACAGCATCATCTACACTACGGGAAATATCTAAAACCATAGTTTGGGTATAACAGGTGGAATCCAGCTCAAGAGAAGGGCACTTCATTTCCAGACTTCCCAGACCGGAGCTGACAGATACGGAATTTCCAGGACAATTCACAGCATAATCAATCTGTATCTGATAGACGCCTTTACTCAGACTGAGCGAAGGCGTGGACAAAAAAACTCCTTGACTTCCTGAGGAATCATCCATGGAAATCAACGTGCCGTCTATTATTGCGTTTTCTGCGAGAAGATAGTCGTCAACTGTAAAGTTTTTGCTGTAAGCATTGCCGCGGTTAAGAAGCCAGCTGCTGGCAGCGATTAGAAGAATAATGATTTGTAGGCCAATCACGATGTGCTTTGCGCGTAGTCTGGAAAGTTTTATGGAATTCATATGTGTCCTCGCTTTGGTTATTTTATAAAAAATCGTTCTTTACAGATATTGGTTCTGGGATTTGCGCATCAGAAATTTTACGGAATAGCCCTTTTCCTCACAAATGGAACGGACCATATCTTCGGCAATCTCCCTTGAACTGTCGTTCACGCATATGATACAGTTGCTTTTGCTGAGATGAAAGATAGAGGACTTGGGCCAGCGGATATAATAGGAAATGCGTTTGCTCAGGAGAGCCTTTTCGATAAGCTGCTTGCATTCCAAGTCTGCGACTTCGCATAACTCTATTTCATTGTTCACTTTCACTGAAGTATATAATGGCTGTTCCATGATTGACCTCCTTGGTGTATGCTGATACTTATTATCTCATAACTATATACGCCTTTGTGTACCTTAAATTTAAGAAAAGAACAAGATGTTTTCCGTGCCAATATTATATCATAATTCGACATTTATATGCAAGTATATAAGAAAAGATGCAGCCTGGCAAAAAGCCATGACACATGTGGAAACGTCATGGCTTTGAGCGGTATTTCAGGGAAGTTATTCTGTGTCTTCTAAGCCGGCATCCTGCAGCGCATTCTGTATATCGCGTTCGTTGGCGGCCCATTCCTGCTGTGCCAGGATTGCCTCGTAGTCCGGATTCGCAAAGAATGCGGCATCATGCTGGCAGTGAGGGGTATCAGAGCCGTATGGCAGCGGTTGTCCATCAGGACCAAGCGGCTGCGTGACACCAGAGGAACCCTGCAGCAGGGCCGGATCCTCCTGGAACGGCAGATCCAGCGCACCGGGTATTTTCATCGGACACTCAGGGCTTGCGGGCAGCAGGTCATAATGACAGATATCTCCCACATAATGTATGTTGCATGGATCCGTAGGAACGGTTCCCGCGGCAAAATATTCACCACGTGTGGCCGTGCAGACACCAGGGATGGGCAGCAGGCCTGATTCGATGCATACTTCAGCGCGGACGATGCCCTGGGGTGTGGTGAACTTCTCATCGGGCAGGTTCTCGTGGATGCGGCTCATGATAGCTGTCCAGAGAATCTTCGCCAGGTCGGATTCCTTTCCGGGATTTGTGGTGCGCAGGCCCACATTATTGTCATAGCCTGTCCATACGCTGCAAGTGTAATAAGGGGTGAAACCGGCGAACCATACATCATGATAGTCATTGGATGTACCGGTTTTTCCGGCGATGGCCATAGCATTGCTGAAGTTACAGCTGGCCCCGGTGCCGCCTCCTTTTACCACGTCCACCATGGCATCTGTCAGCAGGAAAGCAGTGGTCTCCTTGATGACCTGCCTGGAGGTGGGATTGGTATTGTCCAAAAGGATATCGCCGTCCGTATTGGTGACCCTGGTGTAGAGTTTTGGCTCCACATAGGCCCCCATGTTGGCGATGGCTGCATAAGCGGCAGTCAGTTCATAAGGGGTCACTCCGAAAGTCAGCCCTCCTAAAGCCAATGTCTGGTTGATATCTGTGTAGAACCGTTCCTCGCCATTGGAGTCCCTGAGCCACACGCCGTCTGTCAAAGTCGTGAAGCCGAAATTCAAGAGATAATCATAACCAAGCTGGGGCGTGATGACAGTCTCTGTCTTGGTGGCTATGATATTCAGGGATTCCCGTATGGCTTCCCGGATGGAGTTGATGCCGCGGTAGCCGCTGTACCAGTTCTTGACAGGAGTACCGTCACTGAAGTTGAACGGCGCGTCCATATAAGTGGTGGCCAGTGTCTGCCCCGCGCTGTCGAGAGCGGGAGCGAAAGCAGCCAGCACCTTAAATGTGGAACCTGGAGAGCGTTTGGCATCGGTGGCCCTGTTCAGGGTACGCCGTCCTTCCTTGGCGCCGCGCCCGCCTACGATGGCTACTACATAACCGGTGGACTGGTCCTGGATGGTCATCGCGGCCTGCGGCTCTGCGGTCATGGAGATTGTCTCGACATAATTGTCCTCTCTGTCGGCTATGCCCAAATCAGCCAGCACAGCCGTGCGGTAGGTTTCGATGGCTTCATAAGCCGCATCCTGGGAGCTGAATATAAGGTTAAAGCCTTTGTCCAGGTTATCCTGGAACCAGGTCATCATATTTTCCTTGCTGAAGTTGTACTGTTCCTCGTTTGCACCGTACACAGTGAGGGCGTAATTCAGATACCAGTACACGTTTTCCGGATAATTTTCCGGATTGGAGAATTCCTCGTCGGCTATGGCCTGGATAGTAGGATCCATGGTGGACTCGATACGCAGGCCGCCGGAAGTCAGCAGGGTCTCTGCCATAGACTCGCTGTATCCTGCGATATTGACCAGATCGTCCCGCACCTGTTCGTACACGGCATCCGAGAAATAGGAGCCCGCAGTAGTATTGGTAGTGGTCTGGAAATCGATGTCATGCAGCTTGATGCGGTCGTATACGGCATCTGTATCCGCCATGGCTTCCTCATATTCCTCATCCGTGATAAAGCCCAGCTCCAGCATATTGTCCAGACAGTCTTTCCGGCGGCCGGCATTCGCTTTGGGGAAATGAATGGGATTGAAACCGGTGGGATTCTGGGTGATGGAGGCGATGACGGCGCATTCCGACAGTGTCAGATCGCTGCAGGATTTGCCGAAATACCGCTGGGAGGCGGATTCCACGCCCAGGGTGTTCTGGCCCAGATTGATAGCATTCATATAGCGCAGCAGCACATCTTCCTTGGAGAATTCCTTGGAGATGGCCAGAGCCAGATTCTGCTCCTGGATCTTACGTTTGACCATTTTAATCATATTGCCGTCTTCTTCGGTCCAGGTGGTGAAGATAGTGTTCTTCAGAAGCTGCTGGGTAATCGTGCTGGCGCCTTCCTTTTTCTTGCCCATGGACTCTACGAAATGCCAGCCGGCACGGACGATTCCCTGGATGTCGATGCCGTTATGCTGGTAGAAACGCTCATCCTCCAGCGCCACGAAAGCCTCGCCCAGATGCTTCGGGATAAGGTCCATGTTGTTGATCTGGATACGGTTGGAGTTCATGCTGACATACTGGTCGATTTCATTGCCTTCGCAGTCGTACACGATGGTGGCTTCGCCTGTGGCGACAACATCGCTTAAATGAATCCGCGGGGTGGAGGCCAGGATGCCTTTGAAAGCGCCTATACCGGCGGAAACACAGCAGATGACCACGCCGATGACTGCCGCCAGGCTCAGCTTCACCAAAGTCAGCGCCAGCTTTCTGCTCCATTTCTTTGACTTAGCGTTAAGTGCCCTCTGTTTGGCCCGGACACCTCTTTTTCCATAATTCATTTGATTCGCCTTTCTGATGAGACGCATGTAATTATCGGTTTTGATCCCGATAATCCGGGTCACACGCGTATTTGTATCGATTACAGGGACAGTCTTTGGAAACCTATAATCAAATCCTATTATACCAAAAAATACTATGTAAATAAAGGTTTTCTTTTTCTTCTTAATAATTGTTTCACATTTTGGACAAATTATGCTATCCTAAAGGCAGGAATCAGAAAAGAATTGGATGGGAAACATATGGATAAAAATAAGGAAAAAGAGACTTCCTGCCGGGTGCTCCTTGAGGGCGGCCAGGGGGAGTATGTGGAGAAGAAGTCCCGCTTCATCGCCACGCTGCGCAAATGTGAGAGCGAGGAGGAGGCGCTGGGCTTCCTGGAGGAGATGAAGAAGAAGTACTGGGATGCCAGGCATAATTGTTACGCTTTTGTGATCGGGGCCAGGGGAGAACTGACCCGCTGCAGCGACGACGGGGAGCCCTCCGGCACGGCGGGACGGCCCATGCTGGAGGTGCTGACGGGAGAGGGCATCCGCAATGTGGCGGTGGTGGTCACCAGGTATTTCGGCGGCGTGCTGTTAGGCACCGGGGGCCTGGTCCGGGCTTATACCCAGGCGGTGAAGGAAGGGCTGCGAAACTGCGTCACGGGCAGGATGCGCCATGGGTACGAGATGACGGTGGAGGCGGACTACGGAGATGTGGGAAAGCTTCTGTACCTGCTGGGGAATGCCGGGATAGAGCCGCTTTCCGCGGACTATGGGGAAAAGGCGGCCCTGCGCCTGAACGTCCCGGCCGAGGCGCTGGAGGCTTTGCGGAAAGAAATGGCAGATGCCACCAGCGGCCGGGCGAAGCCGGAGGGGCTCAAAGAAATTTATTACATTGACAAAGAAACAGGCTGAGGTTAAAATAAAAAGAGCGGCGCAGGTCCCGGGAGCCGCGGAAGGTTCTGAAAAGTACAGCATTTCGAAAGGTGGTGGTTATAATATGAAGAGTCAGAAAATGAACAGCGACAACCCTCTTCCTGGTCGAAGTAGCCAGCCAATATTAAAACCACATAAGGAGAAATGCTATGGAGAGAAGAATCGAGTTAGAAGAACTTAAGCGACTTCTTGCCGCCAAGAAGTATACGAATATCCGTCAATTTCTTGCCGAGCTCAATGAAGCGGACATCGCTTTCCTCATGGAAGAGCTGGAGGAAGAAGAGCGGCTGAAAGTGTACCGTATCCTGCCAAAGGATTTGGCGGCGGATGTGTTTTCCTATCTGGAGGTGGACAGCCAGGAGGCGATCATCAACTCCCTGTCCGACAGAGAGGCGGGCAATGTCATCGACAATCTGATGGCGGACGACGCGGCTGATCTGCTGGAGGAAATGCCTGCCAACGTGGTGGAGCGGCTTCTGGCCAACGCGAACCCTGAGACCAGGCAGGCCCTGAATCAGCTGCTGCGGTATCCGGAGGACTCTGCGGGCAGCATCATGACGGTGGAGTATGTGTCCCTGAAGGAGAGCCTGACGGTGGATCAGGCCATTGAGCGCATCCGGGCCGTGGGGCTGGACAGCGAGACTATCAATATCTGCTATGTGCTGGACGCCAGGCGGGAGCTGGTGGGGACAGTGGCCCTGCGTTATCTGCTGCTGAGCCAGGGGGACGAGATCATCGCCGATATCATGCATGAGAACGTGATTTCCGTCAATACCCTGATGGATCAGGAGCAGGTGGCGGAGAAATTCAAGAAATACGACTTCATCGCCATGCCCGTGGTGGACAACGAGAACCGTCTGGTGGGCATCATCACGGTGGACGACATCGTTGACATCATGGAGGAGGAGACCACGGAGGACATGGAGAAGATGGCGGCTATCGTGCCCAGCGACAAGCCCTACATGCGGACGACGGTGGGGGAGACTTTCAAAAAAAGGATTCCCTGGCTGCTGCTGCTGATGGTGTCGGCCACCTTTACAGGGGCGATCATCGCTTCCTTTGAGGACGCATTGAGCGTATGCGCGGTGCTGACGGTGTTCATTCCCATGCTGATGGACACAGGGGGGAATGCGGGCGGCCAGGCCAGCGTGACCATCATCCGCGGGCTTTCCCTGGGGGAAATCACCTATCGCGATGTGCCCAGAGTGGTGTGGAAAGAGATCAGGGTGGCCGTTCTCTGCGGCGGGACGCTGGCGATAGCGAATTTCGCCAAGCTGATGCTGTTCGACCGGGTGGGGATACTGGTGGCCTTTACGGTGTGCCTGACACTGGTGGCGGCGGTGCTGATGGCCATGGTGGTGGGGTGCCTGCTGCCCATCGGGGCCAAGCGGCTCGGATTCGACCCGGCGGTGATGGCCAGCCCGTTCATCACGACGATTGTGGACGCTTTGTCGCTGTTGGTGTACTTTCGGTTCGCCACTATGCTGCTGGGGATTTAAGGGACCGGAGGAGCGCCGGTAAATTCCTGAGGGTGCAGTCCGGTTACTCGGAAATTATAACTGTTAAGCAGTATAAATAGCGGAATGACGGGGGTGGTAGAAGGATACCACCCCCTTTTTCAAGGGTGGTATGGGAAATCATCTTGCAGAATGCAGGGCGCTTTCGGTAAAATGAGGGCATCTGCAGATGGTTGTGCTCTGACCTGTTTCGGGAAGGGCGGAGGCCGGGCTGCCATGCCTGGTAAAATGAAAACAGCGTCTGCCAACGCCCGGGTGCTGGCGGGGCAGACGCGGAACTGGAATAAGAGGGAAGGTGGAAGCGAGATGAAAAAATTTCTGAAGAAATTAGGGAAGGTACTGAGATGCAGATGGTTATGGTCAGCGCTGGGGATTGCCTGGATTCTGTACTTAGGTCTGGCGATATATGGAGGGCCCCGCAGAGTGTGGAAAATTATCCGCTATTGCGACGTATGGGTTCCTATGCTCCAGGTTTGTATCATTGTACTGATTCTGTACCAGGCCGGAATGGTGAAGGATTTCTTCCGGGGATTTGCAAGAGCCTTTGCCAGGAAAGGGAAGGGATGCTCCAGGATGGAGCTGCGGAGGTCTGTGGAGGCGGTCCGGTGTGTGGAGAAGGCGGCTGTGGTAGCCTGTATCATCACATTCCTGATGAATATTATGGATATGCTCGCCGACGGGTTTTCCGCAAACATGCTGGGAAATGCGGATATGTTTGTCACGGTAGTCTCTCTCCTTACGGTAATGATGAGCGGCGACATCCTGTTTACGGCGGTTCTCATTCTTCTGCTGATGCCTGTGAAGTTCAGGCTGGAGCGGATGCTGATCTCCTACATGGAGGAGCCCCAGGACAGCGAGGCGGAACGGGCGGAGGCGGACGGCCAGAGAGTGTACTTTGGGCTCAGGGCCATGGGGCTTACGGACAGGGAGTCGGAGGTGGCCAGGCTGGCGGCAGGCGGCATGAGCAACCGGGAGATCGGAAAGGAGCTGTACATCGCGGAGGGGACTGTGAAGAAGCATATGACCCATATCCTGGAGAAGGCGGGGTGCGCGGACAGGGAGGCTCTGGCGGTGCAGGTCAGGAAGCTGTAGGGTTAGAATGAAGACAAATGCATAGTGGTATTTCCCGTAAAGAAAGCAGCCGGAATGGGGATGGAATCCCGGTTCCGGCTGCAGCTTTTATGTGATTAATGCTATATGGGGCCAGGCGCGGACATCGAGCAATGATTGCTTGGGAATTCATGCACCAGTGTACTGGGCAGTCTCGAACTTCAGGGGCATCTGGCTCTGTCCCCCCGCAGCCTCCTGGGTCAGGAAGTCATACTGTGACATGTACAGCTCATAGTAAGCGCCTTTCTGGGCCACCAGCTCGTCATGGGTGCCCCGCTCCAGGATGCCTCCCTTGTCGATGTACATGATGCAGTCCGCGTTCTTGATGGTGGAGAGCCTGTGGGCGATGATAAAGGAAGTACGCCCTTTCAGCAGCTCGTTCAGGCCTTTCTGCAGCAGGATCTCCGTCTCCGTGTCGATGCTGGAGGTGGCTTCGTCCAGTATCAGGATCTTCGGGTCGGCCAGCAATGCCCTGGCAAAGGAAATCAGCTGCCTCTGCCCTGCGGAGAGCCTGCTTCCCCGCTCGTTTACCTCCGTGTAATAGCCGTTCTCCATCTGAGAGATGAAGTCATGGGCGCACACGGTCTTGGCGGCTTGTATGACCTGCTCGTCGGTAGCCTCCAGGTTGCCGTAGCGGATGTTGTCCATGATGGTGCCGGAGAAGATGAAGCTGTCCTGCATCATCACGCCCATCTGGGTCCGCAGGGAGCGGATGGTCACGGTGGAGATGTCCGTGCCGTCTATGAGCACCTGTCCGGAATCCACATTGTAGAACCGGGAGATCAGGTTCACGATGGTGGACTTGCCGGCGCCGGTGGGGCCTACGAAAGCGTAGGTCTGCCCCTGCTTAGCGGTGAAGTTGATGTTGTCAAGGATCCGATGACCCGCCTCATAGCTGAAGCACACGTCTTTGAACTCCACCTGGCCCCTGATGGGAGGCATCTCGGCAGCGCCCTCCGCGTCCTTTACCAGAACGGGCTCATCGATGGTTTCGAAGATGCGCTCCAGGTAGGAGATGGCGGTCAGCAGCGAGTTGTAGAAGTTGGCCAGCGTATTGATCGGGGCCCAGAAGCGCCCGATGTAGGAGGTGAAAGCAATCAGCACACCTACCGTCAGCGTGGCGTCCGGAGCCAGGATCCAGCGGATGCCCAGCACGTAGATGAAGGAGGTGGTGATGACGGAAATCATGTCCACGCTGGGGCCTAAGGTAAAGTTGAACTTGACCGCATGCATCCAGGCCTTTTTGTAGTTGCCGCTTAAGTTGTTGAAGATATGGTTGTTCTCATTCTCGCGGACAAAGGACTGGGTGACCCGGATACCGTTGATGCTCTCAGCGATATAGGCGGTCAGATTGCTCTGCTTGTTGGACTGAATCTGCCAGGCCTTTCTCTGCTTCTTCTTGATGAAGACAATCACCAGGGCCAGCAGCGGCAGGCCGCAGAGGCACACAAGGGTCAGTCTCGGATCGCAGAAGAGCATGAAAAAGATGATGAAGAACAGGTTGCACAGGTCCGTGATGGTATTCACGATACCATTGCTCAACAGGTCGCTCAAGCTGTTCACATAGTTCACCACGCGCACCTGTATCTTGCCGTGGGGCCTGTCGTCATAGTAGGAGAAAGGCAGCTCCTGCAGGTGGTTGAAGATATCCGTGCGGATGGCGTGTATGATGTTCTGGCCCACCGTGCTCATGATCTTGATCTTGAAGCGCATGGCGATGCCGGAATAGGCGGCTACCGCCAGCGTCAGGAGGCTGACAATCCATATCCCCCTCATATCCTTTTCGGGGATATAGATGTCCATGATCCTCTGAAAGAAAATGGGCACCAGCATGGTGGCGGCGGAGGCGCTGAGCATCAGGGCGATGACCACCGCCATTTTTTTCTTATAAGGGGAGACATAGGCTCCCAGACGTTTCAGCTGTCCGACGTCAAAGCTGTCTTCCAACACTTCGTCCATATCATATCGATTGCGTGCCATGATTTACTCCTTTTTAAGCAATGCTCTTTTTCTGCAGCAGTTCCTCGGGAATCTCACCGTACTGGTTGTGGAAAGCCTTGGCATAGTAGCCGTCCATTGCCAGCAGCTCGCTGTGGGTGCCCCGCTCGATGATGCGTCCCTCGTCCATGACCAGGATCAGGTCGGCGTCTTTAATGGAAGAGATGCGGTAGGCGATGATGAATACCGTGCAGCCCTCCTTGATGCTCTTCAACTGTTTCTGGATATAGCTCTCCGTCTCCATGTCCACGGCGGAAGTGGTATCGTCCAGGATCAGGATGGAGGGGTCTTTCAAAAGGGCCCTGGCCAGGGAAATCCTCTGCTTCTGGCCGCCGGAGAGGCCCATGCCCCGCTCGCCCACGATGGTGTCATAGCCGTCCGGCATGGATTTGATGAAGTGGTTGGCATCCGCCATGATGGCGGCTTTCTTCACCTGATCGAAGCTGCAGTCGGGCCTGCCGTAGGCGATGTTGCCCTCCACCGTGTCGGAGAAGAGGAACACATCCTGCATGGCCATGCCGATATTGTCCCGCAGATTGTAGAGGTCCATGTCCCGAACGTCCGTTCCGTTCACCAGCACCTGCCCGGTGGTGGCGTCGTAAAACCGGCACAGCAGGTTCATCAGCGTGGACTTTCCGGAGCCGGTGGAGCCGATGATGCCCACGGTCTGTCCGGCCTCTACCTTAAAGCTGATATCCTTTACGATATCCTCGTCGTCCGCGCTGTAGGACACGTCCCGGAATTCCACTTCCCCGCGTATCTTCTCATGGGAATAGTCGAATTCCGCTTCCGGTTTCTGTGTCGGGGCGAAGCGGGGAGTGCGCACTTTGGGCTCCTCGCTGTAGGTAGCGTAAATCTTCTCTACGGATGTAACGAAATTCTGGATATCATTTACCCACCAACCGGCCATGCGCAGCGGCGAGTTCAGCATCCACAGATACCCGTTGACCTTGACCAGGTCTCCCAGAGTGACTTCCCCCTGGATGACCATGTACCCGCCGTAGAGCATCAGCACCACGGTCAGGGCATAGGCCAGGATTTCGAAGATGGGCACATATTTCATCCACACCCTGGAACCCTTTATCTGGGCGTCCCGGAATCTGTCGTTCTCAACCTGGAATTTTCCTTTTTCGTATTCTTCCTTGGCGAAAGCCTTTACCACCCGGTTGCCGCTGATATTCTCCTGGACGAAAGCGTTCAGCGAGGAGAAGCAGTCGCGGTTACGCTGGAAAGCGGGCTTCACCTCTTTGGACTGCATGAAAGTGGAGATGGCCGTGAAAGGCAGCACCACCAGCATGCACAGAGCCAGCTTCGGGCTCACCGTGAAAATCATCACCAGAGCGAAAGCGAACAGCAGTACGTTCTGGTAGACGGAGTAGATGATGCCCGCCACGAAATGCCGGATGGCGTCCATATCTCCTGTCTGGCGGCTCATCAGGTCGCCTGTGCGCTTCTTGTTGTAGAAGTTCAGGTCTTCCTCCAGAAGCTTGCGGTACACGGTGCTGCGCATGTCGTAGAGGACGCCCTGAGAGGCTGTCTCGAACATGAGCAGGTACAGAAAGCGCAGTACGCAGGTCACCAGCGTGATCGCCACCAGGCACCCGATCAGCTTCGGCAGCAGGTCATAATTGCCTGCCACGATGACGTCGTCCACCATGATGCCCGATATGTAGGGGTTGACGATGGACAGAGCCGCGATGATCGTGGTCAGGAACAGGCCGCTGATCATCAGTTTCCGGTACTTCTTCAAGAAGCCATAGAACCATTTCATAGGTGTCATACGCAAATCCTCCCTGGAATGTGTCTTCTAGGTTGTTTTTACATTCCTTCCGCCCGGTCAATGTTTCGGGCTTATGGTACATTGTACTTTTTGGAATACAAAAAGAAATGGAGTATCTTGCACCCTTGATGGAAAATTTTGTACCCGGAAAGAAAGTGAAAAATTGTTTTACTTTTGAACCCAAAAAGGGTAAAATAAGGAAACAGGATTAATCGGGAACCAGTAGGTGGAGCCCCGCAGAAAGCAGAAAGACAGGATATAGGTGTGAAGATGGAAAATCAGCAGATGAGAGAAATTTCCATAGACGAGATGAACCCTACTTTCCTATTTATATGGAAGGGGATCAGACAAAAAGATATGGAGCCCAGCGAATACAGGAGCCATGATTATCTGGAGATAGCGTATATCTTTGCCGGGGAGGGGAAGTATCGCATTGAGGACAAGATTTATCTGGTGCAGGAGGGAGACCTGCTCATTTTAAATCCCGGTGTCAGGCATCAGGCCCTGAGCTGCCCGGAGGCGGAAGTGCCGTCTACGGAGTTTTTCGTGGGCTTTTCCGATATCAGGATCACAGGCTGCCAGGACAATTTTCTCCCGCTTCCGGGCGGGGAATACATCCTGCATACCGCAGGGGAACTGCGCCAGAGGTTCCTGAAGATCTGTTCCTCCATGGAGGCGGAAAACGCCGTGCGCAGGCAGGGACGGTATTTCATGATGAAGTCCTATCTGGTACAGCTTCTGCTCTTGATCATAAGGGAGCAGTGCGAGCCTATGGAGAGGCCCAAAGGCTGCGCTTTCGAGTCTGCCAACAGGAAGTATGTGGTGGAGCAGATCATAAGCTACATCGAGGACCATTACAGCGAGAAGATTTCCCTGGATCAGATCGCGGAGAATATGTACTTAAGCCCGTTTTATATTTCACGGATTTTCAAAAACGAGACGGGAAACGCGCCAATCAGGCATCTGATCAACATCCGGCTGGAGAAGGCAAAAGAACTGCTGGAGGGCGGGTATGAGGGGAGCATCCAGGAAGTGGCCGCCCGGGTGGGATATGACGATGCGTACCATTTCAGCAAGCTGTTCAAGAAGCGGTACGGGATTTCCCCTTCCCAGGCCAGGCGGAGCGGGTGAGCCGAAAGATTGTCAAATTTTTAACTTATCGAAAAAGTGTTTTAAGATGACGCGGATTTTGTTATAATGCATGATAACAGAATCATCTTTTGGTTTCTGCTATAGATTCTGGTAAGAAAAAACGGGACGGAGGTAACCTATGAGGTATTTCTTTCAATCGGTGGTAGAGAAGAAGGACAAAGGCTATATGATTCAGATTCCTTTCAATGTGTGGGAGGTCTGCAAGCAGCGGGATCTCATCCAGGCGGAGGTGATTCTGGACAACAAGATTATCGAGTGTGAGCTGCTTCCCATAGAGAAAGGGAATTACGAGATTCATATCGGTGACGACGACGCGGTGAGCGTGGAGCTGGGGGTGCCCCACAAAATCCTGCTCCATATATCCGGTTCTCTGATCCGGATGGATCAGAACAGCCCCTACAGCTTTGAGAATCCGATCCGCAGGATAGACGGCATTAACGTCATCATTCAGCCGGAGGACGGGCTCTGCGGCCAGTCCTGCGTGGCCATGCTGGCGGGGAATACCATAGCGGAGGTAATCAGCGTCATGGACTGCAGGGAGTGGCAGGCCACCATGGGAATGATGATTTCCGCGCTGAACTATTATGGAATCGACCATGCCGACGTCATTAATTATACGGAAGGCCGTGATACCGTGCTGCCGAAATGCTGTATCATGATGGAGAAGATGGGGCGCTTCTGCCATTACCTGGTGCATTTCGACGGGAAATTCTACGATTCCAACCTGGGAGTGCTGGAAGAGTATGACATGTCCAAGCTGCTGGGATATCTGGAGATTAAGTGCTAGTTGCCCGGGGGCAGGAGAATATGATTGATACAGGGTTGATATAAAGAAACCGGCATATGCACAAGACATATGCCGGTTTCCTCTGCGCCTGTGGGGCGCATGCTCAAAAGGTATACTCTCTGGACTGCTGGTAAGAATAAGTCCGGAGCCTGCTCTGCCTGTCATAAGTCACGATATAGCATTCACTCGGACAATTCTCCGGAGCGGTCTCTTCGAGGATGGCGCTGAAAGCCGCGGGCTTTGAAGACCGGGAATCTCTCTGCCTGGAGCCCTCATGTTCCCTTCTGGGCTTTGATACGCCGGATACCATCTGAACAGGATACACTTTGAAATAGCTTTGAATTCCGTTTGCTGCGTTAATCCCTCCTTGGATGTGTATTTCAACAGTGCCATTTATTTTGTTATAAGATATATCGGCGAAAAAGGCGGAAAAAATAATGGATTTCTAAAATAAATATTAAATCAGGACATAGGGAGGAAAATGAGAAAATAGGAGATAATGAAAGAAAACAGGAGGAAAAGAGAGAAATAGGTTTTTGGATTTCTGTGAATATGTTTGCAAAGATTTCCATATAAAACTATCATATGTTCTAACGATTAGCACTCAAATAAAAAGAGTGCTAACAAATATATCTCAGGAATCACGCGTGAGGCCTGGATACAAAAAATGAAGACAACAGGAGGCAATTATCATGAAATTAGTACCTTTAGGTGACAGAGTCGTATTAAAACAGTTAGTTGCAGAAGAGACCACCAAATCCGGTATCGTCCTTCCCGGACAGAGCAAGGAGAAGCCCCAGCAGGCAGAGGTAGTCGCGGTAGGCCCCGGCGGCATGGTGGACGGCAAGGAGATTAAGATGGAGGTGAAGGCCGGCGACAACGTGATCTACTCCAAATACGCGGGGACAGAAGTGAAGCTTGACGAGGAAGAGTTCATCGTAGTAAAGCAGAACGATATCCTGGCAGTCATAAACAACTAAGGAAATCTAAGGCCTGAAAGCACCAGGCCAAAGGTTTCTATACTGCATAACGCTGAATACTGCCTAATGTAATCATGTGATTGAACCAGTCAGCGTTATGCAGTCTGGTTTCACGGCATGTGAAATCGTTAGGCAGTATAAGTTGTCGGAAGAAACGCAGCGGTGTTTCTTCCGGTTGTGAAGCAAGATAAGTCAGAAAAATAAATCATTTAGAAAATGGAGGCATGATTATCATGGCAAAAGAGATCAAATACGGAGCGGAAGCCCGTGCAGCATTAGAGTCCGGCGTCAATCAGCTCAGCGACACCGTGAGAGTGACCCTTGGACCCAAAGGAAGAAACGTAGTACTGGACAAATCTTTCGGAGCGCCCCTGATCACCAACGACGGCGTGACCATCGCAAAGGAGATCGAGCTGGCGGACGCTTTTGAGAACATGGGCGCACAGCTTGTGAAGGAAGTGGCTACCAAGACCAATGACGTGGCAGGCGACGGCACCACCACCGCCACCGTTCTGGCCCAGGCAATGGTGAACGCAGGCATCAAGAACCTGGCAGCAGGCGCCAACCCCATCATCCTGAGAAAAGGCATGAAGAAAGCCACCGAGTGCGCTGTGGAAGCCATCTCCAAGATGAGCCAGAAGGTGAACGGCAAGGAGCATATCGCCAGAGTCGCCGCTATCTCCGCGGGAGATGAGGAAGTAGGACAGCTGGTTGCCGACGCTATGGAGAAGGTCAGCGGAGACGGCGTCATCACCATCGAAGAGTCCAAGACCATGCAGACCGAGCTCGACCTGGTGGAAGGCATGCAGTTCGACAGAGGCTATATTTCCGCTTACATGGCTACAGACATGGACAAGATGGAAGCGACTCTTGAGAATCCCTGTGTCCTGATCACAGATAAGAAGATTTCCAATATTCAGGAGATTCTGCCTATTTTGGAGCAGATCGTACAGTCCGGCGCGAAGCTGCTGATCATCGCCGAGGACGTGGAGGGCGAGGCCCTGACCACATTGATCGTCAACAAGCTGCGCGGCACCTTCAATGTAGTGGCTGTAAAGGCCCCCGGCTACGGCGACAGGAGGAAGGATATGCTGCAGGATATCGCCATCCTTACAGGCGGTACCGTCATCAGCTCCGATTTAGGGTACGAGCTGAAAGATGCTACCATGGATATGCTGGGCCATGCCAAGTCCGTAAAGGTTCAGAAAGAGAATACCGTCATCGTGGACGGCGAGGGCGACAAGAGTGAAATCCAGGCCCGCATCGCCCAGATTAAGAAGCAGATTGAAGAGACCACTTCCGATTTCGACAGGGAGAAGCTGCAGGAGAGACTGGCAAAGCTGGCCGGCGGTGTTGCTGTTATCCGCGTAGGCGCTGCTACCGAGACCGAGATGAAAGAGGCGAAGCTCCGCATGGAGGACGCTCTGGCAGCTACAAGAGCTGCTGTGGAAGAGGGCATCATCTGCGGCGGCGGTTCCGCTTATATCCATGCTGCCAAGGAAGTCGCCAAGCTTGCTGAGACCCTGGAGGGAGATGAGAAGACAGGCGCCAGCCTGGTCCTGAAGGCTCTGGAGTCCCCTCTGTACCACATCGCTGCGAACGCAGGCCTTGAGGGCAGCGTCATCATCAACAAGGTGAGAGAGTCCGAGCCCGGCGTAGGCTTCGACGTGCTGAAGGAAGAGTATGTGAACATGGTTGAGGCAGGCATCCTGGATCCCGCTAAGGTGACCAGAAGCGCCCTGCAGAACGCTACCAGCGTGGCAAGCACTCTGCTGACCACCGAGAGCGTCGTGGCCAACATCAAGGAAGAGACACCCGCTATGCCCGCAGGCGCAGGCGGAATGGGCGGCATGATGTAAGTTCCGGACATTGTCTGCGACAGAATACAACAAAAAAGAAATATGCAAAAAAAGGAGTTGACGCGAAGACGGAATTGTATTATCCTGTCGGGCGGAGGCTCCTTTTCTGCAATGGAAAATGTTCTGAAGAGAAAATATATGCAAATAAGATAGACAAATAAAAAATGGGGGTGGTAGAAAATACAAAATTAGAGTAAAATAGAAAAGAATGTTTCCAAATCATAGAAAATTTAAACATTTTATAACAGGAAAATCGAATTAGGAGGAAAGATATGAGGCTGACGGATTTACTAAAAGAAATAGATTACGAATGTCTCCGGGGCAGCGCCGACGCAGAGGTGTCTGCAGTCGTCTACGATTCCAGAAAGATTGTCCCTGACTGTCTCTTCATCTGTATCGAGGGAGCAAAGTTCGACGGCCATGACTATGCCGCGGAGGTGGTGGAAAAAGGGGCAAAAGTATTGATCGTCTCCCGGGCTGCAGATGCAGTGGCGGAAAAAGACGTGACTATAATCAAAGTGAAAGACACCAGATACGCCATGGCCTGCATCTCGGCCGCCTGGTTCGGACACCCGGCCGAAAAACTGAAAATAGTCGGCATCACTGGCACCAAGGGTAAGACCACCACCGCCTATCTGGTGAAGTCCATCCTGGAGAACGCAGGTTTCCGCGTGGGCCTGATAGGGACAATAGAGACCATCATTGGAGATGTCCATACCCATGCGGAGAACACCACGCCGGAATCCTATCTCCTGCAGGAGGATTTCGCCAGGATGGTGGAGGCCGGGCTGGACACAGTGGTCATGGAGGTGTCCTCTCAGGCGCTGAAGCTCCACAGGACCCAGGGGTTTATTTTCGATTACGGCATCTTTACCAATCTGGAGCCAGACCACATTGGACCCGATGAGCATGAGAGCTTCGAGGAATACATGGCCTGTAAAGGTCTCCTGTTCAGACAGTGCCGCGTGGGCATCGTGAACGGCGATGATGCCCATACCGAGAAACTGGTGAAGGGCCACAGCTGTGAGCTGGAGACCTATGGCATGGGTGCGGACTGCATGCTCCGCGCGGAAAATCCGGAGCTGGTCCATGTTCCCGGTGAGCTGGGAGTGAATTTCCATGTGGCGGGCCTGATGGAATTTGACGCTCATGTGCCTGCTCCCGGACGGTTCAGCGTATACAACGCCCTGTGCGCCATTGCCATCTGCCGCCATTTCCAGGTGCATGTCCCGGACATCCAGCGCGCCCTGAGGGAAGCGAAAGTCAAGGGCCGAATCGAGAGGGTGAAGATTTCCGACAAATTCACTCTGCTGATTGACTATGCCCACAATGCCATGGCTCTGGAGAGCCTTTTGTCCACGCTGAAAGAATACCGGCCCGGGCGGCTGGTATGCCTGTTCGGCTGCGGCGGCAACCGCTCCAGGCAGAGGCGCTATGAGATGGGCGAGGTCAGCGGGAATCTGGCGGACTTCACGGTCATCACCTCCGACAATCCGCGATTCGAGGAACCTCAGGATATCATCGAGGACATCAAGACTGGAATCGGAAAGACAAAAGGGAAATATGTGGAGATCTGTGACAGGAAAGAAGCCATCGCCTATGTGATTTCCCATGCCCGGGAGGGCGATTTGATTGTCCTGGCGGGAAAAGGCCATGAGGACTACCAGGAAATCAAGGGCGTAAAATACCCCATGGACGAGCGGGTCATCATTCAGGAGCTGCTGGACGGGGGATTGGAGCATATTTAAATGAGGGCGAAGGATGAGGAAATCCGGAATAATTCGATTCATCTGCGATATGGGCATTGTCATTTTTCTTCTCGGATTCATACTGGCATTATGCTGGTATCTGGGCGGTTCTTTTGAGACAGCGCCTACAGAGGAACAGCAGGAAAAAGCGAGGATAGCGGCCATGCTGTGGATGCTGTCAAGCGGTGCGCTTTGCATGGCCTGTGCGTGGATTCGGATGAAGGCGGTGCGGCAGCAAAAGGGCGGAAAGAGGGCGGAGGGAAAGCTGTGAGCGAATGGTACGCGGATGTCATTGTGGACATCTCTCACGAGAAACTGGACAGGCCTTTCCAATACCGTATCCCTGAAAGGCTTTGGGGCAAGCTGGAGACAGGGGCCTGCGTGACGATTCCCTTTGGAAACGGCAATAAGCTTTTAAAGGGCTATGTGGTGGGCATAGGGACCGTATGCAAATACGATGCCGGGAAGATAAAGGAAATCCGGGGCGTCGAAATGGGCGGCGCAGGCGCGGAGGATAAAATGATCGCGCTGGCCGGCTGGATCCGGAAAAACTATGGTTCCACCATGATACAGGCCCTGAAGGTAGTGCTGCCGGCCAGGCGCTCCGTGAAGAAGCTGGAGCACAGGACGCTGCAGCGGGTCATGGGAAGAGAGGAAATCATCTCTCTGCTGGGAGAGAGCAGAAGAAAGAAACAGGCGGCCAAGGAGCGGCTTCTGCAGGAACTGGTGAATCAGGAGTCCATTCCCTATGAATGGGTCACAGGAAAGCTGGGCGTATCTTCCCAGACAGTGAAAAGCCTGGAGAGGACAGGGGCTGTCCGGGTCATAAGCACCCAGACCCTCCGCAATCCGGTCAGGCTTAGCGGCACGGAGGAGCAGAAAAAGCATTTGAGCGCCGACCAGAGGCGTATCGTGGAAGAGATAATGGCGGACTTTGACAGAGGCCGCCCCGATATCTATCTGCTCCACGGCATCACCGGCAGCGGCAAGACGGAGGTCTATATGCAGCTGGTGTCGGAGATGGTGGACAGGGGCAGACAGGCCATCGTGCTGATACCGGAAATCGCGCTGACTTACCAGACGCTCCTGCGTTTCTATAACAGATTCGGCGACAGGGTCAGCATCCTGAATTCCAACCTTTCTCCCGGGGAAAAATATGACCAGTGCGAACGGGCCAGAAATGGGGAAATCGATGTGATCATCGGCCCCCGCTCGGCATTGTTCACTCCTTTTCCCGAGATCGGACTGATCATCATGGACGAGGAGCATGAGGGCAGCTATAAAAGCGAAGCTTCCCCCAAGTACCACGCCAGGGAGACTGCCATCGAGGCGGCCAGGCTTCATGGGGCCAGCGTGCTGTTAGGGTCCGCCACGCCCTCGCTGGAGTCCTATTACCGGGCCGAGACAGGGGAATATAAGCTTTTTACCCTGAAAGAGCGTCTGACAGGGGGACATCTTCCCCAGGTCCATACCGTGGATCTGCGCAGGGAGCTGAAAGAGGGGAACCGCTCCATTTTCAGCAGGAAACTCCAGGAACTTCTGGCAGACAGGCTCTCCAGGGGAGAGCAGAGCATCCTGTTCCTGAACAGGAGAGGCTATGCGGGCTTCGTGTCCTGCAGGGCCTGCGGCCATGTGATGAAATGCCCCCACTGCGATGTGTCCCTGTCAGAGCATAATGAGGGGAAAGGCGCGGACAGGGGCATATTGATGTGCCATTACTGCGGTTATCACGAGCCGAAGCCGAAGAACTGCCCGAAGTGCGGATCCAAATATATCAGCGGCTTCAAGGCGGGGACCCAGCAGATAGAGGAAAAGCTGAGGGAAATGTTCCCGGGGGTGCGGACCCTGCGCATGGATGGGGACACCACCCGGACCAAAGACAGTTATGAGAGAATTCTGTCGGCCTTTATGGGCGGGGAGGCGGATGTGCTCATCGGCACCCAGATGATCGTGAAAGGACATGATTTCCCGAAAGTGACGCTGGTGGGCGTGCTGGCGGCGGATCTCTCCTTAAGCGTGGGGGACTACCGCGCCGGGGAAAAGACCTTTCAGCTGCTGGCCCAGGCCGCAGGCCGCGCAGGAAGGGGGACGCTGCCCGGCGAGGCGGTAATCCAGACCTATCAGCCGGATCATTACGCAGTGGTCCAGGCGGCAGCCCAGAACTATGAGGGTTTTTACAAGGAGGAGATCATCTATCGGGAGATGATGGGATATCCGCCTGCGGCTCATATGCTGGCAGTGCAGATTTTTGCCAAAGCCCAGGAGAGGGGCCATACACTTGCGAATGATTTAGCGGATATTTCGAGGCGGTATTTTGATAATAGGAAAGAGAGGACATGTGCAGATGCTCCCCAAAACGCCTCCGAAAGGCCCGGACAGCTGCAGATTATCGGTCCTGCGCCGGCCTCCATCGGCAGAATTAATGATATTTTTAGATTTGTGTTCTATGTGAAATGCCCAAAGTATGATAAACTGATACAGATAAAGGATTTACTGGAAGAGGAAATACAAACACGCCAGCTCACAAACGAACTGGTGCAATTTGATTTCAATCCTATGAATACAATGTAAAGAGACAATCGGAGGGGACAAGGAAAATGGCAATCAGGAACATACGGGAAATGGGAGAAGAGGTACTTGGGAAGACCTGCAAGCTGGTGACGGAGATGACGCCGCGCACAAAGGAGCTCATCGAGGATATGCTGGACACCATGTACGAATCCAACGGCGTAGGCCTTGCGGCTCCCCAGGTGGGAGTGCTCAAGCGCATCGTGGTGATAGACGTCACAGGGGAGGATCCCTATATCCTCATCAATCCCAGAATCGTAGAGAGCAGCGGCGAGCAGACAGGGATGGAGGCCTGCCTGAGCGTGCCGGGCAAGACAGGCCAGGTCACCAGGCCCAATTATGTCAAGGCGGTGGCGCTGGATGTGAACATGAGGGAATTTGAGGTGGAGGGCACGGAGCTGCTGGCCCGGGCTATCTGTCATGAACTGGACCATCTGGACGGGCATCTGTATGTGGAAAAGGCAGAGGGGCCGCTTCAGGACGCTGTAGAGGAAGAATCGTGAGAAGAAGTTCTAAGCCTGTAAAGTACACAGGCTAAGAACTTCCAGGTTTGCGGCAGATGGAAAGTTTGTTTTGTGTAGGAAGTCCTGATGGTTTGCGGCGAATGGGAGGTTTTGGAATGAAGATTGTATTTATGGGGACGCCGGATTATGCGGCGGTGGCTTTGCAGGCCCTGATTGAGGCGGGACATGAGATTACGGCGGTGGTGACTCAGCCGGATAAGCCTAAGGGGAGGAGCAGCGAGCTGGTCCCTCCTCCGGTGAAGGCTTGTGCCATGGAGCATGGTATTCCGGTGATGCAGCCGAAGCGGATCAAGCGGCCGGAGGCCATAGAAGAGCTGCGCGGATTTCCGGCGGAGGCTTACGTGGTGGCGGCGTTCGGTCAGATTCTGTCCCGGGAGATTCTGGACATTCCGCCTTTTGGCAGCCTGAACATTCATGCCTCTCTGCTGCCGAAATACAGAGGGGCGTCCCCTATCCAGCATGTCATCATAGACGGCGAGGAGCGGACGGGAATCACTATCATGCAGATGGATGCAGGAATTGATACCGGGGACATTCTTTATCAGAAAGAAATCGGGATTTCGGCGGAAGACAATTATGAAACGCTCCACGACAAACTGGCGGCGCTGGGCGGCGAGGCCATCGTGGAGGCTCTGTCCTTGCTGGAACAGGGGAAACTGAAAGCGGTAAAGCAGGATGATGCCTTAAGCTGTTACGCGCCCCTTATCGGCAAGGAGATGGGGGAAATCGATTTTTCCCGGGATGCCATGGCGATAGACCGCCTGATCCGCGGCATGACCCCGTGGCCCAGCGCCTTTACCAGCTATAAGGGGAAGCAGCTGAAGATATGGCGGGCAGAGCCCGCGGTGGCAGAGAACGTCTTCGGACGTACCCCGGGGGAAATCCTGGGGACGGATAAGGATTCCGTGACTGTGGCTGCGGGACAGGGAGCGCTGCGCATCCGCGAGCTGCAGTTAGCGGGGAAAAAGAGGATGACGGCCCATGATTTCCTGCTTGGAGTCAGAATGCGGCCGGGAGAAGTCCTGGGAGAAGAGTGACAGAGATATTTTCCGTGACTTGTCTGCAACGCTGCAGGATGAAAAGCGGCGAATGCATTTGCCTGCAGGAAAGACAGTGGTCTGGGAGACAGGCCCCGCAGATGGGGCCGGAACAGGAGGTAAAGTATGTATTGGGATCCTACGTATATCCTGGTAATCATCGGTATGCTTATCTGCATGGGCGCCAGCGCCATGGTGAACAGCGCCATGAGTAAATACAGCAGAGTGCGCAATGTCAGGAACATGACAGGGGCCGAGGCGGCCAGACAGATTCTGAACAATGAAGGCCTGTACAATGTACAGGTGGAATGCCTGCCCTCGAACAGCGGGGACCATTATGACCCCCGCACCAATACCGTGCGGCTGTCCGCGGGGAATTACAATTACGCTTCCGTGACGGCGGTGGGGGTGGCGGCCCATGAATGCGGCCATGCCATTCAGCACGCAAAGGGCTATGCGCCGCTGAACATCAGATCGGCTCTGGTGCCGGTGGTGAATATCGCAAGCCGCCTGGGGATGCCCCTGATTTTGCTGGGTGTGATTTTAAGCTGGAATCAGACTTTGATTCAGATTGGTATCCTGGCATTCTCTCTGGCGGTGGTGTTCCAGCTGGTGACGCTGCCGGTGGAGTTCAATGCCTCTGCCAGGGCGGTGGCGAAAGTGGAGCAGTACGGGCTGCTGACCTCGCAGGAGGCAAAAGGCTGTAAAAAGGTGCTCACCGCGGCAGCCATGACCTATGTGGCGGCGACGGCTTCCGCCGGATTGCAGCTGCTGCGTTTGGTACTGCTCTTTGGCGGCAATAATAGAAGGAGAGACTGACAGTGGGCGTGAACGCGCGGGAACTTGTGCTGGATATACTGCTTGCCCTGGAGCGGGAGGAGGATTACTCCCACAGGCTGATCAAAGCGGTATTGGACAAATATGACTATCTGGAGGGCCGGGAAAAGGCTTTTATCAAGCGGGTGACAGAGGGGACGCTGGAGCGGGGACTGGAGCTGGATTATTATCTGAATCATTATTCCAGTCTGCCCGTAAATAAGATGCGGCCCCTGATACGCTGCCTGATGCGTATGAGCGTCTATCAGCTGGTATACATGGATGCGGTGCCTGACAGCGCCGTGTGCGACGAGGCCTGCAAGCTGGCTGCCAGGCGGGGGTTCCAGAGCCTGAAAGGCTTTGTGAACGGCGTGCTTCGCAGGATTTCCAGAGAAAAAGGCCCGAAGTGCACGGGCATAAGAAATCTCCCCCTGCCGGATGAAATAACGTCCCCTGTTTTACATGATTCCGTCAAATATTCCATGCCGGAATGGCTGGTGGAGCTGTGGCAGAGGGAATATGGCCGGGAGATTACCAGAACCATTTTGCGGGGACTGATGGCGATTCACCCGGTATCCCTGCGCTTTTCCCTTGGAATACCGGAGGCAGAGCGGGAAAGACTGTGCGCATCCATGAGGGAGAAAGGGATGACGCTGAGACAGAGCCCCTATCTGCCGTATGTGTACCTGGTGGAACATGCGGAGGGAGCGGAAATGCTGGCGGGATTTGGGCAGGGGCTGTGCACGGTGCAGGACATCAGTTCAGTGCTGGCGGTGGAATCGGCAGGAATCGGCGAGTCGGATTTTGTGGTGGATGTCTGCGCCGCACCGGGCGGGAAGAGCATTTTGGCATCCGAGAAAGCCAGTCGCGGAAAAGTGCTGGCAAGAGATTTGTCGGAGGAGAAGCTTGGCAGGATAGCGGAGAACGCAAAGCGCATGAAAGCTGAAAATATACAGCTGCAGCTGTTTGACGGTACATGTACGGATGAAAGCCTTTTGGGGAAAGCGGATGTGGTTCTGCTGGACGTGCCCTGCTCCGGGCTGGGAGTCATGGGCAAGAAAAGGGATATCAAATATCGGATAAAGCCGGAGAATCTGGAGAGTCTGCAGGAGCTTCAGCGGCAGATTGTGAAAGCCAGCGCCGGATATGTAAAGCCGGGCGGGACGCTTCTCTACAGCACCTGCACCATCCACAGCAGGGAGAATCAGGCTATGGTGCGCTTTCTGGTAAGAGACCTTGGGTTCGAGCCGGTATCTTTGGAGGGTGTGCTGCCTAAGGAGGTTCTTGCCGTGAAGAGACAGATGGCGGCACAGCTGGAGATAAGCGGGACAGCGCCTGCCATTCCGCTTACAGAGGCGGAAGAGGCGGCGTGTATACAGCTTCTGCCGGGATTTTTTGAGGCGGACGGCTTTTTCCTGGCAAGGTTCAGGCGTATAAACCCATGAGAAAATGAAAAAAGGAAATGGATAAAACAATGGATAAAGGAATCAGGAAAAGAATTGATGTCAAGTCCCTGACGCTGCCGGAGCTCATGGCAGAGATGACCTCCATAGGGGAAAAGGGATTTCGTGCCAGACAGATGTACGAGTGGATGCATGTGAAGCTTGCAAGGGATTTTGAGGGGATGACGAACCTCTCCAAGGCCCTGCGGGAGGAGTGCAGGCAGCGGTATACCTATACGGCCCTGCATGCAGTCCGCGTGCAGGAATCCAAAATCGACGGCACGAAAAAGTTTCTGTTCGAGCTGTCGGACGGAAATTTAGTAGAAAGCGTCTGGATGCAGTATAAGCACGGCAACAGTGTCTGCATCTCCTCCCAGGTGGGCTGCCGGATGGGCTGCGGTTTCTGTGCCTCCACGCTGGGGGGACTGGAGCGGAACCTGACGCCTGCGGAGATGCTGGATCAGGTTTATGCCATCACGCTACTGACAGGGGAGCGGGTGAGCAATGTGGTGGTCATGGGCATAGGAGAACCTCTGGATAATTACGATAATTTGCTGACGTTCATCCGGATGCTCACGGATGAGGACGGGCTTCATATCAGCCAGAGGAATGTGACAGTATCTACCTGCGGCCTTGTGCCCCGGATGAAGCTGTTGGCCAGGGAGAAACTGCAGATTACGCTGGCGCTGTCCCTGCATGCCACCACGGATGAGAAGCGCATGCAGCTGATGCCCATAGCGAAGCGGTATCCGATTGAAGAGCTGATGGAGGCCTGCGCGTATTATTTCGAGGAGACCGGCAGGCGGATTACTTTGGAGTATAGTCTGATCAGGGGAGTCAATGATTCGGAGCGGGACGCGGAGAGGCTCTGCCGTCTTGCCAGGCCTTTGCGCTGCCACATCAATCTGATTCCGGTGAATCCTGTGAAAGAGCGGGATTTCACCCGGCCGGATGCGGACAGAATCAGGGCTTTCCAAAATATACTTGAAAAAAATAGAATTAATGGTAGTATTAGAAGGGAAATGGGCCGGGATATTGACGGGGCCTGCGGGCAGCTCCGCAATGCGGCAGGAGTTTCCAAGTCTGCAAAGGACGCAGGCTAAGAAAGTCTAAATCCCGCGTGGCAGAACCCGGTGAAGAGGATTCTGCCGGACTTGCGCCGGCTTTCGGGTTTGCGTTTTTAGTAGTGTATCAGGGGATATGGAGGAAATAAAGCGTGCTAAAGACATTTTCCGTAACAAATATCGGCAGGAAGAGGAAAATGAATCAGGATTACGTGTATTCGTCAGAGCAGCCCATAGGGCGTCTGCCCAATCTGTTTCTGGTGGCGGACGGCATGGGAGGCCATAACGCGGGGGAATACGCGTCAAAGGTCACGGTGGAGACGATTGTGGAATATATAGCGGATTCGCCGGAGACGGATGCCGCGCGCATTTTTGACGGGGCGATACATTCTGCCAATGCACGGATACGCAGGCTGGCGGCAGCGTCTTCGCTGTTAGCCGGCATGGGGACTACGGTGGTGGCGGCTACCTGTGAGGGGGACCGCCTGTCTGTGGCGAATGTGGGGGACAGCAGGCTGTATATAGTGGGACGCCGGGGAATACGGCAGATTACCAGGGACCATTCCTGGGTAGAGGAAATGGTGCAGAGAGGCGGAATCGGCAGGGAGGAAGCGAGGAACCACCCGGATAAGAATATCATTACGAGAGCGGTGGGGGCCGAGGATACGGTGAAGGCAGATTTCTTTTCCGTGCGCCTGGAAGAGGGGGATACGGTTCTGATGTGTACGGACGGGCTGACCAATATGCTGGAGGATGAAGAGATACGGATGATTATGAATGGGGCCCGGGACATCGTGGAAAGGGCGCAGGAGCTGGTGGAGGCTGCCAATGACAACGGCGGCAAGGACAATATCAGCGTGATTTTGATTGAACCTCTGGCATAATACAGGCGGAAAGTCCCTGTTTTGTCCGAATAGTTAGAATGGAGAACGTATATGGTTAAAATTGGAATGATGATAGGAGACCGCTATGAGGTATTGGAGAAAATCGGTACAGGCGGCATGTCAGATGTATATAAAGCAAAATGTCATAAGCTGAACCGTTTTGTGGCCATCAAGGTCCTGAAACAGGAGTTCAGTGAAAACGCTAATTTTGTGTCGAAATTCCGTACAGAAGCCCAGGCGGCGGCCGGGCTGATGCATCCCAACATCGTGAATGTGTACGATGTTGGCGAGGAGAACGGCATTTACTATATAGTCATGGAGCTTGTGGAGGGCATCACCCTCAAGAAGTATATCGAGAAGAAGGCCAGGCTGTCTTTCAAGGAGGCTGTCAGCATCGCCATACAGGTCAGCATGGGAATTGAGGCGGCCCACAACAATCACATTATCCACAGGGACATCAAGCCGCAGAACATCATCATTTCAAAGGACGGAAAGGTGAAAGTGACGGATTTCGGCATCGCGAAAGCCGCCACCAGTAATACCATCACCTCCAATGTGATGGGATCCGTCCACTATACATCGCCGGAGCAGGCCAGGGGCGGCTACAGCGATGAGAAGAGCGATATCTATTCCCTGGGCATCACCATATTCGAGATGCTCACCGGCAGAGTGCCCTTTAACGGGGAGACCACGGTGGCCATCGCCATCAAGCATATCCAGGAGGAGCTGCCCTCGCCCAAGGAATTCGTCCCGGAAATCCCTGCCAGCGTGGAAGGCATCGTGATGAAATGCTGTCAGAAATCTCCTGACCGCAGATACCAGAACATGCAGGAGCTGATTGCCGATCTGAAGCAGTCTCTGATGAATCCGGAGGAGGTCATCGTGCAGAATGACCCGGACATGGAGGCGGGCACCCGCAAGATTACGGACAGCGAGAGGGCGCAGATTAAGCGCCGGACAGCCTATCATGAGCGGGATTACGAGGAGATGGAAGAGAGGCATTCCAGAGAGGAGTCCATGCGCCTGCGGGCCGAGTCCGAGCCCGTATATGAGGATGAGGAGGAGCCGGAGGACGAGGACGATTACGATTATAACCCCAAGATGGAGAAAGTGACTACTTTTCTCGCCCTGATAGCAGGAGTGGTCATCTGCGTGATTGTGGTAGTTCTGGCCATCAAGGTATTCGGAGACCGCGGCGACGGGAAAGAGGAGAATAATCCGCTGATTGCTTCGGAGGAAGAGTCCCCTACACCGTCGCCGGAAGTAAAATATGTGAAGATGCCGGAGGTAAGGGGCAAGAGCGTGGAAGAGGCCAGGAATGAGCTGAAGGAACTGGAAATCGAGTCTGAGGTGGGCTACGAGGAATCGGACGAGGTGGAGATGGGCAAGGTAATCAGCGCGGATGTGGAAGCCGGTACAGAAATCGAGGCAGGAAGCAAGGTGAAGCTGGTGGCAAGTGCAGGCCCCCAGGGCGTGGAGGTGCCCTCGGTGACAGGGATTTCCTATGAGGAGGCGCAGAGCAGACTTGCTGCCGAGGGATTCACAGTGACAAGGGAGGAGGCGTCCTCCAACGATGTGGCCGAGGGGCTGATCATCTCCCAGGTGCCTGCCGCCCAGACCAAGGTGGCAAAGGGGACCAATATCACTGTCATAGTGAGCCAGGGCAAGGAGAAAATCCGGGTGCCGAACCTGATAGGGCAGTCGGAGGCAGACGGCAGAGTGGAAATACAGGAGGCCGGACTGCAGATTGGGGATGTGGCCTATGAGAGCAGCGATGAACAGGGGGAAGGAAAGATTTTTTACCAGAGCTACTCAAAAGGCTCCTATGTGGAACCGGGGACTA
Source organism: Acetatifactor aquisgranensis (assembly GCF_943193215.1). Lineage (NCBI taxonomy): Bacteria > Bacillati > Bacillota > Clostridia > Lachnospirales > Lachnospiraceae > Acetatifactor > Acetatifactor aquisgranensis. Next base: position 7,852 of record NZ_CALPDH010000024.1, on the reverse strand, counting down.
CTATAGACATCAGGGTCAGCACAGGGCCGAAAGCTGTCACTTATAAATGTAATGCCAGCATTCTGGCTCCCTCTGTGGAGGAGGCGCCGGATTACTCGTCCGGGACAGAGGTGCTGATTACGCTGGTCACGGATGACGGCAATGTGCTTTTGGAGACAAGGACGGCAAGCTTCCCCCAGGCGGCGAATTATTATGGGCTGACTGCTTCGGGAGGTACTATCACTATGACTTATACCGTGACTATAGAGGGGGAGCCTGGTGTGGATTCCGAGGGCAATCCCATTGCTCCGGAGCCCGCCACGGAGGAGAGAAGCTTTACCAGAAGAATCGAGTTTGTGGAGGAGTAGCGGGCACGGATTTGACGGCCTGGCGGCTTTGAGCTTGCGGGATTCCGCAGTGCCATGGAAATTTGGAGGTCAGCCCGGAAAGAGATTATGAGGGGAAGAATCATCAAGGGAATCGCGGGATTCTATTATGTGTGCTGCGAAGACAGGATATATGAATGCAAGGCGAAGGGCGTGTTCCGCAAGGACAACCGAAAGCCTCTGGTGGGCGACCGGGTGGAGATGGACGTGCTGGACGAGGCAGAGGGGCTGGGCAATATCAGCCGGCTGCTGCCCAGGGACAGTGAACTGATACGCCCCGCGGTGGCAAATGTGGATCAGGCTCTGGTGATTTTCGCCATCGTCAAACCCCGGCCGAATTTCAACCTGCTGGACCGGTTCCTGATTATGATGGGGCAGCAGGGGATCGACTGCATCATCTGTTTCAACAAGCTGGACATGGACGAGGACGGAAGCAGCAAAGAACACAGGAAGATTTACGATGCCTGCGGCTACCGCACTCTGGCGGTCAGCGCGAAGCAGGGGCTGGGCATAGAGGAACTGAAATCCCTGCTGGCCGGACATACCACCGCTGTGGCCGGACCCAGCGGCGTGGGGAAGTCCTCTCTCATCAACTGCCTGCAGAGCGGCGTGGTCATGGAGACCGGCGAAATCAGCGCGAAGATTGAGCGCGGGAAACATACCACCAGGCATTCTGAACTGATAGCCATAGGGGAGGGCGCTTATATTCTGGACACCCCCGGGTTCAGCTCGCTGGGGCTGTTCGATTTGGAGAAAGAACAGCTGGCGGGCTTTTACCCGGAATTTGCGGCCTGTGAGAAATTCTGCCGGTTCGGCGGCTGCGCGCATATCGGGGAAAAGGACTGCGGCGTGAAGACGGCGGTGGCGGAGGGCACCGTCAGCAGGATGCGCTATGAGAACTATTGCCTGTTGTATGAGGAGCTGAATCAGATGCGGCAGCGGGAAGGGAACCGGAGGCAGCGGGGCAGGTGATTACGCTATGACGGATGAAAATGCATGAAAAAATGAGCGAAATATAGAGAAAGGAAGAAGCCTGAAAATATAAGGCTTTCTGGATGGGTTAAAGAGAAAATGAAATTAGGAATCGTTGTTTTACTAGCGATTTCATGTAATTCTATATAACTCCATGAATTGCTATAAAGTAGCATGAATAAAGGGTTTGCAGGAAACTCAAAGTGTATGAAACACCATATAATTCTATATAGTTCGATAGATAAATGGTGCGGTAATGGTGCGGTAAAAGAGTTTGGCACAAAATAGAATATTTGGACATCTGAATAAGTCCATTATTGATTATAGAAATATAGTCGATGGTGGGCTTATTTTAGTGCCTGAATCCCACAGACACATAAATACACACAAAATCTATACATCATCCATCAAAGCCCTTATATGGGCACCACAGCGCGTTACAGGGGTATCCTACGCCCTTGCATCCCAGTAACTTAAAACAACAATTTCATTACTACAGAAAATCTACAGGAGGAGATCAGGAGACTATGTATGGCAAGGTAACGAGATATTTCCAGGATAGGGGCTACGGCTTCATCCTTGGAGAGGACAGGAAGACTTATTTCATCCATCATGCCAATCTTGACGGCGAGCATATAGAAAGGGGATGCAGTGTCCACTTCAAGCCGTTCCAGAATGAGCGGAGCGATAATAATGCCATGGGTGTCATCGTGGTTGATGCGCCTGAGAAGGGCAAAGAAAAGGAATCTTCCAATAGCAGAAAGAAGAAGCCCAGGCACCGTAAACCATGCAATGCAGATAAGGTTATCCTGGATGACAGGAAATTCAAAAGGTTCGTAAAAGCATTTTTTGAGGAACAGGAAGAAATGAAGGATGCCATGGAAGCATCTGATGGCAAGCACTATGAAAGGAGAAAGTGAAAGCGGCTGAGATGGAACAGAAGGAAAAGAGAGAAGCGGAGGAGATGCAGCAGAGGATGTATGACAACATCAGCGGACTGGTCAGGATTAACCCAAAGCTTGCAGAGGGTTATCTACAGATACTGAAAAAGCATGATGTCATCTAAGCGGTTTATAGGGGCATATCGGATAGGGGGACTTATCTGGTATGCCCTATTTTTTTACGGTTTCATACTATATGTAGAAATAAAGATGTATTTGTGGTATGATATCCATGTAAATATTTTTTGCCATGCAACAAATGAATCAGTATTTTGAATCCTTAAGAAGGATTGTCATCTGCACCAGGAGGCCAGAACATGAAGTTACCATTTAAGAAGAATAAAGAAATAGTCTTCCAGAAAGTGAAGAGCCAACAAGGATTCACATTGGAAAACCAGGAAGGAAAGCTTACTGATTTCAGGGATGTAGACATCGAGGATTATCTGTCGGATATGTTCGTTACACCAGATGAATTTGTGATTCTGACAGCATCTGTGGCACAAAATAAAGTCCGCTATGTCCAAGCCTGTATACATGATGGTGAAATCGAGGTAGAATTGGGGATTGAGGAGGAAGGAACACGACTGTATTATAAAATGTGTTCTGAGGAAGAATGTTATCGAATCTTTCTTGACTTTTATGAGGACAGGTTTATTCCGGATATGAGAGAGTACAAGCCGGTAGAGTTTTGATAGGATTATATTGATAACTGGCTGATTAAGGAGCCTGTTTTTAGAGGGGTATAGGGTATACATTAGGTACTTATATATTTTAGATGGAAACATACCCCCTACCCCTATATATCTGGTTCGGTGGGGCTGAAAAATAGGCCTGATGTATAGAATGAACAGATGGGCGCTTCCCCGACTCAAAACATTCAAAAAATAATGTAAACCCACCTGGGCTACATGCAGCACTACCTTTTCAGCCATGCTAATCATGCCCTAAAACGGCCAATCAGACTGCCATTTACAAAGCGATATTTGCCCCATTTAGCCACTTTTCTATCAAGCCGATAAAGTATACACCAAAGCAATTTAAAGCCGAATTTGCCCCCAAAATCATTTATATAGCTATAATCAGAACCAAGTAAAAAAAGGCCGTGAAAGTCAATCCTATGGCCTTGAATCATGTATCTACGGCATTTCCATTCTTTATATTGCCAGGGTGTAGCCAATCAAACGGTTACACCCATTTTTTACGATTTTCTGTAACATGCTTCTATGCTTCCAGTACCATCTGCATGGTATCGACTCTAGTGCTGCCGTAATAGTCCCTTATGGCCTCCATGCTCAGCGTCTTGTGGCTCCTTTTCCTGAAAACCTCGCTATGCCAATACCATTATTTCAATCTCGATTCCTGAAAAGTTGATTATCTTCTGAAGCACTTCACGCAAGGCCTTGTCATTCTCCCAGTCGTACATGTTAGCGTTATAGGCTGACTTTGCTTTGTCTGTTTCTTCCTGACCGTCTGCCGACTTGCTTTCGTGCCTGTCTTTCAGCACCTTGAAAAGCTTATCATATTCGACATTTACAGCTTTCATGATTTCTTCAGATCCACCGTTGTCAGGGTGAAACCTCTTAAGCAACTCCTTGTACTGCCTCCGTAGCTGTTCCAGCGTGTTCACATTGATGAAATATCTTCCCATACCTGAATACCTCCATGAATGAAAAATGCAAAGCCTTTGACAATCCAATAGGCCTTGCATCCTTTTTTTGGTATTCGGTTTTCAGTTAGATCAGTGAGCCACTGCCTGTTTCAAGCCATTTCCTGTTTTCGGCTGTAGCTGCGAGTGCGTCAAGGGCTACTCCATAGACATTTTCAATCTTACGGTCAATTTTGAACAGTTCTCCTTGTGTTTTAGTCTCTTCCACTGCCAGCCTGTCCACTTTCTTTTCCAGTTGTGCCACTCTTTGGTTGATTTCCTTTACTTCCGTTTTCATCTCTTGCATTTCGGCTAAAAGCAAATCAAGCTTTTCACTATCAGTCATACGCTTGTACCTCCCAATGTAATGAGTATACCACATTCAGGATGCAAAGTCTATTGAATTGTCAATGTGCTTTGGTTAGTGGGTATGGGCGGATATCCTGGGAGATGACCTGAAACCGTTTGAGAAAGTCAGCTTCTTCAATGTGTTAAGGGTTAAGTGATAGGCCAACAACAACAGGGAGTGACGGTCAAGCCGTGGGAGATTCAGTTCTCCGCTTCCCTATCGGTAGAAATACCAACAACCAAAGAACACTAACAAACCAAACAAAACGAAAGGACAGGTAAAAAACTATGATGTACAGCGAATTCCTCACACTGTCAGGCAAGACCGAAAACTACATATCCTACACCGAATACACAAACGAGATTGAGCCTATCTACACCGATTGCGAACTATCCAAAGCTGATTTTATAAAGCTTATGGATACGGCATTCAGCATGATCGTGCATCCAGCAGTCGAAAAGAAGATAAGTTCCCTTGCTGGTAATTGGAAATATTGTTTAGCCTTTGAAAGTAGACATACTGATAATCCTGAAGTAGCCAAAACAGCACAAGCTGCAAGGGAACGAGTAGAAAAGGTTGACAGGGCAGCACGGAAAGTGGCATACGAATACATGAAAGTTTTCTCACAACTGTAAATCCCCTGAAGAGTCTTTGAGAATTAAGACGAAATGCCCGTGACAGGGCATCGGGATACATAAACCACAACGAGGAGGATATACAATGACGGCAAAAGAAATCTTTAAAAAATCGCTGCGGGATGCTGAAGAGTATGCTAAAAAGAATGAACTGAATTTCATCGTTTATATGAGCGGCAAAAAAATAAGCGCACAATGCTGGAAAAACTCTTGATAGAGTACAAAGAAAATAGCAATTTAGATTTTGACTTGGGAGTCATCGACAAAGAGAGACACGATATTGAAATGAGGATTTACGAAATTCTTAAAAAGTCAATTGAAAGCTATAGCGGTGACGATTGCATGAGCAGATGGATAACTGCCCGAAAAAAGAACATAAAAAATCCCTCCAAACACAAAAACAGGTTTAGAGGGTAAATCATTTTTTATTCAGGCATGAAGATGCAGCCCGCCAAAACGCTGTTTTTTTATTTGGCAGACATATACATTTTCGCCACACTAATTAATCAGTCAATTGCTTCTATCGCAATTATTTTTAATTTGCGTCAGAAAATCAGAAGAAGTTTTCGATATAAAGACAGCACCATAACATTTTGCTATTTTAATTTCAAAACAGTCATCTTTTCCAGACATAAGAATAAACGGAATTTCTATATGGTTTTTCCTCAGTGAATCCAATATATCCAAACCTGTTCCATCTTTCATCTCCAAATCAGAACATATCGAATCCATCTCTATTTCTCCAATTATCGCCATTGCTTCTGAAACACCTGTTGCAGTATGCACTTCAAAATCTCGTTCTAATGCCTGTGCTAAAATCTTTAAGAAATCTGTGAAATCGTCAACTAACAATATTCGCTTCATATTTTCACCTCCAATCTGTGGATTATCTTGTCCGCACTTTCCCAAATAGCAGAAATAATCATAAATAATATTTCCATAAGTATCAGCAGGATTCCAATCAAGACAATATCTATTCCCATGATTACATGAACACAAAATTCTTTAAAATTATTCCATTTTCTCACTCGATAATCCTCTTGTTCTTACTTATACTTATCTCCACGTTTCACCTTATAAAAAACTTTCACAGAAACAACAGTTATCAAAACAAAAAGCATTACATCTACGATATATATTAGATTTTTCCCATCCGTTGCTATTGACGAAAGTTGATTGCCAAACAAAATATTTAACATACTGGATAAGGGATGCGTTCCTGCCAACTGTGAAATCCCGATTATTCCTGACAACGAATAGATAAAGCATACTGTACTTGAAAAAATCGTGTTTCCTGATGTCAAAGCAGTTACCAGAAACACAGGAAACATTGTAAATGGCATAGCCAATGCAATAAGCAGAAAGAATCTTATCAGCATCAAAATCTGATAAATGCATATGTCCGTACTCCTGCATATAACAGCACTAACTACAATGAGCAGACAGTTTAGCAACATAATGATAACCGCAGCCAAAAACGAAAACAGAATTTTTACATAAAATAGTTGGTTCATTGAAACAGGGATTTGCAGCAATTCTTTCAAAGTATCGTTTTTGTATTCCGCATGGTATATCTCAATAAAGAGCAGCCCTAACAGAAACGGAAGGAGCATAGCTAAATAGCTGCTATATTTCATATAAAAATCTTCGAAGCTCTTTTGTGGGACATGATAATTCCAAAATGCCATACCTGCCCAAAATAAGAGTAATACTCCCGTAATGATAAGTATGGTCTTCTGTCTCTTAAGTTTTGAAAATTCAGTTTGTATCAGATTAATCATAAAGATTCCTCCTTGCAAGAGTTATAATGAGCAAAGAAAAAAACAAGCATACTGCAAGTACAAATATTGCTGCTGACATCTGGTAATTAGAGAAATTTGGTTCATATTTTCTGCCGTTTTATCTTTCTAAACTCTGTATCCAACATTTTAAGCAATGCCAACACCTCCAGTAATTTCTTTAAAATAATCCTCAAGACTTTCATCACAAACCCTACTTTCATAAACACCAATGTTATTCGTTATAAACTCTTGATTTATCCTGCTTAAATCAATGTCCGTATCATAAACCCGCATAACATTATCATCTTCAATAAGATAATTTACTCCGCCGCATTTCTGCTCCAGAATCCGAGCCGCGGTTACTGTAGATGATACACGGAATAAAACATATTTCTGGTTTTTCTTTCTCAATTCGTCCATGCTGCTTTCTTCCAGCAGGTTTCCTTCGTGAATGATTCCTATATCATCTGCAAGCAGGTCAATCTCTGATAGGATATGACTGGAAATCAAGATAGTTTTCCCTCGTTCTTTGCTTAAATCCTGCAAAAATTTTCTGATTTCCGCTATGCCAATCGGGTCAAGACCATTTATCGGTTCGTCAAGAATCAACAGTTCGGGGTCATGCATGATAGCATTTGCAATTCCAAGCCGTTGCTTCATGCCAAGAGAATACTTGCTAAACAGCTTTTTATCTCGATATGGCAGTCCTACAACATCTAACGCATTTTTTACAGCATCTGGGCGGGATGTACCACGCAACTTTGCAAAAATCTCCAGATTTTCCGTTCCAGTCAGATTCGGATAAAACCCAGGCGTTTCAATGATTGCACCAATACGAGGGTATATCCTTTTTTCCTGTCCTTTGATGTTTTTCCCAAACACCTGCACTTCTCCAGATGTAATGGAAGTCAATCCTAAAATCATTTTCATAATCGTTGTCTTTCCTGCTCCGTTACGTCCAAGCAGCCCATAGATACGCCCCTTTTTCACGTGCAGGTTTACGGACTTGACAGCTTTCTGTTCTCCATAAATCTTTGTTAAATTCTCTGTTTTAATTACCAAATCATTCATATTTTTTCCTTTCTATCCCTAAAGTCGGATTATAAGTACTCAAAACGATAAAAACCAATATGCCGGCATCAAGAAACCTTGATTTTATCAGCA
>NZ_CALPDH010000023.1:0-102409 GCF_943193215.1 Acetatifactor aquisgranensis | reverse complement strand
TCCTCGCTGCTGGAGCGTCTATATGAGCAGGGCAGGGACGAGGAAGCGAAGCAGGCAGTGCTGGACACTACGGCGCGTGCAAGGCTGTACCAGGAGCTGCGCATCCCGAATTTCAGCACCAACCCTTAACTATGGCTAAGACTCGAACGGCGACTGCAGCCGCATGATGGATGGAAGTACAGGCCATTAAGTGCTCTACGGAGAGGATTTACCTCCTACAAGGAGGCTTGTTATCATTGCGGAGCCACCTGATTTGATGTCTGCCCAGGGCGGCCGCAGGGTGGGGGGAACTCCAGGGCACCATTCCTCACAGCTCTGTAGCGGGGAGGTTTCTTCCAAAAACTTTGCCAGAGACATGGGCTACGTGGCGGATTTCCGGCGCAGGCCGGTCAGGCGATGCTGGCACAGTCCAACCAGGCGAACCAGGGCGTTCTGTCCCTGCTGGGCTAATCTCTGGCTGTCGCTTCCATACAGAAGAGAAAGACATAAGGATAACGAAAGGCATGACGCAGGAGGAATCCTGTGCCATGCCTTTTCCATTGGAGAGGAGAATCTGCCCCTGGAGGGCTCTGAAACGCTGGAACCAGTAAAATGTTGCAGGACAGGAATCATCGAATGGTATTCTAAGAAATGGGTAAAATAAAAAATGCAACATTCTTGGAAAGAATGTTGCATTTTTGCTGCTCACATATATTATCGGTGGGAATCCGAAATACTTTAGGGGTCTTCGGAAGAATTTATCCAATTTTTTCTATGAAGTTTTTTCTATAAACGTATCCTGGAGAACACCTTGTCCTTGTCGTCCTGGTCGATGCACAGATATCTTTTGGTCACCTGATAAGAGGAATGGTTATAGATTGCCATGAGCAGCGCAGGGGGCGTCCCCTGTTTCCAGGCATGATACCCGAAAGTCTTCCGCAGGGAGTGGCAGCTTGGTGTCCACCCCGGCAAAAGCCGCGTCCTTTTTTATGATACGAAATGCCTGGAAACGGCTTAAGTGCTGCTCTGCCTGTATCTGGCTGCTAAACAGCCAGGAAGAAGCTTCCTTTTCTTTCGGATTCAGATACATTTCCAGTATATCCCGGATTTCCCGGTTGATATAGATTTGATTGGTCTTTCCGGTTTTCTGCTCCCTTACGGTCAGATGGGTTTTCCAGGCACCTTTTTCATAGCGATAGATATCCCCATAGGTCAGCCCCAGGATATCTGAGATACGGAGAGCCGAATTCAGGCCAATGACAATCAGCATGTGATTTCTGGGATTCGGTTTTTGCAGCAGATAGTATTCTTTGAAGCGTTTTAACTGGGCTGTGTCTTTAATATTTTTCTGCAACATTCTTTCCAAGAAAGTTGCATTTTGCAGAAGCTGATTCAGGCATATCGGCGGCACAAATGTAAAGAGACGGGAGGCGGAGGGATGCTGAGACTGACGGTCAGTCCGGAAGAGTATCTGATGATCAACGACAATATAAAGATAATCTTTCTGGGCGGTTCGAAGAACAACATGCGGATTATGGTAGATGCCCCCAGGGACGTGCATATCGTCCGCAGCGCCGCATTGGAGAACAGCATTCCCAGTCCGGAGGAGAGGGCGAAGCTGCCGAAGTACCATGCGGTGCCGGACGCGCCGGAGAAGTACCGGAGCCGGAAGGCGAAGCGGTAACCGTAGCAGAAAATGGAGGGCGATGACCGAAGCCGGAAAGCGAGGGGATAATCGCGGCCGGAAGGCGAAGCGATAACCATAGCAGAAAATGCAGGGCAATGGCTGGAACCGGAAAGCGAAGCGATAACCCCGGCAGACAATCGAGGTAATAACCGAAACGGAAGCAAAGGCTCAGGGCCCGGGCCGGAGGCTGCCGATTCGGTTACTATAAAAAATCATTGCGATGCCGCAAGGCGGGCGGTGGTTCTATGCTCCTCAGGAAGCGAAGCGGAATGGGGAGGGATGCCCCTTAAAATGGAGCCGGGACGGCGGACATGGGGCAGGCGGACAAAAACATGCAACTGACGCAAAAGGATTTGCGCGGTAATACAAGGAGGTAAATTATGGTAGTACAACACAACTTAACAGCAATGAATTCCAACAGAATGCTGGGCATCACCACAGGCGCCCAGGCGAAAGCCACAGAGAAGCTGTCTTCCGGCTACAAGATCAACCGTGCGGCAGACGATGCGGCAGGGCTTGCCATCTCCGAGAAGATGAGGAAGCAGATCCGCGGCCTGACCCAGGCTTCCGCCAACGCCCAGGACGGCATCAGCGCAGTGCAGACTGCAGAGGGCGCTTTGACCGAAGTGCATGACATGCTGCAGAGAATGAACGAGCTGGCAGTAAAGGCCGCTAACGGCACCATGTCCGAGAGCGACAGGGACGCTATCCAGAGCGAGGTTGACCAGTTGGTAACGGAAATTGACCGTGTGTCCATCACCACGAAATTCAACGAGACCTATCTGCTGAAAGGAACATCCAGCAGCGGACAGACCGGAAGTCTGACATTTACAGTCGCGAGCACAGCGGTAGGCGGTCTGAGTGGTGTAAACAACTTTAATTCTACCACAGGAACGGCTTCCGCTAATGTTACGGCAGCAACTGCCGGGACGCCTGCCGGTCTGGCTACAGGCAAACAGGTTCGGGTAGGTAATACGACATATTATTTGGTGGAGACAGCATCCGCCGGCAAGAGTCCTGCGGAAGTGGCCGAGGAGAACAAGAGCGGCACCACGAAAGCCTTTACCAGCATGGACTCTCTGATGGCGGCAATCAAGCGCGACAACAGTGAGAATATCAAGTCGGTATCCTCTGTGAACAATGGCGGTACAATCAGCCTTAAGATTGAGACTTTCGCAAACATGAACAGCGCCATCGACTTCAGTCTCCATGTAGGTGCTGACTCCTCCGATGACAACAAAATCAACCTGAATATCTCCCAGATGAGCGCAAGGGGATTGGGTGTCAACGGTCTGACCATCACTGGCGACAATGACGACAACGCAACTGCGGCCATTGATGTTGTAGCAGACGCTCTGTCTAAGGTATCCGCACAGCGTGCAACCCTTGGTGCAGTCCAGAACCGTCTGGAGCATACCATCGCCAACCTGGACAACGTAGTGGAGAACACCACCGCTGCAGAGTCCGCTGTCCGCGATACGGATATGGCTACTCAGATGGTGACCTACTCCAACAACCAGATTCTGGCACAGGCCGGCCAGGCAATGTTGGCACAGTCCAACCAGGCGAACCAGGGCGTTCTGTCTCTGCTTGGCTAATAGCCTGATTAAACACAGGTGGAGTAAGTACAAATCAAGACTTTCTAAAAGGTCAAAAGGCACAGGATGTCCTCCTGTGCCTTTTCAATATTTGCTAATTTATGTGGCTGAATTTTGTCATAAAAATAGAAAAAATGCAACATTCTGTGAAAGAATGTTGCATTTTTGCCGTTCACATATAATATCGGAGGGAATCCGAAATACTTTAGGGTTCCCGCAAGAATTTCTTTTATCTTTTTTCTATAATCTTATTTTGGAGAACACCTCGTCCTTATCGTCCTGGTCAATGCACAGATATCTCTTGGTCACCTGATAGGAAGAATGGTTGTAGATGCTCATGAGGAGCGCGGGGGGAGTCCCCTGCTTCCAGGCATGGTATCCGAAAGTCTTCCTTAGGGAGTGACAGCTGATATGGGTGTCCGTTCCCGCGAAAGCCGCAGCCTTTTTTATGATGCGGAAAGCCTGGAAACGGCTTAAAGGCTTTTCCCCCTGTATCTGGCTGCCGAACAGCCAGGAGGAAGCATCTTTTTCTTCTGGGTTCAGGTACATTTCCAGGGTCTCCCGAATCTCCCGGTTGATATAAATCTGGTTGGTTTTTTTGGTTTTCTGCTCCACTACAGTCAGATGGGTCTTCCAGGCACCTTTTTCGTAGCAGTAGACATCCCCATAGGCCAGTCCCAGGATATCTGAGATACGGAGAGCCGAGTTCAGGCCAATGACAATCAGCATATGGTTTCTGGGATTCGGTTTTTGCAGCAGGTAGTACTCTTTGAAGCGTTTTAGTTGGACAGTGTCTTTGATGGGTTGTGTTGTGCTCATGGTTATTCTCCTCATTTGTATTTTGCAACATTCTTTCACAAAGAGTTGCACTTTAGGAATACCATAGTTCATGCTAATCAGGAAAGCTGCAAATGCGGGCAGACAGGAGGTAGCTATATGCTGAGGCTTACAGTGAGCCCGGAAGAGTATCTGATGATTAACGACAATATAAAGATTATCTTCCTGGGCGGCTCCAAGAACAACATGCGGATTATGGTGGATGCCCCCAAGGACGTGCACATCGTCCGCAGCGCCGCTTTGGAGAACAGCGTCCCCAGCCCGGAGGAGAGGGCGAAGATGCCGAAGTATTACGCAGTGCCGGAAGCTCCGGAGAGATACCGCAGTCGGAAAGCAAAGTAATAACTGTGGTGGGAAAGCAAGGCAATGGCTGTAGCAGATAATCAAGGCGATGACTGAGACAGGAAAGCAAGGAGATAACCGCAGCAGACAGTCAAGGGAATGGCTAGAGCAGGAAAGCAAGGCAATAGCTGCAGCAGACAATCAAGGTAATAACCGAAGCGGAAGCAAAGGCTCAGGGCCCGGGTGCGGCGCTCCCGATTCGGTTACTATAAAGGATCATTGCGATGTCGTAAGGCTGGCAGTGGTTCCATGCTCCTCAGGAAGCAAAGCGGAATGGGGAGAAGCGCCCCAAAGGAATAGCCCAAAAGGTGGATATGGGGCAGGAGAAAGAAAAGAAATGAGCAACTGACGCAAAAGGATTTGCGCGGTAATACAAGGAGGTAAATTATGGTAGTACAACACAACTTAACAGCAATGAATTCCAACAGAATGCTTGGCATCACCACAGGAGCACAGGCTAAGGCAACAGAGAAGCTGTCTTCCGGCTACAAGATCAACCGTGCGGCAGACGACGCGGCAGGGCTTGCCATTTCCGAGAAGATGAGGAAGCAGATCCGCGGCCTGACCCAGGCTTCCGCCAACGCCCAGGACGGCATCAGCGCAGTGCAGACTGCAGAAGGTGCTTTGACCGAAGTGCATGACATGCTGCAGAGAATGAATGAGCTGGCAGTAAAGGCCGCCAACGGCACCATGTCCGAGAGCGACAGGGATGCTATCCAGAGCGAGGTTGACCAGCTGGTAACCGAGATTGACCGTGTCGCTACGACCACTAAGTTCAACGAGACCTATTTGCTGAAAGGTTCTAATGGCGGAGTGGCTGGTACATTGAAGTATACTACTGCAAATAATGCAAGTATCGCCAATGTATCTTTTAATGCTACTACAGGAACGGCAAATATCACTGTAACAAAGGTGACAACGGCAACAGCAGTAGGTGACGGTAATACAAGTTATACCGGAAAGTCTGTTAGTGCGGGTGGTACAACTTATATTTTGGTTGAAACGACATCAAAAAGTAGTACTGCTGATAAACTGAGTGTAAAGGAAGCAGCAGAAAAGCTTACACAAGGTACTACTAAAGGTTTCACTAGCATGGATGCATTAATGTCTGCTATTAAGCGTGATAATAGCGAGCATATCAAGACTGTTACGTCATACATTGATAGCAACAAAAATGTAGCCTTGAAAGCAGAAGCTTTCGCCGACCTGAACGATGCCATCGATTTCAGTCTCCACGTAGGAGCTGATTCCACCGATGACAACAAGATTAACCTCAACATCTCCTCCATGGGAGCCAGGGGACTTGGCGTCAACGGCCTGACCATCACCGGCGACAATGCTGACAATGCCACCGCTGCCATTGATGTAGTAGCCGACGCATTGGAGAGGGTATCCGCACAGCGCGCTACCCTGGGTGCCGTCCAGAACCGTCTGGAGCACACCATCGCCAACCTGGACAACGTAGTGGAGAACACAACCGCCGCAGAGTCCGCTGTCCGCGATACGGATATGGCCACTCAGATGGTGACCTACTCCAACAACCAGATTCTGGCACAGGCTGGCCAGGCAATGCTGGCACAGTCCAACCAGGCGAACCAGGGCGTTCTGTCTCTGTTAGGCTAATTTCAGGCTGTAGGTTAAGTGAAAAACGAAATTCCGTACGGAATAGATTTTACGGTGCAAAACCGAAATTCCCTATGGAAAAACTACACGGTGCAGGATATTCCTGCACCGTGTTTTTATTCCTTGTGTTTTTCCCATATTGCCATTATAATGGATATGATGGGGTGAAGTAACGGTTCGGCGACATGTCTGAACTGTTACAGGAGAAAGGGGCCAGCGCAAGTGGGAAACTATCTGAATGCCAGAACAGCATATGACGCCTACCGCAGGGAATGCGGCAGTCCCTATTTTGTGGACAAATCCCTTCTGCTGGACGAGCTGATCCAGAGGATGGAGACCACCGCCAATTATATCTGCATCACCAGGCCCCGGCGGTTCGGCAAGTCTGTGGCGGCGAATATGATCGCCTGTTTTTTCTCAAGAGAATGCAGGGCAGAGGATATCTTCGACAGACTGCGCATCGCCCAGACGGATTCTTACCGGAGCAATGTGGGAAAGCATGACGTTATCTTCATCTCTTTCAATGAGCTGCCAAGAAAATGCAGAAACTATGAGGAATACATTGACAGGATTTCAGACAGGCTGCTTGAGGATTTGCGGAATGCATATCCGAAAGCGGGCATCCATGAAAAAGATGCGGTGTGGGACGCGCTTCTTTCCGTGTACCAGGCATATGATTCCAAGCGCTTTATCTTTGTCCTGGACGAGTGGGATTTTATCTTCCACAGGAATTTCGTCACAGACAGGGACAAGGCGGACTACATTGATTTCCTGAGCAACCTGCTGAAAGGGAAAGCCTATGTCTCCCTGGCCTATATGACCGGGATTCTGCCCATTGCGAAGTATTCCAGCGGCTCGGAGCTGAACATGTTCCTGGAGTATTCCATGACGGCCAGGGAAAAGTTCGGTGAATATTTCGGGTTCACGGAGGAGGAGACGGATGACCTGTATCAGAGGTACCTTGTGCTTGAAGCCAGCCCAAAGGTGAGCCGGGAGGGGCTGCGGTTCTGGTATGACGGTTATCAGACCGCGTCCGGTAAAAGGCTGTACAATCCGCGCTCAGTGGTAGGGGCATTGAGCGATAACCAATTGGGAAGCTATTGGACCAGCAGCGGGCCCTATGACGAGATTTTTTATTATATTGGGGCAAACGTGGATGCTGTGAGGGACAGCCTGGCATTTATGGTATCCGGCACTCCGGTACCGGCAAAGGTGCAGGAATATGCGGCCACGTCCATGAGGCTGTCCACAAGGGACGAGATTTTTTCCGCCATGGTGGTTTATGGCTTCCTTAGTTATGAAAATGGCTGCGTACGGATTCCCAATAAGGAGCTGATGGAAAAATTTGACGATATGCTGCTGAAAGAGCCGTCTTTGGGGTATGTGAATCGGCTGGCTGAGATATCCTCTCAGATGCTGCGGGCGACGCTGGGGGCCGACACCGATAAAATGTCGGAGATTCTGGAATTTGCCCATAATACGGAGACTCCGCTTCTGGCATATAATCATGAAGCGGAATTGACGGCAATCGTGAACCTGGTATATCTTGCGGCAAGGGATTCCTACCGGATAGAGCGGGAGGACAAGGCCGGAACGGGATATGTGGACTTCATCTTTTATCCGGAGACGGACAGTAGGGCGGACGGCATTGTTTTGGAGCTGAAAGCAGGGCATACCCCGGAAGAGGCGCTGCGGCAGATTCGGGACAGGAAATATGCGCTGAAATTCGAGGGGAAAATAGGGGAAAAGCGTCAATATGCCGGCCGCATCCTGGGGGTGGGCATTGCCTATGACAGGGATACAAAGGTGCATTCCTGTAAGGTGGATGTATTGCGGGACGCGTTGAAGACGGATAGGTAGCTTATATAATTAGGAAGATTATATAACATAGAAAGGAATGGAAAAACATGGGCAAGCAGATTCTTTTGACCATATCGATTTTGGTCTCCAACCGTCCGGACACGGTGAGGAAGTGTCTGGATTCCATAAAGCCTTTATTGGAGGAAGTCCCCTCGGAGCTGATTCTGGTGGATACGGGCTGCGGGGAGCAGGTCAGGGGCATCATTGAGGAGTACACAGACAATATCATTGATTTCGAGTGGTGCAGGGACTTTGCCAAGGCGCGGAACGCCGGGCTGAAGAAGGCGAAGGGGAAGTGGTTCCTGTTCCTGGACGACGACGAGTGGTTTGAGGATACGGGAGAGATCATCGAGTTCTTCCGCTCGGGGGAATACAGAAACTATGGGTTCGCGGTCTACACCCAGCGCAATTACCTGGATCTGGAGGGAAGCGTATTCAGCGACCTGCTGGTGGGGCGCATGACGAAGCTGGAGCCGGATGTGAAGTTCATCTACAGCATCCACGAGTGTTTCAACAGGGTCAAGGGCAAGACGAAGAAATTCCAGGCCTATGTGCATCATTACGGCTACGCCTATCGGACGCCCAAGGATGCCCGCGCCCATTCCCTGCGGAATATCAGCCTGCTTCTGGAGGAGCACAAGGCGGATCCGGGCAACATGAAGCATACCCTGCAGCTGGCCCAGGAGTACAATGCCATTGAGGAGTACAGCAAGTCCCTGGAGATGTCCCTGGATGGCATCGGGCTGTTCCGGCAGGGGAAGATAGATAATGAGTATTTTCTCGCTTCCCTTTTTGCCAATGAGATTAATTGCTATATGGAGCTGTACCGCTATGATGAGGCCATCGAGAAAGGGGAGCGGTACCTGCGGGAAGAGAAAGCGGACAAGATGGTGAAAGCCATGATTGCCGGAGACCTGGCGGTGGCGTACATGGAGCGGGGCGAGCTGGAGAAAGCTCTGAAGAACGCGGAATATTACTGGAAGATTTACCAGGATTACCTTGTGGATGACGAATCTTTCCTGGGCTTCGAGACCACGATTACCAATAAATGCTTTGAGCAGCGCAACCGCAGCATCGTCCTGGGGAACGGGATGCGGGCGGCCATCGAATCGGGGAAGGCGGAGGTGGCGGACAGGTGGTTCCGGAGCTTTGACTGGAAGGAGCCGCAGCTTTTCGTGAACAATGAGATGCTGAAGTCCCTGATAGAGCGGATGCCGCAGGCAGAGGGGGAAGAGCGGGAGATTTATAGAAAGATGTGCGATGTGCTCCTGGAACGGGAGGAGCTGGAGGGCTTTCTGGTGCAGACCATATCGGACTGCTGCAAGAAGCCGGAGGATTTTACGGAGCGGATCAGGACGCTTTCCGTCTATGGGGATTTGAAGTCGAAGCATTGGTTCTTCAGGCTGGCGGAGATCGTGACGGCGGCTTTCCTGCCGGAGGCGGGAAACGGGAAAGAGCCGGCGGAGGAGGTGCCCGCGGCTCCAAGGCTTTCCGGGGAGGTTGCGGATCTGGCAGCCTGTGTGTGGGAGCGGCCGGAGCAGGGCATCTATGCGGTGAAGACGTACTCCATGCTGGAAGCTGTGGAGCGGCTGGGGGGAGATAACCGTGAGATTTTGGAGGCAGTGCCTTTTTACCGCTGGAAGAAGGGGATGGAGAAGTATTTCGAGAAGTTCTCCTGGGAGGAAGCGGACTGGTGGAATGAACGGTTTACGGCTATCCTGGAGGAGGGGAGCGCGCGTTTGCGGGTGTGGAAGGGGCTCTACAGTCTGGCCGGCGCCGTCAGGGAAGGGGGACGCTGGGAGAAGGAAGGGCTGGGGAGAGCCATGGAGTCCGGGCAGGTTTCTCCGGGAGCCGGGGGTCTGCCGGGAGCGGGGAAAGGGCTTCCCGGGGACGGAGACGGGGCAGAGGAGTCAAAGGCAGGAGAAAAAGCGATCCGTTTTATCATGGAAAAGCTGGGTGAGTATGCCGCCTGTCAGAAGGCGCTGTGCGAGAGCATCTATCAGGGGGAGGTGATTGCCCGGAATCCTGACATGCTGCCGGAAGAATATCAGGGGGCGTATCTGATCTCTGATTTCCTGAGGTTGGCGGAAGCGGGAGAGTACGGCGGGGCAGTGACTGCGATCAGGCAGGTGAGGAAGCTGCTGCCGGGGCTGGACAAGGTGGTAAAGCCCTGTCTGCAGTGGATAGACGGGGAGCTGAAGCGGCAGGAGCAGGAGTCCCGCCAGGCGGCTGGGGAGTTCCAGGTTCTGGCCAGGCAGATCAAGGCCAGGCTCAGGGCATTCATGGACGCCGGGCAGCATGAAGCGGCGCTGGCCGTGGCCAGGCAGATGGAGCCTTTGCTGCCGGGAGATGAGGAGATCCGGCGGATTATCGAGAAGCTGGGCTGAGGCGGATAGCCGGATGGCATGGGAAGACAGGGGCGGCATAAGTGATTGGGAGGAAGACATGATACAGCATAGCGAAAGGCGGTATACATCGGAGGATTACTGGAAGCTGCCGGAGGGGAAGCGGGCGGAATTGATAGACGGGAAATTTTACGATATGGCGCCGCCCGGTTTTGTGCATCAGAAGCTGGTGGCCAAGCTTACCAGGGTAATCGGTAATCATGTGGAGGCAAAGGGCGGCGGCTGTGAGGTCATGCCAGCGCCCTTTGCCGTGAACCTGAACGCGGACGATGAGAAGTGGGTGGAGCCTGATATCAGCGTGATCTGCGATAGAGAGAAGCTTTCGGAGCGGGGCTGCGAAGGGGCGCCGGATTTTGTCATAGAGGTGGTCTCGCCCTCCAGCAGGAAGATGGACTACGCAAAGAAGACCGTCCTGTATTTGGATGCGGGCGTTCGGGAATATTGGATCGTGGATTCTCTAAAGGGGCGGACTACGGTATATCGGTTTGAAGAGGATGTAGCGCCGATTATATTCCCTTTTGGGGAGGATATCACGGTGGGGATATACGGAGATTTGGAAATCAATATGGGGAAGCTGCTGGAGTGAGGGGGCGATTGTCTGCGGTATACGTAAGCCGGGCGGAATGACTGTTGTTCGGCACGACGGCAGGGAAAGAGCAGAAGAAAGAAATAACATAAGAAAGAAATAACATAAGAAAGATATAACAGAAGAAAGAAACAGGAGAGATTGCATGAGACGGGAGCAGAAAAAGCAGATTCAGGATTTTGCGGAATTGCTGGGCCAGGCACATGAGGAGATAAGAAAGGAAATCCAGAACAGGAATCCGGCAGCAGCCATGGATTTACTGGCTCAGTGCCAGGAGGGGGCAATCCAGCTGGGCGGCCTCATCGAAGCTGCGGAAAGGGAAGATGCTCCCACAATTTCGCTGCTGGAATCCTACTGCGAGCTTGCATACGAGATATATGGGGAACTGGGGCGGTGGAGCGGCCTGCCTGGGGACGCAGATGGGGCGGAAGAGCGAGAGTTGGACGGGAAAAAGGCGGGCAGGACTGCCACGGCGGGGGGAACGATGAATGGCGCAAAAGCTTATAAGAAGCTCCGCAATGCCCTGCTGCGGATAGAGGGCAGCATCCGCAATGATATCAAGGTGCGGCTGGAAATTGCCTTTTTCCCTTACAAGGCTTCTATGTGGGATTCTCTGGAGAGCGTCTGGCGGGCGGCAGCGGCGGATCCGGACTGTGACGCCTATGTGGTGCCCATTCCTTATTATGACCGTAATAGGGATGGTAGCCTGGGGACATACCATTATGAGGGGAATGCGTTTCCGCCGGACGTTCCTGTTGTTTATTATGAGAATTATCGCCTGGAAGAGCGGAAGCCGGATATTGTGTACATCCATAATCCTTATGATGAGGGCAATTATGTCACCACGGTGGATCCCAGGTTCTATTCCGGGGAATTAAAAAAATATGCGGATAAATTAGTATATATACCTTATTATACAACAACGGGCGGGATGGCGGAGTCCCAGGCCAGATGTTTTGCATACTATAACGCTGACTATATCGTGATACAAGCGGAAAAATACCGTAAGTTTTTTGCGCCGGAACTGCCGGATGATAAATTCCTGGCCTTTGGATCTCCGAAATTCGACCGGGTAATCCGGATGTGCGCCCAGCCAGGGCCCTTGCCGGAGGCCTGGGGGGATAGGATGGAAGGGCGGACGGTGTACTTTTATAATACGAGCATCAACGGCCTGCTGGCGGATACGCCCAGGTTTTTGAAGAAAATGGCCTATGTATTCCGCTGCTTTCAGGGCAGGGAGGATGCCTGCCTGCTCTGGCGTCCCCATCCGCTGCTGGAATCCACCTTGGACTCTCTGAGGCCGGAGCTGCGGCCGGTCTATGACAAGATGAAGCGTTTTTTCATTGAGAACGGCATCGGAATCTATGACGATACGCCGGATATCACGGAGACGATTTCCCACTGCGATGTTTATCTGGGGGATTCGGCCACATCCGTTACATCCCTCTTCGGCATGGCCGGAAAGCCGCTGTTCGTCTTCAACAACTATATTGACAGCGCGCCGGGGGAGGGCGACTGGCGGGGCGAGATTGTCAGGGGTTTTCAGATTGACGGTCAGGACAGATGGCTCATTACCCAGGGGAATAAGCTGTACCATTCGCCGAGGAATGATTATCAGTACCGGTATTATTGTGATTTGTCGGAGTATTCTTCAGGCAATTATTACAGCAGGGTCTTGGAAGTTGGGGGGAAAGTGTATGTGTGCCCCGCAAACGCCCAGGAGATTCTTGTGGTGGGCGACAGGAGGATTCAGAGACGGATCCGGCTGGAACGCTGTCTGGAGCAGTACGGTGCCTTTTCTATGGCATGGAATATCGGCAGGTATCTGTTCCTGGTTCCCATGCAGTATCCGGCTGTGGTCAGATATGATACGGAGCGGGACAGGGTGGAGTATATCAGAGGGTATAACGATGTCTTTGTTGATTGCGCCAATGGCGTGTGGCGGGTGGGCGGAAGCTGTGTGTGGAAAGACTTTCTGATGCTTGCGTCTCCCACGGATAACCGTATCCTGGCCATAGACAGTAAGACCGGAAAGGCAGGGGTGATGACTACGGGGGTGGAGGATTCGGGGGGATGCGAGGGGCTGTTTCCCGATGGGGAAGACTTGTGGCTGCTTCCTTATTTCGGGCGAAAAGTGACCAGATGGAACCCTCAAAGCGGAGAAGCCAGGGTATATGACAGCTTTCCGGAGGGATTCCGATGCAGGGAGCTTCCCAAAGGCTGCGAGAGCACGGAGCAGCCTTTCAGCGGTATTGCATTTGGAGAAAGGTTCGTCTATCTCTCGCCTTGTTGGGGGAATATGATTGTGCGCCTGGACAGGGAAACCGGGGAGATGCGGGAATGGAAGCCGGGGTTTCCCATGCCGGAGAAAGAGAAGAACGGGTACTTTATTTTTGGGGGACGAGGGGTCTTTTTGCAGAAAGCCGATAAGACTTTCTGTTCTGCGGGGCAGGCTGCTGCGGAAAAGGATTCCATGGATACCGATATGGAAGCAGCGGGGAGATGGACATATCGGTATTTCTCCATGCTAGACCGAAAATTCTATAACGTCAATCCGGACACAGAGGAATATCAAGAGATAGAGGTTGTCTTCGATGAAAAGGAATTGCAGGAGCATACGGCTGGTTTTTCGGAAGAGTCGGACTGGATGCAGTATGCCTGTGACGAGAGCGCGTATAATTCGCTGGAGGATTTGCTGGACGGAAATATCAGCGGAAGTTCGTTCGACAGGGAAAGGCAGCTTTGGGCCTATGAAAAGATTGCGGCGAACAATGACGGCACATGCGGCGAGAAAGTGCACGCATTCGTGTGCAAGAGCCTGGGGCTGTAAAAGGGGAAAACAATTTTTGGCAAAGGAATGGAGTTTTCCGGGAATGGCTGTCCGGATGCCTGCCGGATTGGGGGAATAGACTATGAAATGGGAGCATTATTATGATAAAGGTGATTACGTACGGGACATTTGACCTCTTCCACGAGGGGCACTACCGCCTGCTGCAGAGAGCCAAGGCCCTGGGGGATTATCTGATTGTGGGCGTGACCACGGAAGCCTACGACAAGACCAGGGGAAAGCTGAACGTGATAGATTCCCTGGTGACCCGTATCGAAAATATAAAAAAGACAGGCTTCGCGGATGAAATCATCATCGAGGAGACGGAGGGGCAGAAGTTCAACGATATCAAGAGGCTGGGCATTGACATCTTCACTGTGGGATCCGACTGGACGGGCTGCTTTGACTACCTGAATGATTACTGCAAGGTAGTCTATTTGGAGCGCACCAAGAACATTTCCAGCACCATGCTGCGGGAACAGAACAGCCATATCCAGAGAATCGGCATCATAGGGACGGGCAGGATTGCGGGCAGGTTCATGCCAGAGGCGAAGCTTGTCAGCGGCATCAGCACCCAGGGGGTATATAATCCCCATTGGGACAGCGCGGTGAGATTTGCCGACAGATGGGAAATCGATGCCTATGCGGATATGGAGGAATTCTTCGCGGCTGTGGACGTGGTGTACATTGCTTCGCCCCATGAGACCCACTATGGATATATCAAAGTGGCTCTGGAGCATGGAAAGCATGTGCTCTGCGAGAAGCCCATGGTGCTGGAGCGGGCCCAGGCGGAGGAGCTGTTCCGGTGTGCGAAGGAGCGGGGGCTGATCCTCTTCGAGGGAATCAAGACGGCGTACTGCCCGGGGTTCCAGAAGCTGCTGGGGATCGCCTGCAGCGGCAGCATAGGCAGCATCCGGAATGTGGAGGCATGCTTCACGAAGCTGGAGGCTGCCGATACCAGGGAACTGACGGACAGAAAGTATGGGGGGAGCTTCACGGAGCTGGGGAGCTATTGCATGCTGCCGATCCTGAAGCTGTTCGGGAAGGAGTTCCAGGAGATACGGTTCGACTCCCTCAATGGGGAGAACGGGCTGGATCTGTTCACGAAAGTCTCTTTGAAGTATCCCAATGGAATCGCTACGGCCACCTGCGGCCTGGGGGTCAAGTCGGAGGGGCGGCTGCTGATTGCGGGCACGAAAGGGTACATCGTGGCGGAGGCGCCCTGGTGGAAGACGGCCTATTTCGAAGTGCATCACGAGAATCCGGGGGACATACAGAAGTATTCGGAAATCTTCCTGGGGGACGGGCTGCGGTATGAAATCAGCGATTTCCTGTCCATGATTACCGGCACCGAGAAGAATAATTTTAAGCTGACGAGAGGGGAATCCGTGGCGCTGGCGGGGATGATGGAGAGGTTCCTGGGCCAGGCCGGGCGGTAGAATGGGATAGGGAACATAGAATGAATAGAACATATTAAAGACGCAGAAGAGGAGTCAGTTCATGAAAATATGGGCGCACAGGGGATGCAGCCAGATGTACCCCGAAAATACAATACTGGCATTTGAAAAAGCGGCTGCAATTGAGGGCCTGGCGGGAATCGAACTGGATATCCAGCTTTCCAGAGACGGGCATATGGTGGTATGCCATGACGAAAGGGTAGACCGGACGACGGATGGCATCGGGGAAGTCCGCGGCTTCACGCTGGCGGAGCTGAAAGGCCTGAGGATAGAGGCGGGAGGCGGTAGGACAGAGCGGATTCCCACCATAGAGGAGGTTCTGGATTTGCTGGAGCCGAAGTTCGCCGGAGGCTTCAAGCTGAACATAGAGCTGAAGAACAGCAATTTCCCCTATGAGGGGATGGAAGAGCGCATAGTGGAACTGGTACAGGAAAGAGGGCTGCAGGGAAATGTGATATACTCTTCTTTCAGCGCGTTGTCTCTGGAGAAGCTTCGCAGGATTGACCCCAGGGCCGAAATCGGGATGCTGGATACCAAGGTTTCGGACTGCCTTTTCAAGCTGAAAGGCGGCTGCGGCGCCAATGCGCTCCATCCGTTCTGGCGGGGGATAGACCTGCCTGCGGAGCAGCTGCGGGGCTATGCGGTGAGGGCATGGCTTTCCGGGCATCTGTATCCGGAGAGGCCTACGGGCGGCAGGCTGGATCTGGCGGCGCTGGAGGGGAGGGGGATTACGGATTTGTTCTTGAATGAGCCGGAGGTGTACTGTTAAAGAAAAGGAAGATACCGTCAGGAATACTCTTAAGCGGATTGAGGAAAGGCAATAGCTGGTCGTGGAGTGATTCGTGATTGCAATAAAGAGACGAGCATGTTATAATTTTGAAATAAGAAAGGGGGGATATCCCATGGACAGCGATAAGAAAAATGAGTATACGGAAATGCTTCTGAATGCTTACAATAAAGGATTGCTCAGAATAATTTGGAGCACATCAGGTTTCTCGCTGGGAATTGAAACAGAAAAGAGGGATTTTATCCCTGAATTGAGCGAAAAGGCATTTGTTGATTATGTGTTTTCTGTTATTAAAATTGTGATTGATCTTGCGGAAGGCAGAAATGTAGACGATATATCGGAAGAGGATTTGGAAGTCGCCAGGGCAATTTATGAGCAGGAGGACGACTTGAAAAATCATCTTTATATAAAGAAGCACAGCAAAATTCATTGCTTTAAATTGTTGGAAAGCCAAATTATCAGTTACAGGAATGATGAAAATCCTAAAGAAACAGAGGCTGTTTCAGCCATATTGAAGTTATCCACGGAGAATGGGGATGATGAGTCGTCAAATGCTTTTGAGGTTTCAGGAAGGGACTTGGAATATATCATAAAATATTTAACAGAACTTAAAGAAAAAATGGATTCAATCTGATGGAGGAAAGATGGCAGAGCTATTAATGAAGAATTTTGATACTGTTTTTCCGGAGCTGTACAGGTATACATATAAAATGGAAAAAGAATATACATTCGGTTTAAGCAGTAAATATCAGACATATAATAATACTATGAAGACTGATATTATATATTTGAAAAATGAACCCGGAAATGGCAGGGATATAAAACGGTACTTTGCCGAAATTGCTCAAAAATTTAATGAAATTCAGAGTAGCAGTGCAATTTTAGGGGGTATGCCGACAATAAAAGGAACCAGAATACCTGTCAGTCTGATGGTTGCCTGCTTTAAAGATGAAATGACTGTTCAGGAGATATGCGAGGAATACAATCTGACGCGGGATGAGGTTGAAAAGTCTATGGAGTATACAATGGAAATCTTAGATACTCCATATCAGGAAGGCTTGGAATGAAAGTATTGTTAGACGAAAATATTACTCAAAAGTCAATACCTGTTTTAGAAAAATACGGACATGATGTCATTCATGTATTAGACAGGTATAGTGCTGGGGAAAGCGATGAAACTGTATTTCAGCTTGCACTGAATGAACGGCGTGTATTAATAACATTAAATGGAAAAGACTTCATTATCTTTATTCCGCCTGTTGCTGATTTGCCGTTGCATTATGGTCTGATATGGCTGAGAGGATTTCAGGTAACAAAAAAGAGTTACGAAAAAGTGATGGATATCATAGGCAGCTTTTTGGAAATCGAGGGCGATTCCGTAAAAAATACATATTATGCCATGAAAAAGAACAATGATTCTTATGACATAGTCAAACGATTTCCAGTAACGAAATTCCGTATGGTATCTGATCCGTGCAAATCTTAAAAATCCGCCCTTTCCATGGTAAAGAATCAGGACATACAGGCCGATATAACTTCTAGAGCATTTTCCAACAATATATAAAGTGAATATCGCAGCAGGGAAGCATTAAGAGATTGCATGGAAGCAGGAGAATGACGGAACCTATTGTTGCTTGTGCAATGATGGGTTTTTTTGTAAGTTGATTTTAAGGTATATATATTTTATTATATAATAAACAAATGAGCCGAACCGCTCAATAGAAAGCAAAGGCAGAACGGAGACAGAGACAGTGAACTATGCAATCATACTTGCCGCCGGGGTAGGCCAGCGTATGCGGAACAGCGGACTGCCCAAGCAGTTCCTGAAACTGATGGGCAAGCCCATTATTGTCTATACACTGGAAAAATTTGAAGAGTGCAGGGAAATCGACCGAGTGATCGTGGTCTGCCATGGAAGTTATGTGGAGCATATGAACAGCCTCATTGCGCTGTACCGCATCAGCAAGGCGGATAGAGTAATCGTAGGGGGCAGCGACAGGCAGAACAGCTTGCAGAAAGGCCTTGGCACCGTAGTAGAAGAGGGCGGGAAAGAAGACGATATTGTGGTAATACATGACGGCGTTCGGCCGCTGGTGGATCCGTCCATCCTCCATGAGAACATACGCATCGCCAGGCAGCATGGCTGTGCCGTCACGGTACATCCGGTGACGGAGACCGTGGTGATAACGGATGCGGAGGATGCAGGCATGGATGATTTTAAAAAAAGGGAAGATACCTATTCCATGACGTCGCCCCAGACGTTCCGGCTGGGCAGTATCCTGGACGCATATCGGAAGACAGAGATAGCAAAGAACCAGGCCCTCCCTCTGCTGGATGCGGCCATGGTGTACGCCCGGGCGGGGGGCGAGGTTCATTTGGTGAAAGAACAGGGCGTGAACCTGAAAATCACCACGCCGGAAGATTATTACTTTTTAAAGGCCATGCTGGAGCTGGAGGAAAACAAATTCGTGTTCGGCCTGTGATAGAGACATGCGATATTGCGGGATTCAGCCGGAAAGCAAAATCTGCGGGATGCGACGTGAGGAGTGAGACCATGGTGGAACAGAGGGATATAGATATCATAATGAATAATCCCATAGACTGGGAGAGGTTCAGAAATAAGACGGTTCTGGTCACGGGAGCTACCGGAAGGCTTGGAATGTATCTTGTAGAGGCTGTCAGTAAAGCCGATATTGACTGGAACCTTAATGTCACGATTATCGCGCTGGCAAGAAATGGGAAGAAGCTGGAGAGAGTGTTCGGTGAATCCTTAAAACTGCCTAATGTCCATACACTGGTACAGGACATTACGGGACCGATCAGATGGGACGGAGCTGTGCATTACATTTTCCACACGGCAGGGGCGGCCAGCCCCATGGACTTTACCAATGAGCCGGTGGACACCCTCTGGGGGCATCTACAGGGGACGCGGAACGTGCTGGAGCTTGCCAAAGAGAAGAAAAGTGAGAAGGTTCTTTATGTATCTACCGTCGAAATATACGGTGAGTGGAAGCGGGAAGAAGGGATTCGGGAGGATGACATGGGGGCTCTCCACTGTGACGGAGCCAGAGCCTGTTATCCGGAGGCAAAGCGTATGTGCGAGACTATGTTGGCGTCTTATGAGGCGCAGTACGGCATCCCCTATGTGGGAGTCCGGCTCTGCCATACATTCGGCCCGGGGATATCCCTGGAGGACGGGCGGGCGTTTTCGGAGTTCCTCCGGAATGTGATAAAGGGGGAGGACATCGTGCTGCAGTCGGACGGCAGCGCGGTGCGCACCTACACTTATGTGGCGGATGCCATCGGCGGGATGCTGCTGGCATTTACGAAAGGAAGAGAACATTATTATAATATTGCGAACTTAGATAATCTGATCAGCATCCGGGATTTGGCGGAACTGATTGCCGGGCTGGATGCCAGGGGCAGGGTGAAGGTGCGGTATGCCAGCCAGGAGGGGCAGAAGCTGCAGTATCTGCCTTTCAAGCTTGGCATCATGAACGTGGACAGGATCATGGGTATAGGTTGGCATCCGCAGGTGGGGCTGGAGGACGCGTTCCGGTATACGCTGGAATCCTTTCAGCAGAGGAGCGGGAGCTGAGGACGAGAGAATGTGGGCGGGGCAGGGACATGAATGAATCTGCGGAGATGGAAAAAGGAAAACAGGGCAGGATGTTGCTGAATCTGCCGAAAGAAGAAACAGAGGTAGGGCAGACGGTTGCTAAATCGGCCGAAAGAGAAAGGCGGGAGCAGGAATAAACGAAGAAGCGCGGTATATACAAAAAAGAATATGGAAAGCGAGACTTCAGAGCATCCCGTTCTATCTCTGCAGAATCTTCCCCATCCGCAGGAAGAAAATCGTCTTTTGCTGCATAGAGGGAACTACCGGCTATACCTGCAACCCGAAATACATTGCGGAAGAGCTTATCCGCCGGAACGAGGGCTATGAGCTGGTATGGCTGGTGAATGATACCACGAAGCGATTCCCCGGGGAAATAAAGGTTGTCCATAATACGCTATGGAACAGGGCATACCAGCTGGCGACTGCGCATTTTTGGATTGATAACAGCAGAAAGCAGCTGGAGGCCAGGAAGCGCAGGGGACAGATTTACATCCAGACCTGGCATGCAAAACTGGGTTTCAAGCCCACTTGCCTGGACAGAGGGGCATCCTTTTCCAGGATCGCATACTTGGTCAGCAAGCACGATTCGGACATGATAGATTATGTGCTGTCCAATTCAAAATGGTACGATGACACGCTTCCCACAGGGATGATTTATAACGGGCCGGTACTTCGGACAGGCTCGCCCAGGTGCGATATCCTGGTCAATGACAGGACCGTGGCAAGGAAGAAAGTAAGGGAAGACTATCATCTGGAAAAGGACGCGAAGATACTCATGTATGCGCCCACGTTCCGAGGGGGAAGCCAGGGGACGGACAGGGCAATCGCGGTAAACCAGGGGTTCCCGGATTTCGGGCGGCTGCTGGCGGCATTGGAGAAAAGGTTTGGCGGGACATGGTATCTGTTCTTACGGCTGCACCCGCAGCTGGTGGCCCGGAACATGGACAGGGGAGCGGAAGACGGCGGGACAGAGGAAAGGCATTCCGATGGCAGGAAGAAAAGAATCGTGGATGTGAGCCGTGTGGACGATATGTATGAGATATTGGCCGGATGCGATGCCTTTATGACGGATTATTCCAGCGCGGCCTTCGACGCGGCCGTGATGAAGATACCGGTGTTCCTGTATGCGGATGATTATGGGGAGTATGAGGCGGAGCGGGGGAGGCTGCTGTGGGATTTGAGGAAGATGCCGTTCCCGCTGGCGTTGGATGACGAGGAGGTGGAGGGAAAGATTGTAGGATTTCAGGAGGCAATGTATCTGGATGGGGTGGAAACGTTATTTCGAGAAACCGGGATGGTTGAGGATGGGAATGCCGCGGGGAGGGTGGCGGATGTCGTCTGCCGGAATTGCTGATATACCGTGCATTGAAATTTGAGATTGAAGTGTATAGGGAAATGTGATAAGATGTATGCGGGCTGGGTGACCAGCTTAAGGTGTTGCCTAAATGGTTAGCGGTTCGCCTTTCGCCAAAATGAGTACATTTTGAGAACTTCCTGTATCTGGGAGGTGGTACATAGTGGAAAATAAGACGGAAGGATATATAATTGGTGTTAGATACTGTCTTGAAGATTGTCAGCATTATCTCCGCGGTTGTAAATGTGATTACAAAAGTGGCTGATGTGCGGCAGAAGACAAAAGATAAACATCAAAAAAGCAACCGCGACGCCCAAGTTTAAGTTGCTTTTTTGATACCTAACTAATGATAAAGGCGAACCGTTGATATATGGGTGACACCTTTTACAAGGGTATTGTAGCATTGGTGGTGGAGAGTGTCAAGACGGAAATTTTGTCGGCTGTCTTATGTCTGCTGGTAGGGCAAGTTGAGCCGTTTGTCCGGTTTCTGTGTCATATTTAGTTAGCAGATAGAATGGGGTTTTGGAGATGGTTATGGTATATATATTTTATTAAATAATATGCAGGGCAAGTAAGCAGATGGAAAAAGTCCATGGCTGTTTATAATGAGGGCATGGCAAGCAGGTGTCGGTGTACCTTGAAAACTTCATACTTATATCAGAGGCGGAAATGTTGCTTAGATTGACATCATATGGGTCAATACTATATAATAAAACCATAATATATACTGCTTAACAGTTAAAATTTCCGAGTAACCTGGCTACATAACGCCAGCTATATACGTTTAACCAGTGCAGTACGATAAATTCTGGCGTTATGTAGTATAATTATGGTTTTAGGGTTGTTAAGGGGGCAATGTGATGATATTGCAAGACAGTGTTTTGGCCTTTCGCAGGCTGGAGGCGGCAAGGAGAGAAATCGGGCAGTATTTACCCAAAGATTTCAATCTGGAAAAAGAATTGGAAGAGGCAAGGGCAGAACGATATGAGGTTGGTTCGGGAGTCCCGGCTGTTTTACCGGAATAATTTTTGTAAGAATTGGTTTAGGTACTGGTTCTATTTTAAATAGAAAATGGGTGGAATCCTGATATAAGTATGAAGACAAAAGTCGAAAGCTTATATCAGGATTTTTTGCTATATAAAATCAGCTGCGAAATAGTTGGTGGAAAAATAGAGCGGGAGGGATAAATAAGTGACAAAGCTTAATAACCTGGAAGACAAGTATTGGAAAAAGCTTGATAAGATTGTAATATTCGGCTTTGGGCGCCAGGGAAAGAAAATGTATTCAACCTTAAAAAGGGATTTTGATATAGCTGCGATTGTAGATAATTCTTTGGAGAAGCAAGGAAGGCAGATAGATGAGCATGTCATACTGTCATTTGACCAGGCAGTTTCTTTTTTGCAACAATATAAGATAATTGTCACTACTTCACAATACTATTATCAGGCGATAAGAGGACAGCTTAGTTCGATAGGTTTAAATGAGTATGTTGACTATATTATGTATCAGCAGTTTGTAACAGAATGGTATTACAAGTATAGGAATAAAGTAAATGTCCTTAAGACAGATATTTCTTTGACAACGCTATGTACGCTTAACTGTGAGAATTGTATGCAATTTCTTCCATATTGGAAAGCCGGGAGAAGAAAAGAAAACGCTCTGGAAGAGATAAAGGAGAATATTGATATCTATTTCGGGTGCGTAGACTATTTATTGGATTTGGATGTTGTAGGAGGTGAACCATTCCTATATCGTAATCTGAACGAATTTATCAGATATATTGGGGAGAAATATAGGAATAGGATAGGGTATATTGGGTTTATTACGAACGGCATGATTGTGCCTAAAGAAGAAACACTGGAATTGCTGAACAAGTACTCCATGGATGTATCTATCAGCGATTATTCAGAGGATATAGAATATAAGCATCAAATTGAGGAATTGTGTGAAAAATTAGAGCGATATCATATTTCTTATATGAGGAACAAACACATTGACTGGTTTGACTTTGGTTTTCCGAAGGATTTGTACCATTATGAGGGAGACGATGCAGTACAGCATATGCAATGCTGCAACTCAATAGAGCACATATTGGATGATAAGAAGCTGTTTTATTGCGGATTGGAGTGGTCGGCACAAAAAGGCGGATTGTATCCGATAGAAGAGAAAGCGTATGTGGATTTGGTGGACATAAGAGAAGGAAGAGTGGACAGAAAAGATATTCTGGAAATGATTATGGCCAATATTGAAGGCGGCTGTATGGAATTTTGTAAGGTGTGCGGTGGGTTTGGAATAGACAATAATAACAGGGTTGAGACAGCGAAACAGATGCCGAGGGAACTGAGACAATAGGAGAAAAAGAATGAATTGTGGAAAGCTGATAGAGGATGTAAACAGAATTCAGAAAGAAACAGATAAGCTATACATATATGGGGCAGGCTTTTATGGAAAGGATGTATATCGTGCTTTGCATAATAATGGGATTAAGGTGGATGGCTTTCTGGTTACGAAAGAATATAAAGATAAGACTGTATTCGGATTGCCTGTTGTTATCGCCAGGGAGGTATTGGCGGAAAATATCGGAATTGTCGTAGGGTTAAGCGATACATATGTGGATGAAGTCCTTGAATATCTGAAGAAGAACGGCGTTGATATGTCCCATGTGGTAAATGGAGGCAGATTTATCACGGATACGGGAGGACGGGAGGATTTGAGGGATTCCAAGGTTTTGGAAGTTTCGACAATCATGGGATGCAGTGTGAACTGTAAGTTCTGTCCTCAGGATGTAATGCTGAAAAAGTATTATGAGAATGACAGAACGCGTCAGAGAGTTATGACGGTGGATAATTTCAGAGTGATACTGGAGCATACGCCAAAGAAATGCATTATTGATTTTTCGGGAATGACAGAGCCGTTTAACAATCCTTACTGCCTGGAAATGATTAAGATGGCTTGTGAGGCCGGAAGAAAGGTCTATCTCTTTACCACATTGGCGGAAGTCGATGAGGATACGGTGGATGAACTGTTGAAACTGCCAGTCTATTATGTGACGCTGCATGTAGCGGACAGATGCGGATATGCGTACATTCCCACTACGGAAAGTTACTACCGTAATGTGGAAAAGGTGGTCTCTGCCGTGAAAGCGGACGGCACTCCTTTTATAGACTTTATCAATGCGCAGACGGATCCGGACGAAAGAGTGGCAGAAATCGTAAAAGGGAAATATGAAGTGATGCGGTCAGTTCAGAACCGGGCTGGCAATGTTAAAGAAGAAGGGGCGCAGCATCGAGAGAAAATTATAGGGACGGATGAAAGAATCTCATGCTGCTTTTGTGGAGATGATATATCCAATAATGTAGTGCTTCCGGATGGAACGCTTTTGATTTGCAATATGGATTATGGTATGAAACATGTGTTAGGCAATTTATACGAAGAGGATTATGACTCTATAAGAAGCAGAGGGGAGCTGCAGAGGGTAATCAGGGCAATGAAGTGTGAGGAAGAGATGGATGAGTTGCTTTGTAGGAGTTGTTTGTTGGCACGAGTAGAGGAAAAGTGAGTGATATAGATGAATCCAGGAATTGATAAAGTCAGAGATTTTCAAAGGCAAGGATATAAGATATATATATATGGAACGGGACTTTGGGGAAGAAATGTTTATCAGGAATTAATCGGATGTGATATCGGGATTGAAGGATTTACTGTTACTAAAAAGGAGAATCTTGAATCCCTATTTGGATTACCAATCATTGAATATTCTGATTTACAACATACCAACATTGTGCTTGTTTTAGGTTTGAATCAGCATAATACGAAAGAAGTATATAATTTTCTAAAAGAAACTAATTTTGATGAAGATAGAATAGTTTATTCTAATGATGTTATGGGGCTTACTGACGTGCGTTGTGGATATGATGAAACGCCGTGTTTAGATATTACGACTAAAGTCGGATGCAGTGTGAATTGTAAGTATTGTCCCCAGGATGTACTTTTAAAAGAATACTATAAAAACAATTCTAATAGAGAAAGGTACTTGAGTGTTGATACATTGGTAAAGTGTATGGACAACATGCCAGATGCTGCTGCTTATCAATTTGGGGGAATGTCGGAACCTTTTTTGAACCCAAATTGCTTGGCGTTAATACAAACAATCTGCGATAGAAAGCATACAGTAAATCTTTATACAACGCTTGTTGGATTGGATGAAGAAACATTATATAAGGTCATGGAGTTGCCGATTGAATTTGTGACATTGCATGTGGCAGATGCTAGAGGATATGCGAAAATACCTGCTACAGAGGAATACTATCGTTTGTTGGAAATAGCTGTAAATCATAGGAGAAAAAACGGCACACCGTTTGTCAATATGTGTAATGCACAGGCTGAACCGGATGTGCGTGTGCGTGAAATTTGTAAGGATAAGTTTACAATTTCTAGTACATTATTGGATCGGGCTGGTAATTTGAAAGGGGAAGAGTTAGTAAGCAAGCGGATAGAAACGGGAAGGATTTCGTGTGGGGTTTGTGGTAAGGCATTAAATAAGAATGAATTATTGCCAGATGGGACGTTGTTGTTGTGCTGTATGGACTATGGAATGAAGCATGTGTTAGGAAATTTGAAGAACCAATCATATAGGGAAATAATGGTAGGGAGAGAAATTCAAAGTATAAAAGATGGGATGGAATTTGATTATGCAAAAGATATTTTATGTAGGATGTGTTCATGCGCAAATTTGGGATAGAACAGTTGAAAATAGACAGAAAGAAAAGTGCGAAAATGATTAAACGTTTATGCGTTTTCAGTTTTTATGATAGAGACGGTATTGTGGATTCTTATGTGGAATATCTATTAGATAGTTTGGCTGAAAATGTAAGTGATTTATTTATTGTTGTGAATGGAAGTATTATTGTAGAAAGTGAGAAGAAGCTAAAAAAATATACAAGTAATATAATCATCAGAGCGAATAAGGGTTTTGATGCAGGGGCATATTTTGATTTATTGGTTACAATAATTGGAAAAGAACAATTAAAAAAATGGGATGAAGTAATTCTTTGTAACGATACCTTTTATGGTCCCTTTTTTCCTTTTAAAGATATATTAAGTGATATGAATGCAAAAGAAAATGACTTTTGGGGATTGAGCTATGTAGAAAATAATATAACAAATCATATCCAATCATATTTCCTTGTATTCCGAAAAAAAATTATTCAGAACGGTGATCTATTTGAATATTTTAATACTTATGTAGATGCTGAAACACAAATTATTTCAGATGTATATGCTTTTTTTGAAGTAGGAATATTAGATTATCTAACACGTTGCGGATATCAGTTTGGTGTATTTACCGATGTACATAATTACAATATATATAGTAGTGCGGATATCTGTATAGAGAGATATGGATTGCCTATATTAAAAAGAAAAGCGTTCGAGCCAGGTGGACTTGAGAGGGAAGGACAGTTAAATATATTGAAATATCTCGTATCTAAGACAGATTATAATGTGAATTATATATTAGAAAATATACAAAGATTATATGGAATTGACATAGTTCTTGATGATATTATGCGCATAGAATATGATGAAGTTAAGAAAGGAAAAAAAAACATAGTATCAGCTATTGGAAATCAGGGCATAATCAATTTTCTTAAAAAGCATGAAGTTATATATATATATGGAATAGGTACCTTTGCAAAAAGAATATGGTTTTTGTATTATAGATATATGAAATATTTTAATGGATTTATAATTTCAGATAATCAGAAAATGACATATAAATATTGGCTTGGATTTCCAATTGAATACTATAATAATATAGAGAGTGGTGCAGCAATAATTGTCGCAATGAATATAGAGAATTCTAAAAAAATAAAGCAAAATTTAAAGGTAGAGGATCAGGCATTGTTTATATGGTAACTTTGAAAATACGAGGGATATTCTAAGTAATATAGATAGTATTGTGAATTCATTTATATGAGTATAATCATGCAATTAGTAATAATATTTGAAACGAAATAAATTTAAGAAAGATAAAGGGACAAAGAAATGGGAGAAAGATGGATAATATGGGGAACAGGACAAGTAGGACAGGCATTATACTCTTTTTTAGAAAAGAATAAAATGATAGAAAATGTTATAGCTGTGGTTGATAAAAATCAAAAAAAGTGGGGAATGATCTGGAATGTTTATACAGTACAAAATCCCAATATTATTGAAAGGGAGGAGTTTGATAAAGTAATAATTGCAGTGGGGGCATGGAGAGGAATATATAAATATCTTCAAAATGAATATGGGGTTCCATATGAAAAAATAGATAATTATAAATTTATACATAGAAAGGCATTGCTGAATTTTTATGATGAACAGAATAATAATTCAGAAAAATTAAGAAAGCAATTGAAATATATCAAGGAGCATCCTTTGGATTTTTTTAATGATGACTTTCCTGATAAATATATTGATATGGAAATAAAAGTTTTTCATGATACAATGCGAGATATGTTATATGTATTTTATTGTGGGAAGAAAATGTATTTTCCAAGAGAATATACAGAGGAACAGGTGATACAGTATTATAGGCAAATCTTAGTGGAGCAAGATTTGTTATCTCCACATAGATATCAAAGTGCTGATTTTTCCGTAGCTGAAGATGAAGTTGTTTTGGATATTGGTGCAGCAGAAGGAAATTTTTCTTTAGAGATAATTGATAAAGTGAAGAAATTATATTTGGTAGAACCAGATGCAGGATGGATAGAAGCACTGAGATGTACTTTTGCACCTTATATAGATAAAGTTTGTATAGTTCAAAAGTATATAACTGACAGGAATGATGAAAAATGTATTACTATTGATGAATTAGCAAAAAAAGAATTGTTTACATCAATAAAAATGGATATAGAAGGAGCAGAAATTGCTGCATTAAAAGGTGGTAAAAAAACTTTATATGATAACAATATAAAGCTTTTTGTATGTACGTATCATAAGGAAGATGCTTTTGATGAAATAGCAAGCTGGCTCAAATGTTGCGGGTATCATGTAAGTGCAACAGAAGGATATATGGTTTTTTTAACATTTGAAAATTTGGAGAAAAATTTATTGCCTAAACTTGTTAAGGGTGTTATTCAAGCAGAAAAATGAAATGTAATGTATGGGGAATACCGAAATAGGATGGTGTAGTCTCGGAAATTTATAAAGTAGGAATAAAAAGGGTGCGGGGATGGAACCTCAGGTCGGCATGGTTCTTGATATAGACTATGCATCCATAGCTTTGGGAAAAACGGATGGATATAGATGAATGGCAGTAGGAAGAACATCAATGAAAATATGAAAGGAAGGAAAAGTGATATTTTGACATATAGGAATATCATCGTATATGGAAAATGAATTTACCTAAAGTAACTATAATTACTGTTTGTTATAATAGAGAGAAAACAATTGAACAGACGATTCGTTCTGTAATAAGTCAAACCTATAATAATATTGAATATATTATTGTTGATGGCGGCTCTAAAGATCATACATTAGATATAGTCAAGAAATATGAGGCAAATATCTATTTAATAAGTGAAGCAGATGATGGTATATATCATGCAATGAATAAAGGGATAATGAAATCATCTGGGGAAATAATTGGTATTATAAATAGTGATGATTGGTATGAGAATAATGCAGTTGAGCTGGCAGTTGAGTATTTAAATAGAGAAGATTGTGATTTAGCATATGGTCGCTGTACGAGCGTGTATGATAATGGAATAATGGCAGAAAATGGTGGTGATAAAATAGAGGATTTGAGATATAAAAGTGTAATTTGGCACCCAACAGTTTTTGTAAAGAAAGCTATATACGAGAAGTATGGTATTTTTAATCAACATTATTCAATTTTAGCAGACCAAGATTTGATGTTACGGTTTTATGAGTGTGGGGTCAAGATGGTTGCTATACCTCAAAATATAGCTTTCTATAGAATGTCAGGAGTTAGCAATATTAAATATAAAGAAGGTATAGAGGAATTGAGGAAGATACTTCTTGCTCACTGGGATGGGGAATCAGAGGACATAAGGGAGAAAATAGAAAAGAGTATAGAAGAAAGTCTTGCTTATGCTGAAATTCAGAAAAATATGAACAAGGTTAATCAGGATTTGGGTAACACTATATCAAAAATGTTCTATAAAGAAAATGACTATGTTATTTTTGGGGTGGGCGATTATGGTGTCAAATGCTTGCAGGTTTTCTCCAATAATGGGTGTTCTATTGAGAGCTTTGTAGATAATGATTCAATAAAATGGTCAAGTATGTGCGGGAATATAGAAATCAAATCTCCTGAGTATTTAAGGATCAATCGCAAAAATGTTATAGTGGCAAATATACATTATAAAGAAGAAATCCTAAAGCAATTGGAAGGCATGGGGTATCAATATGGTGTTGATTGTATTTTTATGGAAGATATTCTGCGAAAGATGTCAGATATGTTGTGATAATAATTTTGTTTATGAAAAGATGGGATGGGAGCTAGGTTTATGGCAAGAATCTTGATATAGGGTACTGGGGTTGGGGCAAAAAGATTTATAAAAAATGGAGTACCAGGAGAAATAATAGGATATATTGAGGCATATAAAAAGCAGGATAGTTTTGAGGATAAAGAAGTATATCAATATACGAACTTGCCCAAGGAGTATGATGCGATTGTTGTCGCAAATAAATATACACACGAAATATATTTATCTGCAAAGGAGCAGCAGATTGATATAAATAAGATGATTTTCATGTTTCCGTGCGCGTATGCTCAGCCGACAGACAATTTAGAGTGGGTCAAACAAATTATCGGAGAAAAGAATTATCAAATATATTTAGGTGTATATGGTCTTTATGATAAATCCTTTTTTATGAAAGATATGCAGCAGTATCAGATTCTGAACAAACGTGAATCATTTAAAATAGATGAAAAGACTTTATGGCCTGTCATAAATGAAAAATTTGAGGATGCAGGAATTATACGGAATTATTTTGGCAGGATTCGTGGACAGCAAAATTGGTTTTTAATAATAGACCAGAAATACATTACAATATAGGTTCAAGACTAGATGGTTTTATTGCTCATATATTGGCTATGGGAATACCAGTAAAAATGATTGATATAAGGCCGTTTCCAACGGAAATTGAAGGATTGGATACCATAGTTGACGATGTGACTTGCTTAAGACAGTTTGAGGATAATAGTATTGAAAGTTTATCTGCCCTGTGTTCGTTGGAACATTTTGGATTAGGGAGATATGGAGATTCCATAGACCTGGAGACATGTTTTAGATGTTTTGAGGCGATTCAGGGCAAGTTAAAGGTGGGGGCAATTATTTCTTTCTGTTTCAATTGGAAAAGAGCGGCTGGAGCACATAGGGTATTCTTTGCAAGCACAATTGTGAATCAGTTTTCATCTTTGAAATTACAGGAATATTCATGTGTGTTTCAGGAAGGAATGGCGAATCATGTGGTTATACATAAGTATGATGAAGATAGCCATAATGGGGAATGGAGATATGGATTGTTTCATTTTGTAAAATGATGGAGGAAAATAGTTATGAATAAGGACGTAGCTCAAAGAGAAAAAGAGAAAGCTATCATATATGGATTAGGAAATTGCTGGGAACAGTATGCGGAAAGATTGCATGATGATTACGAAATAATATATTGTTCGGATCGAGATTGTAAAAAATCTGCAAATTGTCCGGGAATAGAATTCGTTATGCCGTCGGATATTTCATCGAAAGAGTATGATGTATTGATTTTATGCAATTTTGCTTTTGGCATGAGAGAAGATTTAATGCTACAATATGGTCTAAAACCTGATAAGATGATTTATTGTTTGGAACTATATGGAAAAGTAAAGACTATTCCTGAGGAAAAGCTTGCAAAAAACGTAAATAAGTTGACTGTTATTATACCTACATATAATAGAAGGTTGCGTTTAGAAAGAACCTTAAGTTTGTTGAAGCTTCAAACCAACCCCAATTTTAATGTGATTATTCTGGATGATAATTCAAACTATAGCGTGGATGAGATAGTAGATAAACAGGGGGCAGAATTTGCAGCAAGGATTAAGGTGGAAAGAAATATTGGTAATCTTGGACTGGCGGGAAATACTGCAACAGCTTTCGCTAAAGTGGAGGAGGGATGGGTTTGGACATTAGCAGATGACGATGTACCATCCATTTATGCGGTCGAACTTATTCACCAGGAGATTGAGGAGTCCGATGAGGTAGGAATTATTTTGTTTTCGATATTGGGAATAGGAAAGTACATGACAGAATCCCATGTTGAGTTTAAGGATTTAAATGAAATGCTTCTTTTTTACCAAAATATTATGGAGAATGAAAAGAGTAGTCTTGTAGGCGGAGACTTTATATTTTTTTCTAACAAAATCTTTAATATGAAATATGTAAAAAAGTATTTGAAAGAAATATTTATGTATTTGTATACAACGGTTCCACAAAATATGCCCATTCTGTTTGGCTTGGATAACAGAGATTTTAAGGTTCGGATAAGTAATAAGAAAGTAGTATCATATTCTCCGCCGGATGGAGATCATTGGAGTTGGCTTGATAATGGGTTAGGGATGACTGTTTTGGCAGACTTGCCCTTGCGTATCACACAAAACATTAAAAATATTCTCTTTAGATTATGTATGTTCGATTATCATGATGTAATTAATGCGGCGTTTAATGAAGATACATCAGCATATGAAAAATTGGAGAAAATGTATTTTCGTTTATATAGATACTTTCTTTCCGAAGAGGAAAAACAGGAATACTTAATTGAACTGCAAAAACTAAAAACAGAATAAGGCGAGGTGGAGTAAGAAATTGTGGAAACTAATTTAAAGCATTATCTTAATACAGTGGGACTACATAGACATTTTTTTATTTGGGGAACCGGAAAATGCTCAATAAAAGGCGAAGCATTACTGGAGAGATTCAATATAACAGAATGGGATTATATTGATAGTGCAGAGACGAAGCAAAAAGAAGGTCATAAAGGTAGAAGAGTATATTCCATTGAAGAAGCTCTTCTGGTAAAAAATTGCTTTATTTGTATCGCAATACTTTACTCTGATTTACTGGTGGAAGAGTTAAAAGGAAAAGGGTTAAGAGAGTTTGATGATTTTATCTCCGTATTAAAATGGGAATTGTACGATTCTTTTCTTAGAAATATCGGGGGGGTATCTTTTACGGATTTTATAGATAAGCTTGATATCAGATATTTCGGAGAAACTGGGTACGGATTTCCTGTATGTTGTAAGGAATATGAGGCGATAGACTCCATTGTAGTATATTCTTTTGGAACAGGAGAGAATATAAGTTTTGATCAGGAATTATTTGACAAATATAGTCAGGCAGAAATATATGCTTTTGATCCAACCCCTAAGGCAGTAGAGTTTATGAATGAACTTGATAAGAATAAATTTCCCTGTTTAAGATTTTATGCATTTGGGTTGTCAGACACGGATGGAATACAGAAATTTTATTTACCTAAAAATATGGATTATGTATCAGGATCGACACTGTATAATTACTCGGTAGATAAGAATGATTATATAGAAGTTCAGATGTATACCTTAAAAAAGATAATGGAACTGTTAGGACATTTTCATATTGATTTGTTGAAACTGGATATAGAAGGGTCTGAATTTACGGTACTTCCACAGTTATTGAACGATAAGATTCCTGTTGAGCAAATATGTGTAGAATTACATGACAGATTGATGGATTATGGAGAGATGGAGCGGAAGAGGCTTTTGGAACTGTTATGTGCAAGTGGCTATATTTTGATTAATATATCTCAAACAGGAGAAGAAGTGACGCTTATGAAAAGGGAAAAGGTGTTCTCTTTCTTATAATGAAGGTTAAATATGAAAAAAAGAATTCTTATAGTGTTCGGAACGCGCCCTGAAGCAATTAAAATGTGTCCTATAGCCAAGGAATTGAAGAAAAGAAAAGGCATGGACGTTAGACTTTGTGTAACAGGTCAACATGAGGAGATGCTGAAGCAGGTATTGGACGTATTTGATGAGATACCGGATTATAATTTAAAGATTATGCAACAAAGGCAAGGCCTTAGTGATATTACAATCTTGCTGTTAAGGGAAATGAGCAATTTACTGTCAGAAATAAAACCTGATACCGTACTAGTACATGGAGACACTTTGTCGGCTTTTGTAACAGCTTTGGCTTGCTATTATGAGAAAATACCGGTTGCGCATGTGGAGGCAGGACTCAGAACATATGATATTATGTCTCCATATCCAGAAGAATTTAATAGACAGGCAGTTGATGCCATATCTTGGCTTATGTTTGCGCCAACAAGCCTTGCTGCTGAAAATCTGGTGAGAGAGGGAAAGAATAGAAAAAATATATTTATAACAGGAAATACGGTAATAGATGCGTTGGCAACAACAATTTCTGAACAATACAAAAGCGAGCTTTTAGATTGGGTAGGAAACAGCAGGTTAGTTTTATTGACAGCACATAGACGAGAAAATATCGGTTCGGCGATGGAAAATATTTTCAAGGCGGTACAATCTGTTGTTAGAGAAGTGGAAAATATAAAAGTCGTGTATCCTGTTCATCTCAATCCTGCTGTACGAGATATTGCAGACAGAGTTTTAGAAAGGGATGAGAGAATCAGACTTATTGAACCATTAGATGTAATAGACTTCCACAATTTAATGAAAAGAGCATATGTTATAGTGACAGATAGCGGCGGAATTCAAGAAGAAGCACCGGCATTGGGAAAGCCAGTATTGGTAGTCAGAGATACAACGGAACGGCCGGAAGGGGTGGAAGCTGGTACGTTAAAGCTCGTTGGTACTGAAAGGCAGCATATAGAGAGGGAATTGAAAAAGATTTTGATTGATGAACAGGAATATTTAAAGATGGCAAAGGCAGTAAATCCATATGGAGATGGACATGCTTCAGAAAAAATAGCTGATGTGTTGGAAATGGTGTTGGAGGTTGGAGATGCTGGTTAATGTGGTAGGCTTAGGATATATTGGATTACCGACTGCACTTATGATGGCTGACAGTGGGATACAGGTTGTAGGTACGGATAAGGACGCGGAAAGAGTGAAGATGCTGCAGAACAGTCAGTTGGTGTTCGAAGAAGAGGGGATTTCAGAACTTTTTTTCAATGCAGCTGAAAAAGGGATAATATTTAGCACTGATTATGTGGCGGCGGATATATACATTCTAGCAGTTCCGACGCCATTTAATAAGAGGAGCAAGAAAGTTGTAGCAGATTATTTGGTCAATGCGGTAGAAGCCGTAGTGAAGGTATGTGGAGATAATTCGGTTATCGTGATAGAATCGACGATTTCTCCGGGAACTATAGACAAATTTGTGCGTCCGATTGTTGACTGCATAAATCGCCAAAAAGGATATCAAATTGAACTGGCACATGCACCTGAACGTATTATTCCGGGTAGGATGATTGAAGAACTTCGGAATAATAATAGAACGATAGGTGCTGACAGCGTAGAAGTTGCTGAGAGAATAAAGAGTATTTATGCAGGATTTTGTCATGGACAGATAGTGCTGACAGACATAAAGACTGCGGAGATGTCAAAGGTAGTGGAGAATGCATACAGGGATGTGAATATAGCGTATGCCAACGAACTGGTAAAGATATGTAAGGAAGCGTGCATTGATGTTTATGAAATAATAAAAATAGCGAATATGCATCCCAGGGTAAATATTTTAAAACCAGGCCCTGGAGTTGGAGGGCACTGTATTTCTGTGGATCCGTGGTTTTTGGTTGGTGATTATCCGGGATTATCCAATATTATTTTGGCGGCAAGGAAGATTAATGATTCCATGCCGGAGTATGTGCTGGATAGAATCAGCGTCATTATGGAAGAAAATGGAATTACAGAGCTGGGCCGAGTAGGTATATATGGTTTAACCTATAAAGAAAACGTTGATGATGTAAGAGAAAGTCCTACGTTGCAGCTGTTAAACTGCATGAGAAAGCACTTGGCTTGGGGAATAAAAGTTTATGATCCGTATGTCAAAAATATAATTGTTAAAAATCAATATATGGATTTTGAAAGTTTTCTTTCGGAGATAGACTTGTTAGTAGTGATGGTAGGCCACAAGCATCTTGTCAATAATGAAAGCATGCTTAAAGATAAATT
Organism: Acetatifactor aquisgranensis; assembly: GCF_943193215.1. Lineage (NCBI taxonomy): Bacteria > Bacillati > Bacillota > Clostridia > Lachnospirales > Lachnospiraceae > Acetatifactor > Acetatifactor aquisgranensis. The sequence continues at coordinate 67,269 of NZ_CALPDH010000023.1, read as the reverse complement.
AGTTTTTGATACGAAAAATGTGTTGACAGAGTTAGATACATATAAGCTATAGGAGAAAGATATGATAGGATTGGCATTCTTTGTATATAAAAGACCCGAATGTACACAAAGGGTTATAGAAAGCATTAAGAAAAATAACTTTGAGAAATTATATATCTTTCAGGATGGATTGAAAGATGAAAAAGACAGAGAGCAGTGGGAAGAAGTATCCGCAATGGTAAGAGCCATTGAATTTGCTGATACGGAAATACATATTTCTGACAGAAATAAGGGTTTGGCCAATTCCATAATCGAAGGTATGGACTATGTATTTGAAAGACATGACACAGCCATTGCTTTAGAGGATGATGCTTTGTTGAGTGAAGACTACAAAGATTTTATGTCGGCATGCTTTTCACGATATGAAAGCGATAGAAAAGTAATGGGAATCAGCGGAGGAAATCATGTGGATGTAGCAGAGGATTATCCGTATGATGTCTGTTACTTATATCGAATGAGTAGCCTGGGCTTTGGAACGTGGAAAGACAGATGGACAGGATTCGATAGGGATCCGCGCATTTTGACCAGAATTTTGAAGGACAAGGAAAAAAACGGAATGCTGGAGCTTGCAGGTGATTTGGTGCATTATGTCACAGATTCTGTTCAGAACAGGAGTGATACATGGGCTACATACTGGGCATTATACCAAATTGATTCCGGCTGCTACCATATAGCGCCTAAGAGAAATCTGGCAACAGACATAGGGAGGAGGGGAAATGGGACTAATTCTACGACAGCAACACATAGATATGAGGTACCGTTGTATACGAAAAAAGGAGAATGGAAATTTCCCCAGGATATTTATTTGGATGAAAGGATTACAGAGGATGTAAGGCGGTTGTATTCATCTGGTTCTGCTGAAAAAAGGTACAAGAACTACAATGATATTTTAAGCAAGTGGTTGGGCTTAAAAATAAATGGCTACTCACTTGCAACTTACTTTATAGAAAAGAAGATAAACGAAATATATATATATGGAACAGCAGATATTGCAGGGCACTTGTATGATGATGTCCATGAAGAAATTACAATAAAAGCTTTTATTGTGGAATCGAAAACGATGAAAACGTTTAGAGGATTAGAAGTATATGATATGGGCGATGATGTGGAGCTGGACGGTATACCAATTATCATTACTCCGTCTCATGCAAGTGGCGTTATACAATATGTTTTCGAACGAAATAGAGTTACAAATCCCATTATTCCTATCAACGATATTGTGGATTATGTAAGTGAAAAATACGAAAGGTAATGCTATGAACATTGTTGAACTAAGAGAAATGTTAAAGGGAGACAATTATATATGCTTCACGGCTGACCTGGATTGGGCGGCAGAGTTTGCGATAGAAGATTTGTTGAGAACCTTTGAGATAAACGGAATTAAGCCAACGGTGTTTGTGACGCATCCCAGCAAAGTGATAGATAGATATAAAGATAAAATAGATATAGGGATACACCCCAATTTTATACAGCCAAGTAGTCAGGGGCAGACACAAAATGAAATAGTGGATTATTGCAGAAAGCTTGCGCCGGAAACAAAGGCATTTAGAAGCCATAAATGGTATGGAGATAATGATATATATGAGAAGCTATGGAATAGCGGTTTCAGGTATGAGTCGAATCTTTGTACGAATATGGATAATACCGAACCTTTTATACATCGGTCAGGAATGGTAAGTTTTCCGGTTTTTATGGAAGATGGTGCATATATAATCAAAAACAGAAAACTAGACTTTGAAGATGTAAGGGATAAGTTTAAAAGGAACGGATTGAAGATTGTTAACATTCATCCAATGCATTACGCTTTAAATACACCATATTTTTTCTATACTAGAGAGATAAAAGACAGACTGTCGAGAGAAGAATGGAATAATCTGCAGGCAGATGATTTGAGAACCCTGTCTTATAAAGGAACAGGCATAAGAAATTTTATAGAGGATTTGATTCGCTTTAGTAAGAACAGTGCCGCAAAGCTTATCACGTTAAAGCAGATGTATGAAATGTTATCTTTGTAGAAATATAGGGAGAGAAAATGAAAGAAGAATTTCTTGAATATATTCGTCGCGCTTCTCGGAATCGCAAAATTTGTATTTGGGGTACCGGCAAAAAGGCAGATGAAGCTTTTGAAATAGCAGATAATGCAGGGATAGAAATCAGTGCTTTTGTAGATAATGATGAAAACAAATGGCATAAAGTATTTCATGACCATGCTGTATTGCCTCCGGCAGAGGTTTCCGGAGACTGGTATATATTAATCGGAGTAGGCTATTCCCCACATATCATATCCCAGCTTAAGGATATGGGATTTGAGGAGGGGAAAGATTTTATAGCCATCTTGGAGCAAGATTTTTATGAAGCAGTGAACAGATATAAAGAAGCTCCTGGAGTTCCGGATATTAATGCAGAGGTGTTAGAGAATATTACAAACGAGATAATTCAGCGTTATCCATATAAATATGTAACATGGTTTGATGAAGAAAAGTTTAATGAATTCGAAGATAAATTTGATGCAGGTATTTTGTATAACAAAAAGCATAGCAGACGGTATAGAAGAAAGCTGATGGAACACTTTTGTGCATATCAACTGTTAAAGAGGATGAAATGGGACGAGCACAGTATATTCATTGATATGGCAGGGGGAAGCAGTCCGTTTGCGAAATTTTTGCGCGAGCATGAGGATATTAGGGCATATTCTATTGATATTAGCGCAAGCCGATATAATTACTTGAATTACTATATACAGGGAGACGCTTCCAGTACAGATTTTGAGGATAGTTCGGTAACAGCTGTTTCGATACAATCGTCTTTCGAGACTTTTCCAGGTGATTTAGACATCAGGATTGTTAAGGAAATTTCGCGGATATTAAAAGTAGGAGGAAAGGCTTTTATATGCCCTCTATATTTACATGAAAAACAATTATCTATGGTGTCTCCCAGTAATTATATGACAGGTTTGGCGGATTCAAATAGTCTTGAGGTCATTCGGACGGACTGCAGGGATGCATTGCCTATGAGCAGATACTATAGTGTTGCAGGCTTAGAGGAACGGCTGTTAGGGAGGGCAGAACAGTGGGGACTGTCTTTCAAAATACATATTTTACCTGATGAAATTGTTGAAAAGGATGGTTTTGTATATTTTAAATATATACTCGAATTACTAAAATCTTAAAGCTTCTGTTAAGCGTGGAGGTAATTGATGAAAAGAGTTTTTAGTAGTGTGTTTGTAGGTATTGTTGCTTTTACATTAGGAAAAATTTTAGGAAAAATATGTTTGGCTAATAAGTTATCGTTGTTAGACGAAAAGTATACTAAGAATCAGTGTATAATAAATACTTTTGACTTGTGGCTGCAGCAAAAACAAGACAATCACCAGATTCAGGACTTTTTTTTAAGAAACGGCTTTAGGGAAATAGCCATATACGGCATGCATTATTTGGGTGAACATTTACTGCGGGATTTGCGGGAGACGGAGATAACAGTTAAGTATGCAATTGATAAGAATGCCGATAAGATTGCCTGCGGAGTTAAGGTAATTCCACCAGACGCGGAGTTGGAAAAGGTTGATGCGATTATTGTGACTGCGATATATTATTTTGATGATATTGAAAAGCAATTAGCGTCGAAAATTGATTGCCCAATCATATCATTGGATGATGTTTTGGGAAATTTGTAAGGTTGTCAAGTTCAACATTAAGGCGAGGGATTGGCAGATGCACGAGGATTATATAATTTATGACCCCTTTTTGGGATTGAATGCATATATAGAAAACATGAAAAAATGTTGGGGGAAGCTATATAAGGTGATATCCCCTGCTATGGCGGAAGATAATATTCTTGTACTGTTAAATACGAAAGCAGTTGTTCTGAACTGGATAGAATACAACTTGGATAATGAAAAAATAAAACAGTTATTGTGGTATAAACTGCTGGGTATAAAAATTATATGGGTATTTCATAACCGCATGCCGCATGATTCGGGCGGGACAGCGCAGGAACTTAAGGAAATAAGGAAAAAAATGAGGTTTATTGCCAGGGTCAGTGATGTTATTATTCTACACTCTTATAGTAGTGCTAAGTATTTGAAAGAATATTTATCTAAAACGGATAAAAAGTTTTATGTTCCCCATGTGGATTATATGAGACAGATTAAGTGGGCAAAAGGAAACCAGTATGAAGAAGAGGGGGCTTTCAAGTTTGTATTTCAGGGTACTGTCTCTCCGTATAAAAATATTGAACTGCTTATTAAGGTGTTCCGAGATTTGGATTTGCCTAATTGTCAATTGCATATTATTGGAAAGCCATGTAGCGCAGAATATGCGAAAAAAATAAATGAGATAAGTTTGGGGGCAGAAATAAGGTTGAGATGGGAATGTCTTTCTGACTATGCGGTATGCCAGGAAATCCAAAAAGGAGATGTTATGGTATTGCCATATGATTTGAAGAGCAGTATGAATTCGGGAGCGATGATAGCTGCATTTTCAAATAAAAGAACCGTTATTGTCTCTGCAAATGCCATGGCACAGGATTTTAAAGGACAGGATTTTTTGTATATATATGATTATTCAGGCAGGGAGGATCATTATCATAGACTAAAAACTGTAATGAAAGCGGCATATGAGAATGGAGTGGCAGTCAATCGGGAGAAAGGCGAAAAGGCATTTGAATTTATCCGCAGGCATAATAGTGAAGAAGTAGTTGTCAAAAGATTGAGGAAAATGGTAAAAGAGAGGTTATAGAGCAGGATTTTAAGAAAGCAATTTGAGGTATTATATGATGAAACGAAAGCATAGTTGCATATTGATGTGGCAGACTATATTGGCCGTTGGTCTGGCATGTGTACTGCTAAAGACAAAAAGACAGCTATATTCTGAGAAAAAGAATGTAAATAAATATTCGGATTTATATAAGCTGATGGCCCAATGGATAGAGGCGGCGCAGAATGGTCAGTTTATTGCTGAATGGCTGAAAAAGAATAAGTATATGTCTGTTGCGATATATGGAATGTCTTTAATCGGTGAGCGCTTATACGTAGAGCTGACAGATAGAGAGATTCAGGTGGCTTATGGAATCGATAGGCTTTCGCGAGAGTATTTGGATGGTATAAAAATGTATAAACCATCTGATGTGTTACCTATGGCAGATGCAGTAATTGTGACGGCAATTCATGATTTTGAAGAAATCAAGGAACAGTTGAGGGGGAAAGTAAATTGCCCGATTATTTCTTTTAGGGATATTGTAAATGAGTTATTGATACAATAAGTCGAAACATTGGGAGATAAAGTGAACAGTATAAAATATTCGGAAAAAGTTACAGTGATACTTGTTAACTATAATGGCAGAAAATTTTTGGATAATTGTATAGGGAGTCTTAAAAAACAAACATATTCTAATATGTCTGTTTTGATAGTTGACAATTGCTCAGAAGATGATTCTGTGAAGTTCCTAAAAGAGAATTATCCGGAGATTGAAGTGATTGCATGTAATAAAAACTATGGGTTTGCAAAGGCAAATAATATCGGGATAAAGTATGCTATTGGACAGGGGACAGATTATGTGATGCTTTTGAACGTGGATACAGCGATAGATTCAAGTTTAATTGAGAAATTGATAAGGGAAGCTGACAGTAATGTGGTAACAGTGCCCAAAATATATTCTGATAAAAGATATATGAAAATATGGTATGCGGGTGGAGGAATAGATTATGTGAACGGAGATTCCTACCATACCATGAAAGGGGGGGATGGTATCGTACAGGAAGTAAGCTTTGCGTGTGGTTGCTGTATGTTGATACATAAGAACATCATTCAAAAATGCGGAATGCTGGACGAAAACTATTATCTGTATTATGAGGATACTGATTGGAGTGTAAGGTTTGGGAAAGAGAACATAAAAATCAAATATGTTCCGGAAGCGAAAATGTGGCATAAGATAGGCGGAAGTGGCGGAAAAATGGGTGGCCTGTATAAAACCTATTATTTGACAAGAAATCAATTATATTTTATAAAGAAGCATCAGGATTGTATTCATAGCAATACTTTCATGAAAACATGGCAGATATTCAAAGATAATTTTTTCCATGAGCCTGACAGAGAAAAAAGAAAATACATATGGTTTGGGATCCGGGATTTTTATAAAGGAAAGACAGGAAGATTGTAAGTTGATGGCTGAATGGTGGGGCAAAAATGCGGATTGTTATTTGGGGAGCAGGTAAAAGCCTGGAAAAAAATATTCATAGAATCTGTTTGGAGGACATTTGCTGTTTGATTGATAGTGATACAGAAAAGCAGGAATGTAGGATATTTGGGAAGAAGGTATATGGCCCCGAGAAATTGTCAGAAATAAAATACGATTATGTGGTTATTTCATCAGAACTGTATTTTGATGAAATTGCATACCAACTGTTGTTCTGGTATGGGGTTGAGTATGGGAAGATACTGGGGTGGAAAGGGTTTCTTCAAGAAGAAAGAAGTACGGACAATGCGTTGCGGAATAGTGCGAAAGAAATATGTATAAACTACGGAATTCGCAATGTTTTGGATGTGGGAGGAATTCTTGAAATAAACAGTTATTGGAATATAGCTGACAAGAAATTTACTTTAGATATTCTGTATACGAATACACAAATTTATGATTTCGTGGAACACAGATATCGAAAGGCATATGCGGATATGGATAGCTTGTCAGAGGAATATGACTTTTTAATTACTGAAAAGGATGCTGTTGCAAAGGGATGGACACAGATATTGCAGAGAAGCCATCATGCAATTGCAGCATCAGAAAAGTCACATAACAATCTTCCCAAAGAAGCCTGGGTCGATAGGATACAGGTTTTTAATATTCAGGGATTGCATTTGTTGGGAGCAAGCAGAAAGAAAAAAGATGTATGCATATATCAGGTGACACATAAAAAATTCAGCCCTGTTAATGGAAAGCCTTACAAACCGATTCATGCGGGGAGGCTGGGTAAAGTAGATTTGGGTTATCAGGGAGATGAGGAAGGGGATAATATATCGGCGCTCAATGATAAAATCAATGAATGTACGGCGCTGTATTGGATATGGAAGAATGATGCATCGGAATATGTGGGACTGAACCATTATAGAAGATTATTCCGCTCTGCTGTTAATAAGGAATGGATGCTCCAGGATTTTGAGGTTCAGGTTTTGTTGGAACATTATGATATCATAGTTGCTGAAGCATATGATACTGGCAGATTATCTGTTTTGGAAGTCATGCGGTATCAGGTATGCGGAGAAGCGTTGGACAATACATACGAGACGCTATGTGATATTATTCAAGAAAACAAAGAAGATTATCGGGCGTTCCAATATGTTATGAACGGTCATATGCTGTATCCTTGCAATATGTTTATCGCTTCAAAGGAAATTATGGACGCATATTGTGAATGGCTTTTCCCGATTTTGCTGGAAGCGGTTGAAAAAGTTGAGATAAAGGAATCATGGGATGATTACAGCAAAAGGATTTTGGGATTTTTTGCGGAACGTCTCCTGACAGTTTGGATTGTGCAGCATGACTATAGGATTAAAGAATTGCCAATCCTATTCCTTAATCAACCAGATAAATAGGGTGAAAATGGAATGAAAAATAAAAGTATAAAAGTTTCGGTAATCGTTACGGTACATAATGCAGAAAAGTATTTAAGAGAGTGTATGGAGAGTGTAATAACACAGTCTTTGGTGGACATAGAGATTCTATGTATGGATGGTGGAAGTTCGGATGCTTCTCCCCAAATCTTGCAGGAATATGCCGAAAAAGATACCAGAATACGGATAATTGAAGATTCGAATACCAGCTATGGGCATAAGGTGAATCGTGGAATCAAAGAGGCAAGAGGGAAATATATTTCTGTGTTGGAATCAGACGACATGTATGAGGTTTATATGTTGGAAAAGTTGTATAACATAGCTGTACGATATTCTCCTGATTTTGTGAATGCAGATTATACTTGTTTTTTTGATGTGAATGGGAAACGGTTTCGGAGCGTTACAAAAATGTACCCAGATAAAGACTATAATCATTTGATGGAGAATAGGCGGCATCCGGAGGAATTTGGAGTCATACCGAGGTACTGGACTGGGATTTTTAAAAAAGACTTTTTAGAACGTGAAAAGATACAGATGAATGAATCGCCAGGAGCATCCTATCAGGATATGTCTTTTCGGTTTTTGACCAGTGTTTTGGCCGAAACTTCATTTCATTTAGATTTACCAGTATATTTGTATAGAACGGATAATCCGGAATCTTCCATGCACGATTGTAAAAAGACGATTGTGATAGCTGAAGAGCACAACTTTCTGTATCATGAACTTCAAAAACGTAATATAAGGAATAGATATATATGGCATAATGCATATCAGTGGAAATATCTGGACTTTCTCGGCAATATGCGTTATCTGCAAGAACCTTATCGGCAGGAATTGTTTCAGCGGTATCAGGAAGAACTAATAAAGGACAGGAATATTTTGGATTCTTTTGCGGATATGGAGTGGTTAAATGATGTTTCCGAGATGATAACACAATCTCCGGAAAAAATCGCGAAAAAGATTGAACAGGAGGCCATGGCAATAAGAGAGCATAATAATTATTTAAGCCGATTTTTGAATCAGATTACCAATCTGCCAGTAGGACAGCAGGTAGTCTTGTTTGGGTGTGGACAAAGAGGGGAGTCGGCATTGAAGTACCTACAGTCCGCAGAGTGCAGAATTGTGTGTTTGACAGATAATGCGGAAGACTTGTGGAATACGGAAAAATGGGGGTACCGGGTATTAGATCCAAAAGTTGCAGTACAAACTTATGGAGATGCTTTTTATGTGGTAGCAAATAAGTTGAATTCAAAGGATATTGCAGAACAATTGTTTGAAATGGGAATAGCTGGAGAGATGATATGTAAATATTGATTGAAACAAATTATAGGAGAACAAACAAGCTGATACAGCTTCTTCTCACAGAGGGTAGACAGGAGAACCTGCTCCGCTCAGCCACAGATGCACAGTTCCAACAGAAACTGTTCCGCGAGTATCATATCTGATACAATGGTTTTGCATTTATACAACACAATCTGTCCACGTTATGGAACCTCCGATAGGAAAAAACGAATGGACGCATAGCCCGAATGTGCCAAGCTATCATCAAACAAATCCTTTTCATCCCAGGAGGGCACAGCATGGCGCATGTAGTGGGCATTGGCCGTTTGGAAGATACTACGATGTTATGCTGGAGCCAAAAAGCGGCGGAACAGGCAAGGTGCCGATGCCCCGCAACAGGCGGAATATCCCTGGCCATTACTGCCAGGACGCAACCGATAAAAAGTAATTGCCCGTTTCCTCATAAAATGCTAGAATTAAACACAACAGATTCCTGCATTTTCCTATTAACAAACCACAGGAGGGCGCAGCATGGCAAGGACAGTCGGCATCGGACATCAGGATTTCTCGCAGTTGATTCAAAACAATCTTTTTTATGTGGATAAAATAAGGTTTATCAAGGAATGGTGGGAAAACGGGGATGCCGTCACCTTGATCACCCGCCCCAGACGCTTCGGCAAGACCCTGAACATGAGCATGCTGGAGCAGTTCTTTTCCCTGGAATATGCAAACCGGGGCGACCTGTTCCAGGGGCTTGCCATCTGGGAGGAAAAATCCTCTGACGGAGAAAATTCTCTGGGAGGGGAAAATCCTCCGGAAGGGGATTACAAATACAGGCAGCTACAGGGGACATATCCCGTTATCAGCCTTTCCTTTGCGAATGTAAAGGAGATATCCTTTTCCAATGCCAGGAAAAAGATATGCCAGATAATCACGAACCAGTACAATAAGTTCGGTTATCTATTGGAGGGCGATTGCCTGAATGCGGATGAAAAGGAAAGATTCCACAAGGTATCTACAGAAATGGAGGATTACATCGCATCCGATTCCCTGAACGCCCTGTCGAACTATCTTTCGCGGTATTATGGAAAGAAAGTCATCATTCTGCTGGACGAATATGACACACCCATGCAGGAGGCGTATGTGAATGGTTACTGGAAGGAACTGGTCGGCTTTATCAGAAGCCTGTTCAACGCAACGTTCAAGACGAATCCTTATCTGGACAGGGCAATCATGACCGGAATCACGCGGATTAGCAAGGAGTCTCTGTTCTCAGATTTGAACAATCTGGAAGTGGTGACCACTACCTCTGATAAATATGCGGATTCCTTTGGTTTTACAGAGGAAGAAGTTTTTGCGGCACTGGAGGAGTGCGGGCTGGGAGACAGAAAGGCAGATGTGAAGAACTGGTATGACGGTTTTGTATTTGGGGGGAAACGGAACATCTATAACCCCTGGTCCATCCTGAATTTCCTGAACAAGGGAAAACTGGCGGCCTATTGGGCAAATACCAGTTCCAACAGTCTGGCAGGGAAACTGATTCGTGAGGGTGACCCCGAAGTAAAAATAGTGATGGAAGGCCTGCTGAAAGGTGAGGGCTATCATACGACGCTGGATGAGCAGATTGTTTTTGACCAGCTGGATTATAAACGCAGCGCGGTCTGGAGCCTGCTTCTGGCCAGCGGCTATCTGCGCGCGGATTCCATGGTCTTTGATGCAGAGAGCGGCAGGCAGGAATATGATCTGTCCCTGACCAACAGGGAGGTTCGTTCCATGTTTGAAGAGATGATAAGAGGGTGGTTCAGGGATTATACCCCGGCTTATAATGGATTCGTGAACGCATTGCTGAAAGGGAACCTCCGGGAGATGAACCACTATATGAACAGGGTGGCCTTGAGCACATTCAGCTTTTTCGACAGCGGCAACAGGCCTTCAGAGGCCAAGGAGCCGGAGCGGTTCTATAATAGAATCGAAGAGACGATTCTATTATCAAAGTTCTATCATGGTTTTGTGTTGGGACTGCTGGTGGATTTAAAAGGGCAGTATACCGTCACTTCCAATAGGGAAAGCGGTTTTGGAAGGTACGATGTGCTGTTGGAGCCTTGCGGCAAAAAAGACGCTTCGGCTGTGAATGGCGATGAAAAAGATGCCATTATCCTGGAATTTAAGGTTCATGACCCGGAGGACGGTGAGAAGACGCTGGAAGATACGGTGCGGTCAGCGCTGGAGCAGATTGAAAGCATGAAATATGCGGCAAGCCTGGAGGCTAAGGGCATTCTGGCAGAACGGATCCGAAAGTATGGTTTTGCATTCCGGGGAAAGGAAGTGCTGATAGGGTAAGGAAACCTGAAAGGGAAAGCAGCTTCGGGCGATATGATATCGTGCTGGAGCCCAGGGTCATCGGGATAAGTAAGGAGCCGGAGCCTCACGGCACCCAGGGCATCTGCAGCCCCGGCTGCCAGGACGCGATCATAAATAATCGCGGTAAAGATGCGATCATAAATAATCGCGGTAGAGATGCAATCATAAATAATCACAGTAAAGATGCGATTATTATAGAATTCAAGGTAAAGAACCCCAAAAGGGAGAAGACATTAGAGGATACAGTGCAGACAGCTCTTGACCAGATTGAAACGATGCGTTACAACGCAGCGCTGCTGGCCAAAGGGATTCCGGCAGAACGAATCCGAAAGTACGGTTTTGCGTTCTGCGGAAAGGAAGTACTGATCGGATAACGGCCGTCAGGCAAAGACATAAGGCAGGGGAGAGGACTGATTGAAAGATGATACAGCCGGAGATGCTTATACGGGAAATACAAAAAGGACTATTGCACTGGTACGATTTCGCGCCAGCAGCAGAAGAAAAAAAGCCCCATATCCTATACATCGGCAGACCTGAAGACCCCATAGCAGAACTGCTCACCGACCGCCTGTTCCAGGTCACGTCTGCCCCCTGCGAACAGACCATCCGGGAACCCCGGCACCAGGAGTGGCAGGGAAGCTTCGACTACATCATTTGCATAGAAAATCTGGAGCAGCACCCTGCCCCGGAAACCTTCCTTGCGTCCTGGCGCAGCCTCCTAAAGCCGCAAGGCCGCCTGCTGTTAGGCCTCAACAACCGCTTCGGCATCCGGTATTTCTGCGGCGACAGAGACCCTTACACAGAGCGCAACTTCGACGGAATCGAAAACTACCGCAGAGCCTACTCCAAAAAGGAAGATACCTTCAAAGGCCGCATGTACAACCGCGCAGAAATAAGACAGATGCTCCGGAACACAGGCTGGACATCCGCCCGTTTCTTCTCAGTCCTCCCCGACCTAAGGAACCCAAACCTGATCTACGCGGAAGACTATCTGCCCAACGAGGACTTGGCCAACCGACTCTTTCCCACCTACAACTATCCCGATTCCGTCTTCCTGGAGGAGGAGAGCCTGTATGCCGGCCTAATCAAAAACGGCATGTTCCACCAAATGGCCAATGCCTATCTGATTGAGTGCTCCCTGGACGGAAACCATTCCGACGTCCTCCAGGTCACAAGCTCCCTGGAGCGGGGCAGGGAGGATGCTATGCTCACCATAATCCGGGATGCGGCGGCCCCACAGGAAACCGCCAGCCAGGCAGGAGCGGCAGAGCATCATACAGCAGCAGTCAGCCGAAAAAACAGGCGGACGGTAGAGAAAATCGCAGCCTATCCGGAGGGGCGGACAAAGCTGGAGAGACTTGTGGAGCATGGCAGAGACCTGGCGCAGCATGGAATCCCCGTGGTGGATGCCCGGATGGAAGACGGCATCTACGTCATGCCATACATGGAGGCAGAAGTAGGCCAGGTATATTTAAAAAACCTGCTCTTGACAGATACGGAAAAATTCCTGCAGGAAATGGACAGCTTCCGTGAAATGATTCTGCATTCCTCTGAAATCCTGGAGCCTGACAAAGGAGACGGACAGGGAGCTATCCTGAAAAAAGGATACCTGGACATGGTTCCCCTGAACAGCTTCCATCAGGACGGAAAATTCCTGTTCTACGACCAGGAATTCTGCCAGGAAAACTATCCGGCCAATGCCATCATCGCCCGGATGATCGCCACATTCTATTCCGGCAACATAGAACTGCAGAAAGTGCTGCCCATAGATGTGCTCTTCCAGCGCTACGGGCTGACCGAGCGGCTGGATCAATGGAGACGGATGGAATGGGAGTTCCTGACAGCCCTGAGAAAGGAAAAAGAACTGCGCTCCTACCATGAGAAATGCAGGCGCAACGCCGAGGTGGTGAACTCCAACCGCCAGCGCATGAACTATTCGGAGGAGGAATATCAGCGGTTATTTGTGGATATTTTCCGCAATGCGGACACCAGGAAGCTGATTCTCTTCGGCTCCGGCGCCTTCACCCGAAAATTCCTCGCTCTGTACCGCCAGGATTACCCGGTCTACGCCATTGTGGACAACAGCCGGGAAAAATGGGGACAGGAACTGGAAGGCATTCCCATACAGTCCCCGGAACTGCTCAGACAACTGCAGAGCGGAGAATACAAGGTGCTCATCTGCATCAAGAACTACCTGTCTGTCATGAAGCAGCTGGATGCCATGAACGTGAAAGAATACAGCATTTACGACTCCCACAAAGCGTACCCCAGAAAGCGGAGACCCACCATGGGACGACCCGATACGCCGCCCCATTCGGAAGCAGGATGCCCCCTGGCTTCCCCAAAGCCCCAGGACGCCGGCACATGCCCGGAACCGAAAAAAGCCGGGGAAGCAGGAACTCCCACAGCCGTGCCGGAGCATGCAGAACCACAGGAACCTCCGAACCGAAAAAAATACCACACAGGCTACATAGCAGGCGTATTCGACCTGTTCCACATAGGCCACCTGAACATGTTCCGGCGAGCCAAGGAACAGTGCGACTACCTGATTGTAGGCGTAGTCACGGACGAAGGGGTCAGGAAGCATAAGGAAGTGGAGCCCTTCATCCCCTTTGCCGAACGGATAGAAATGGTGCGCTCCTGCCGCTATGTGGACGAAGCGGTGGAAATCCCCCTGAATTACAATGGCACCAGGGATGCCTGGAAACTGTACCGATTCGACTGCCAGTTCTCCGGCAGCGACTACGTAGACAACCCCGACTGGCTGGCAGAGAAAGAATTTCTGGAAAAACACGGAGCCGAGATGGTATTCTTCCCCTATACGGAAAGCACCAGCTCCACCCGCATAAAGTCCCTGATCGAGAAGAAGCTCCTGTAATCCGGTGGCCTGACAGACCACAGCCTGAGCGGAATCAAGGCTGAGAGGAGCCAAGGCTGAGCGGAGCCCTTTCCGTTGGCTTAGCCCATATATTTTGCTTGCGGAATCCTCGCCGAGGCTGAAACAACCAGGCTTTCAGCCCAGCCTTCACTGGTCAGCCGAAGCAAAACGTTGGTTGGGTAAGCCCAGGAAAGGCGAGACGTATGCTTACGGTCTCTGAAACCCTTGGTTTTACTTGGAGTGGATTCGCTTTTAGACATAGAAAGTTGACGCTACCTCAGGCAGGGAGGAGAAAATATTGAATGTGATATGCGCCCCCTCCGGAAACGTGGACACAGAACGCCCGGGACAGGGGATTTCGGACATAGCAAAAGCAGGGTTTGAAAACATACTGCTTGATTTTACAATGTACTGCCCTCCGGCGGAACTGGAAAGCGCCGGGAAACCCTGCGCCCAGGCAGGGCATCAGAACGGAACCATAATACCAAAACAGCCCTCCGCCCCGCAAAGCGGGAAACCGCCCCAATGTCCTGAGGGAACCTGGCTCCAAAGCCTTGTACAAGCCCCCGCGCAACATTCCGGTGAAGAGCTGCCGGAACATCCCGCCGGAAAACTGCTGCGCAGCTGCAAAGAGACACATCTGACCCTCCCGATAGCCACGGCCCCATACTTAAGCAGGGATACAAAGCAAAGAGACGGAAAGGAACTCCTGACCAGGCTGACCCGGGAAAGCATCCGGATCTGCGGCGAGGCGGGCAGCAGATACCTGATTGTGCGCCCCCTGCCCGCCGCCATGCCATCCGCAGAGGCATGGGAGACGAACAGGGACTTTTATCTGAGCCTTGGGGCTTCTGCCAGGAAAAGCGGCGTCACCATCCTCCTGGAGAACCAGTGCCGGAGCCTGAACGGCCATCTGATCCGCGGAGCCTGCGCCGAGGCAGAAGAGGCGGCATCCTGGGTGGACAGCCTGAACGAAGCCGCAGGCGAGGAGCGCTTCGGCTTCTGCATGAATACAGGCACCTACAACCTGTGCGGCCAGAACATGCGGGAGATCGCGGTACAGCTGGGAAGCCGCGTAAAAGCCGTGCTGCTGCGGGACTGCGACGGACAGCGGGAAAGCTCGCTGCTCCCTTTCACCGCCGTATGCGGCGGCCAGCCCCGGACGGATTGGCTGGGCCTGATCAGGGGGCTGCGGGAAAGCGGCTTCGACGGAGAGCTGGCACTGGACTTTTCGGATACGGCAGCGGTATTTTCGCCCATACTCCGCCCGCAGCTTCTGACGCTGGCGAAGTCTGTGGCCGAGTACTTCAAATGGCAGATTGGAATAGAGAATACCTTAAAAAAATACCCCTCCATCGTGCTGTTCGGCGCCGGGAACATGTGCCGGAACTACATGAAATGCTACGGTGAGAAATACCCGCCTCTGTTCACCTGCGACAACAACCCCTCCCTCTGGGGAACCACCTTCTGCGGCCTGGAGGTAAGGGCTCCCGAGAGCCTGGCCTGCCTGCCGGAAGGCTGTGCCATATTCATCTGCAATATCTATTATCGCGAGATTGCGCAGCAGCTCCGTGGGATGCAGGTCACCAATCCCATCGAATTCTTTAATGACGAATATATGCCCTCTTTCTACTTTGACAGACTGCAGAGATATTGAGCGAGCCGCAGGGAGGCGGAGCAGACAGCGGAGAGGCCGCTTCGATTATACTCACGAGCGATAAAACCTGCCGTGATGCCCACAGACTCTACGGCTCGTGAGCCTGGTTCCATGGCAAGTTTTTTGACTGGGAGTATAAGCTACGGAAACCGGAGCGAACGATGGCTTTGGACATTTGAAGCAACAGGGACAAGGCACGGAAAATTTTGTGACTGCGGGCGTAAACTGTGGAAAGCGAAGCAAACGATGGGCTGTCTGCATGGTTTTGGAACAGGGGGAACGATAGCCTTGGACATTTGGAGCAACAGGGATGAGAAGCAGGGGCAAGAGGCAGTGACAAGGAGCGGAATAATGAGGATTGGCGTACAGACCAAAAATGTCGTATATGATGACCGCCCGGAGGACGGTTTCCGGAGACTGAAGCAGGCGGGCTTTTCCTGTGCCGATTTCAGCCTGAACGGGTATCTCACCAATATCAGCCTGTATCAGGGGGAGCGGAATGCCTTTTTCGACAAATCCATCCAGGAGCTGGAACAGTACTTCGCGCCCCATAAGCTGGGAGCAGCGAAGGCAGCCATAGAAATCAACCAGATGCACATGCCCTATCCGAACTATGTGCCCGGAGGAACCAGGGAGCTGAATGCCTATCTGCGGGAGGTGGTGGCGCCTAAGAGCCTGCAGGTGTGCGCTTACTTTGGATGCCCGCATATCGTAGTCCACGGCTTTAAACTGGCCCATTTCCTGGGCTCCGAAGAGGAAGAGTGGAACGTCATGGAACAGTTCCTGGACTTCCTGGCTCCTATGGCGAAGGAGATGGGCATCACCATATGCATCGAGAACCTGTATGAGAGCACAGGCGGCCATATCGTGGAGGGCCCCTGCTGCGACGCCGGAAAAGCAGCGGAGCGCATTGACCGGATGAACGACAGATACCATGCGGAAGTGCTGGGATTCTGCTTTGACACCGGACATGCGAATCTGGTGGGGCTGGATTTTGAAAGCTTTATGACCGTTCTGGGCCCGCGGCTCAAAGTGCTGCACATACATGATAATGACGGCGTCGCGGATCTCCATCAGATACCATATACCTTTGCCAGGAGCCGCGAGAATAAGGCGTCAACGGATTGGGAGGGTTTTATCCGTGGCTTAAGGGGGAGCGGCTTCGGAGGGACGCTGAGCTTTGAGACCGCACCCGTACTGACGGCCTTCCCGGAGGGGATGAAGGACGAAGTGCTGGCGTTTGTGGCGGGGATAGGGAGGCACTTTCGGCGCGCACTATCAGACTGAACTTTAGTAAAAGGCAAATCACATGGCAGATTCCTCTTAAATACGCTGCCATAATAACGGGAAGAACAATCCAGAGCGGGCGCTATAAACGCATGTACCAAAGATAAAATGGATAGATTCTTCCCTTTTACTATATTGAGGGCAGAAGCGGGGGCGGTACAGCATGGCAAGGACAGTGTGTATTGGACACCAGGACTAGAAGGAAACGTACAGAAAGCTTCAGGGCACCTATCCGGTCGTCAGCCTTTCTTTCGTCAATGTGAAAATTCATCGCGCACTATAGAAAAAGATTGCAGGAAGCATCAAAATATGCTAAAATAAGACCCGGAAAGATATATCCAGAACGATTGGAACAAACCATTTACAAAAGATAAAATGGATATGTCTTTCTTTTTTCATGCCCATATCCCAAAACGGAAAGCAAAAGGCGCGCCAGACAACGCCTTGCATCAAATTAAAATGAGAAATAACGCGCTTCGGATCAAGGGAAATTCAGGAAGGCCTCCGAAAGTCCCAAACCGCGAATAAATCCCCCTAAACCCGCAGACCCTAAAAAGAACAATCTCGAACAGGGGGCCTGCAAATGAAAAGAAAGCGCAAATCCCATACCCGCATCCGAATCTCAATCATAATCATAGCCATAATCCTGCCATCCGCCCTGGCCATATGGACAGCCAGGGCAGAAACCTGCGCCCACTATACCCCGGACTACGCAAAAACCGACCTCCTCCCCATTCTCCAGAAGAAAACCCCGTCCTCTGCAGACTACGAAATCCTGCTCCAACAGACAGGCCTGGCCCGCCCCGGCGTAGAAGAACTCTACGAATCCAGCCAGCAATGGAAGCTCCTTGGCCTGCAGGACAGATTCCATGCCGCAGCGGAGGTGGAATGCCGCCGCGACAACCTGCTTGCCAGGAGCGAAAGATTAACGAATTTCCGTGAACTGGTATATGATGGAAATCCTCCGCAGCTGCAGGTGGCCTCCGCCGGAATGACAGAGGCGGGAACGCTGTCCGAATTCTATTTTATGCCCACTGTCCAGACCGGGGACATCCTGATCACTTTCAACGGCCATGTCTTCGGCTGGCGAAGCGGCCATGCCGCCATAGTGGTGGACGCCGAAAAGCGCCTGACGCTGGAGGCCATCATGCCGGGCTTCGATTCCGAAATCTGCTCCCTGGACGACTGGCAGGAATACCCGGGCTTCGCCTTGCTGCGCCTGAAAGGTGCCTCCCTGGAGGAGCGGGAGCAGATTGCCGCATATGCGCAGAAGTATCTGACCGGCCTGCCCTACAGCCTTACGGCCTTTGCGGACAGCGGCGGAGAGGGCCTGAGGGCTGTGCGCAGGGACTCTGCCGGAGGGGCGTTCCCGGACGCGGACGAAAAAGGAAGCGGTGATTCGGCGGATTGCCCTCCGCCCCTGTCAGGCACTCAGTGCGCCCACCTGGTCTGGTACGCCTACCGGCAATTCGGTTATGATCTGGACAGTGACGGAGGCCTTATCGTCACGCCGTATGACCTGTACCGCAGTGACCTCCTGGAGCTGGTCCAGCTATACGGCCTGAACCACGATTAAGTTCCATTAAGCCTAATTTCTTAAGAAAATCTAAAATATGCAATTTTCTTGATTAATTTTGAATTACCCCTTGAAAAAACATACGGAAAATCGTATATTATTCTTGTACACTTGATTTACTGCTTGATATGGAGGAAAGAAATGACAAAAGCAGAAGTATTAAAGAAAGAAATTTTGGGACAGTATCGCAGCGTACGTCAGTTTGCTCTGGAGATGAACATCCCTTACAGCACATTGGTGACAGCATTAGAGCGCGGAATCGAGGGTATGGCCTATGGGACCGTTATCAAGATGTGCGACAAGCTGAGCCTGAACCCGGTGGATTTCTCCTCTTTGGAGAGGGACGCTTCCCTGGGAGCCCAGCTTCTGGAGAACCGTGTGATGCAGAATTATGTGAAGCTGAACCAGGCAGGTAGAGATAAGGTGCTGGAGTTGATGGATGACTTCGTACAAATTGACAAGTATAAGGCAAAGGGGAAAAAGAACAAGCAGGATAAGTAGTTGGCATAGCCAGGATAGTCAAGCAAGGCAAGTGGTATGAAGAAGGGAGTATCACGCATGGATGCTCCCTTCTTTGGCAAGATAGAGCATAAAAAAGGCTGCACCGGAGAAGTATTTCCCCGACGCAGCCTTTTTTGACAGATTTTGTCAAAAATGTGTACTTTTTCTTAAAAATATCCGTCGAACATCATTCCGCTGTAGGCGCTGGTGATGTAAGGGTTCGGATAGTTATGACCCGGATTCTTGTAAGCTACCATGACTTTCTCCACATAGTCCATGGGATTCAGCGATACCTGATCGCTTTTGCGCAGGAGCATGTTGGAGAAGCTCTTCAGGGGACTGAAAGTCTCATTGATGTCCCGGGTCTGGGTAGCGGTCTGGCGCAAGGCATCCTTGTCGATGGCCAAAGTCCCATCCTCTTCCAGGTTCAGCCCCATGGTCTCCAGGGAATTGCCGTATACGGAAGCGATTCCTTTCATCTCACGCACCAGCTGCCTGCTTCTGGACTGTGACTCCAGGTAGGCGGATGCCGCCTTGATGAAATCATTGTACCCGCCTACCAGATGGGAGACATTGTCCGTCAGAGACTCCACATCTGTCTTCAATCCGATTTTGGCAGATTGGCCGCCGGAACTGATGCCAGTGAGCTGTACCTCGAAAAGCTTATCCAGCGTCAGGCGGTTGGATGGCGAGGTAAGCTCTTCACCGTTCACGGAAAAGCTGGCATTGGAAGCCTCTCTGCTGGTATAATCCAGCCCAAGGTATTCCACCGCCCCATGGGTCTTGCTGGTATGGTCATCGCTGATGGCAAAAATATAATCCTTACCCGAGGCAAGTCCTGTGGCCTCGGAGGTCAGTCTCAGGGAAGTGCGCCCCTCCGACTCTGCTAAAGAAGCCCGCAGGCCGATATCGGAATTGTTGATCAGGCGTACCAGACGCTCCTGCATCTCCAGATTCGTCTCGTTCTCCCCCACCGAGAACTGGAACTCGTAATTCATGTCATTGATGTTCACGTCAAAGGAATAGGTATCCGGCGACAGGGATGCACGGCCGTTGCCGGGCAGGAACAGTCCCAGATTCTCCTGTGAAGTTGCCAGTGAATGGACTTCCACCATAAAGTCGGGAACTTCCGGACCGGAACCCTCAGGACCGACATAGGAAGCAGTGGCGATACCCTCATCGGTGGAGTATGCGCGTTTCTTGCGGAACAGTCCGTCCTTTTCCAGTCCTCCAATCTGCGCGATGGTATTGCGCAGATCCCTTGCGTTTTCTTTTAAATTGACAGCATATTGCTGCGTGTCCTTGCTGGTGGTGGGCAGATACCAGGGCTCGTCTTTATTTATTTTGACAATGGAATTATATACATTCCGGAGCTCACTTTTTTTGTGGGTATCGTATTTGGTCAGCGGTTTCGACGTATAAGTGGTAAGATAATTGTTATATACCGTATTTAAAACGGGTCCCATTGCCAGGCCTCCTTTCCTTGTCTCAAAAGCAATCCGTTGCTTAGGTAATCCATTGTGTATAATATCGGATGAAAACTTCCATTCTTTAACAGTGTAACATACAAATTATTAAGAAACAAGAAAAAAGAAACGCACAAAGCCGGAAAAATGCCAGAAAAACATAGGACAAATGCGAAAAAACAGTTGACGGAGGTCAGTTTCTATGTTATAGTTGGAAAACGAGATAAGGTTTTAGGTCTTTTTTTTATGCTTAAAATAAGACGGCGAGTTTTAAAGTAAAGAACATGCGGAGGTAGCAAAATGCGTACAAAAATCACTTTGGCCTGCACTGAGTGCAAGCAGCGTAACTACAATACTACCAAGGAGAAGAAGAACCATCCCGAGAGAATGGAAATCAAGAAGTACTGCAGATTCTGCAGGAAGCACACGCTGCACAAGGAAACCAAATAAGAGCCGGGCGGCTGTGTGGGAGGATTTCCCGCGCACAAAGCGCATTTCATGCGCCTGGGAAAGGGATGGTTGAAATGGAAAATTCTGCGGAAAAGAAAGCAAAGGCCGGCCCCGGTTTTTTCAAAGGGGTAAAGGCTGAATTCAAGAAAATCATATGGCCGGACAGACAGTCCACCCTGAAGCAGTCGGTGGCTGTAGTGGCGATTTCGGTGGTAGTGGGCGTCGTCATCGCGATACTGGATTATATAGCGAAGACCGGCGTGAACTTCATTACATCAATTTAGGGCGAGGGTGATTGCATGGCAGAGGCAAAATGGTATGTAGTCCATACCTACTCAGGATATGAAAACAAGGTCAAAGCCAATATTGAGAAGACCATCGAGAACAACAAGCACCTTGCGGAACAGATTCTGGAAGTGCGGGTTCCCCTGCAGGATGTGGTGGAGATGAAGAACGGTGCCAGAAGGACTGTCCAGAAGAAGATGTTCCCGGGGTATGTGCTCCTCAATATGGAGATGAATGACGATACATGGTATGTTGTCCGCAACACCCGCGGGGTTACGGGGTTCGTGGGACCGGGGAGCAAGCCTGTGCCGCTGACGGAGGCGGAGATGAAGCCTCTGGGCATCAAGACGGAGAACGTTTCCATCGACTTTGGCGAAGGGGACAGCATAGCCGTGGTTGCGGGTATCTGGAAAGATACCATCGGTATCGTGCAGAAACTGGATTACAGCAAGCAGACAGCTACCATCAATGTAGAACTGTTTGGAAGGGAGACTCCTGTGGAGATTAGCTTTGCGGAGGTCAGAAAGCTTTAGAATCAGGTATTTCCCGCCTGAGAAGGCGGTTGGATACAAGGGTGTCGGACATGTTTCGCACACCCGAGAGTGGGAGCGGCCCTGACGTTTGGGGCTGCGCCGGATTGCCGCATGGATTTAAGCGGCTTACCACATTATAGGAGGTGCCAAAATGGCAAAAAAAGTAACAGGTTACATCAAATTACAGATTCCTGCCGGTAAAGCGACACCGGCTCCGCCCGTAGGCCCCGCGCTTGGACAGCACGGAGTGAACATCGTGGAGTTCACCAAGCAGTTCAATGCAAGGACAGCGGACAAGGGCGATGTCATCATCCCCGTAGTCATTACGGTATACGCGGACAGGTCTTTCAGTTTCATTACAAAGACTCCTCCTGCGGCGGTGCTGTTGAAGAAGGCCTGCAATCTGAAGACCGCTTCCGCAACGCCTAACAAGACGAAGGTCGCCACGCTTCCCAAGGCGAAGCTTCAGGAGATTGCAGAGATGAAGATGCCTGATTTGAATGCGGCCAGCCTTGAGGCAGCCATGAGCATGATTGCCGGTACGGCGCGCAGCATGGGTATCACAATCGAAGAGTAACGGCTTTCCAAGACACAGGCCGTCAGGCGAAAACAATTGGGAGACAATGAGATATTGTCGCTTGAACCTAGGAGGGTATAAGAATGAAACATGGCAAGAAATATAATGAAATCGCAAAGCTCGTAGACCGCGCGGCTGTCTATGAGCCGGAAGACGCAATCGCGCTGGTCAAGAAGACGGCGGCTGCGAAATTTGACGAGACGGTAGAAGTGCATATCAGGACAGGCTGTGACGGACGTCACGCTGAGCAGCAGATCCGCGGCGCTGTGGTACTGCCCAACGGAACCGGTAAGACTGTCAAAGTGCTGGTGTTCGCCAAGGGCGATAAGCTGGCAGAGGCAGAGGCGGCCGGCGCGGATTACACAGGCGGCGAGGAGCTGATTCCGAAGATTCAGAAGGAAGGCTGGCTTGACTTCGACGTAGTGGTAGCTACCCCCGACATGATGGGCGTGGTAGGACGTCTCGGTAAGACACTGGGTCCCAAGGGCCTGATGCCCAACCCCAAGGCAGGTACCGTTACTATGGACGTCACCAAGGCAGTGAAAGATATCAAAGCCGGTAAGATTGAGTACAGGCTTGATAAGACCAACATCGTGCATGTGCCCGTAGGAAAGGTTTCCTTTACAGAGGAAGCTCTGATGCAGAACTTCAACGCACTGATGGATGCCATCGTAAAGGCAAGGCCCAGCGCGCTGAAGGGCCAGTATCTGAGAAGCATCACCCTGGCAAGCACCATGGGCCCCGGCGTAAAGGTGAACGTGACCAAGTTCTAGATGCGCAGAGGTTTTTAAGCCTGCATCTTCAAAAAGCGAAAATAGGGGTTGACGCAAGGGAAACCCTTATGATATGATACAAAAGGTTTTAAACCAGGCCGAAGACAGTAGGTGCAAGGGATTCCGAGCGTAAATCCTACCGAGGAGAAGAGCGCAACGCCCATAGATGGGGCGTGGAAAAGTATTTCCTCCCTGAGGCTTCCCTGGGGAGGATTTTTATGCTATAAGTTCGCTGAAAACCGGAAGAATTCGGCAAAAAATCTAACAGGAGGTAAAGAAATGGCAAAGGTTGAGTTAAAGAAACCCATTGTAGACGAGATTTCCGCTCATATCAAGGATGCCCAGTCAGTGGTTCTGGTTGACTACCGCGGGTTGACTGTAGAGCAGGATACCAGGCTCCGCAAGAGCTTGCGCGAAGCAGGCGTCGTCTACAAGGTGTACAAGAACACTTTCATGAATTTTGCGTTCAAGGGGACGCAGTTTGAAAGCCTTTCAGAGTATCTGGAAGGACCTACCGCGATAGCCATCTCCACTGAGGATGCCACGGCTCCCGCAAGGCTTCTCACCGAGTTCGCCAAGACGGCTGAAAAGCTGGAGATAAAGGCCGGTGTGGTAGAGGGCAATATCTATGACGCCAAGGGCATGGAGACCATCGCGAGCATTCCTTCGAGGGATGCACTTATTTCCAGACTGCTGGGAAGCTTGCAGAGCCCTGTCACCAATTTCGCTCGCGTCATAAATCAGATTGCGGAGAAAAATGGCGGAAGCGACGCCGCCTAAGAACAGCTAAATTTCGCACGGAAGAATTCGCAGAGCTGAATTCTTCTTGAAAACGGAATATGCAAACAATAGAAAATGGAGGATAATGAAATGGCTAAATTAACAGCTCAGGAATTAATCGATGCTATCAAAGAGATGACCGTATTAGAGTTGAACGACCTTGTAAAGGCTTGCGAGGAAGAGTTCGGCGTATCCGCAGCAGCTGGCGTTGTTGTTGCAGCAGCAGGCCCTGCGGCAGAGGTCGAGGAGAAGACCGAGTTCGATGTAGAGCTGACTGAGGTTGGTTCCGAGAAAGTTAAGGTCATCAAGGTTGTACGTGAGATTACCGGCCTTGGCCTGAAAGAGGCAAAAGATGCCGTTGAGAGCGCTCCGAAGGTACTGAAAGAGGGCGTTTCCAAGGAAGAGGCAGAAGAGATCAAGAAGAAGATCGAGGAAGTAGGCGCAAAGGCTACTCTGAAGTAATTTTGCCGAATGGAATGAACATCTGGCCCTGTGCCAGACAAAAGGCAGCCTTGTATGGGATAGAAGGCTGCCTTCTCTTTTATATGAAAAATAAAGTTAAAATTTCCTGAATTTTCTAAAATTCAACTTGACCCCTTTTACAACTTGTGGTAATATGGATAGTGCACTATTGTGCGGTATTGTGGTGCGTTGCATGATAATGTGAGGCGTTGTGATGCAGGCATCATAATATCTTTTCATGCCTGTTTCAAGGAATGCGACAGGCTTTTTGGCTAGGAACTGTACAGTTCCTTATTCCCTGAAAGGAATCAAGTCCCGTGTCCGCAGCAGGCATAAAAGTGTGAAAACGGTTTTCAGGCAGCGAAGACAGGCTGCCAGGGAAATCCGGATTTTGCGCAGAAAGAATGGGGTGAAATGTCAATGGAGAAAAACAGAATACGTCCGACAGCCGGTACCAAGGTTACGCGTATGAGTTATGCACGACAAAAAGAGGTCCTGGAGATGCCAGATCTCCTTGAAGTCCAGAAGAATTCCTATCAGTGGTTTCTTGGCGAGGGCTTGAAGGAAGCTTTTGACGACATATCTCCCATCGCGGACTACAGCGGTTCCTTAAGTCTGGAATTTGTGGACTTTGAGCTGAGCAAGAAGGACGTGAAGTATTCCATCGAGGAATGCAAGGAGAGGGACGCCACCTACGCGGCGCCTCTGACAGTTACTGTACGCCTCTATAATAAAGAAAAAGAAGAAATCAGCGAACATAAGATTTTCATGGGCGATCTGCCCCTGATGACTGAGACCGGTACTTTCGTGATAAACGGCGCGGAGCGTGTCATCGTCAGCCAGCTGGTCCGTTCCCCTGGCATCTACTATGCCATCGGCCATGACAAGCTGGGTAAGAGGCTGTATTCCTGTACGGTCATCCCCAGCCGCGGCGCCTGGCTTGAGTATGAGACGGACTCCAATGATGTCTTCTATGTGCGCGTGGACAGGACCCGTAAGGTTCCCGTGACGGTGCTGATTCGTGCGCTGGGCATTGGCACCAATGACGAGATCAGAGAACTTTTCGGCGATGAGCCCAAGATAGAAGCCAGCTTTACCAAGGACACTGCTGAGAATTATCAGGAGGGTCTGTTGGAGCTGTACAAAAAGATTCGCCCCGGCGAGCCTTTGAGCGTGGAGAGCGCGGAGAGCCTGATTAATGCCATGTTCTTCGATCCCCGCAGATATGACCTGGCGAAGGTAGGCAGATATAAATTCAACAAGAAACTGGCGCTCCGAAACCGCATCAGGCATCAGATTCTGGCCGCAGATGTGGTGGATCCCTCCACAGGGGAAATCCTGGCGGCGGCAGGAGAGAAAGTGGATATGGAGCTGGCGGACAGGATTCAGAACGCCGCTGTTCCTTTCGTATATATTCAGACAGAGGAGAAGAATGTCAAGGTCCTCTCCAACCTGATGGTGGATCTGACGGCTTATGTGGACTGTGACCCCAAGGATTTCGGCATCCGTGAGAAAGTGTACTATCCTGTGCTGGCCCAGATTCTGGAGGAGTTCTCCGATGATCCGGAGAAGCTGGCGGAAGCCTTGAAGAAGAACGTCCATGAGCTGGTGCCCAAGCATATTACCAAGGAGGACATCATTGCCTCCATCAATTACAATATGCATCTGGAGTACGGCCTTGGAACCGACGACGATATCGACCATCTGGGCAACAGGCGTATCCGCTGCGTAGGCGAGCTTTTGCAGAACCAGTACCGCATCGGCCTCTCCCGCATGGAGAGAGTGGTGCGCGAGCGCATGACCACCCATGACGCGGACGAGATTTCGCCCCAGTCCCTGATCAACATCAAGCCCGTGACGGCTGCGGTGAAGGAGTTCTTCGGTTCCTCCCAGCTGTCCCAGTTCATGGACCAGAACAACCCGCTGGCGGAGCTGACCAACAAGAGGCGTCTGTCCGCTCTGGGGCCTGGCGGTCTGTCCAGAGACCGCGCCGGATTCGAGGTGCGTGACGTGCACTATTCCCATTATGGGAGGATGTGCCCTATCGAGACCCCTGAAGGTCCCAACATCGGTCTGATCAACTATCTCGCAAGCTACGCGAGAATCAATGAATACGGATTTATCGAGGCCCCTTACAGAAAGGTGGATAAAACCGACCCGAAGAATCCTGTGGTCACGGACGAAGTCGTCTACATGACCGCGGACGAGGAGGACAATTATCATGTGGCGCAGGCCAGTGAGGCCCTGGACGCGGAGAGGCATTTCGTCCGTACTACTGTGTCCGGCCGTTACAGAGAGGAGACTTCCGAGTATCCCCGTGCCATGTTCGACTACATGGACGTGTCTCCCAGAATGGTATTCTCTGTGGCCACAGCGCTGATTCCTTTCCTGCAGAATGACGATGCCAACCGCGCCCTGATGGGTTCCAACATGCAGCGCCAGGCAGTGCCCCTTTTGTCAACGGAGGCGCCTGTGGTAGGTACCGGCATGGAGCCCAAGGCGGCCGTGGACTCCGGCGTCTGCGTGGTGGCGAAGAAGCCCGGAACCATCGATTATGTATCCGCCTCTGTCATCCGCATGACCTATGACGACGGTGAGAAGGCAGAGTTCCACCTGACCAAGTTTACCAGAAGCAATCAGTCCAACTGCTACAACCAGAAACCCATCGTGTTCAAGGGAGACCATGTGGAAGCGGGAGAAGTCATCGCGGACGGCCCGTCCACAGCCATGGGAGAGCTGGCGCTGGGCAAGAATCCACTGATCGGCTTTATGACATGGGAGGGCTACAATTATGAGGACGCCGTACTGATCAGCGAGAGGCTGGTACAGGATGATGTATATACTTCCGTGCATATCGAGGAGTATGAGGCGGAGGCCCGCGACACCAAACTGGGCCCCGAGGAGATTACCAGAGACGTGCCCGGCGTGGGCGACGATGCCCTGAAAGATTTGGATGACAGGGGAATCATCCGCATCGGCGCTGAGGTCCGCGCAGGTGATATCCTGGTGGGCAAGGTCACTCCTAAGGGAGAGACCGAGCTGACCGCGGAGGAACGTCTGCTGCGCGCGATTTTCGGCGAGAAAGCAAGGGAAGTCCGTGACACCTCTTTGAAAGTGCCTCACGGGGAATACGGCATCGTAGTAGACGCCAAGGTGTTCACCAGAGAGAACAGCGACGAGCTGTCCCCCGGCGTGAATCAGGCAGTCCGTATCTATATCGCGCAGAAGAGAAAACTTTCCGTAGGGGACAAGATGGCAGGCCGCCACGGCAACAAGGGCGTGGTTTCCCGTGTGCTGCCCGTGGAGGATATGCCCTATCTGCCCAACGGCCGTCCCCTGGACATTGTGCTGAATCCACTGGGCGTGCCTTCCCGTATGAACATCGGGCAGGTGCTGGAGATTCATCTGTCCCTGGCGGCGAAAGCCCTTGGATTTAACGTTGCGACGCCGATTTTCGACGGCGCTAACGAGAATGATATCATGGACACTCTGGATCTGGCCAATGATTATGTGAATCTGGAGTGGGAGGAATTTGAGGCGAAGCATAAAGAGGAGCTGCGCCCCGAGGTCCTGCAGTATCTGTCTGACAACAGAGATCACAGGGAGCTGTGGAAAGGCGTGCAGATTTCCACCGACGGCAAAGTCCGCCTGCGGGACGGAAGGACGGGCGAATTTTTTGACAGCCCTGTCACCATTGGCCACATGCATTACCTGAAGCTGCACCATCTGGTGGACGACAAGATTCATGCCCGTTCCACAGGCCCGTACTCTCTGGTGACGCAGCAGCCTTTAGGCGGCAAGGCCCAGTTCGGCGGACAGCGCTTCGGAGAGATGGAGGTGTGGGCGCTGGAGGCTTACGGCGCGTCCTACACGCTGCAGGAGATTCTGACCGTGAAGTCTGATGATGTGGTGGGCCGTGTGAAGACCTACGAGGCCATCATCAAGGGCGACAATATCCCTGAACCCGGCATTCCGGAGTCCTTTAAGGTGCTGCTGAAAGAACTGCAGGCACTGGGACTGGATGTGAGGGTGCTGCGGGAGGATCAGACCGAGGTCGAGATTATGGAGACCATCGATTACGGCGACACGGATTACCGCTATGAGATGGGAGAAGACCGGAAATACGATGATTATGACAATGGCTCTCTGGGCGCGATGGGATATCAGGCGCAGGAGTTTGACCAAGAGAGCGGTGAACTTATGAGCTCCGAGGAGGATGAAGATGAGGATGAGGATTTCGAAGAGGATGAGGACCTTGATTACGAGTCGGATTCCGAAGACTTCGATGGCGGCGAGGATTTTTGATGTCAGCAGACACGGCATTTGAAGCCGCACAGAGCGATTACCGGCAGGAAAAATAGAAGGGAGTGCCATTAATGTCAGAAACAAAGAATGAAGCAACGGCATATCAGCCAATGACTTTTGACGCTATCAAAATCGGCTTAGCTTCACCTGATAAGATTCGCGAATGGTCCCATGGCGAGGTAATGAAGCCCGAAACCATTAACTACAGGACGCTGAAGCCCGAAAGGGACGGCCTGTTCTGCGAGAAGATTTTCGGACCCAACAAGGACTGGGAGTGCCATTGCGGAAAATACAAGAAAATCAGATACAAGGGCGTGGTCTGCGACCGCTGTGGCGTGGAAGTCACAAAGTCCAGCGTCCGCAGAGAGCGCATGGGCCACATCGAACTGGCGGCGCCGGTGTCCCATATCTGGTATTTCAAGGGGATTCCCAGCAGGATGGGACTGATTCTGGATCTCTCCCCCAGAGTGCTGGAGAAGGTGCTCTATTTCGCGTCCTATATCGTGCTGGATCCCGGCGGGACCGGCTTGGACTATAAGCAGATTCTGTCCGAGAAGGAATACCAGGACGCAAGGGAGACTTATGGAAATAAATTCCGCGTGGGCATGGGGGCAGAGGCCATCAAAGAGCTTCTGCAGGCCATTGACCTGGAGGCAGAGGCGGAAGAGCTGAAGACCGGATTGAAGGATTCCTCCGGCCAGAAGCGCGCCCGCATCATCAAGAGGCTGGAAGTGGTGGAAGCTTTCAGGGAGTCCGGCAATATGCCTGAATGGATGATTATGGACGTCATCCCTGTCATCCCTCCCGACATCCGTCCCATGGTCCAGCTGGACGGCGGCAGATTCGCCACCTCCGACCTGAATGACTTATATAGAAGAATCATCAACAGAAATAACCGTCTGAAGAGACTGCTGGAGCTGGGCGCTCCCGACATCATTGTCCGCAATGAGAAGCGTATGCTGCAGGAGGCCGTGGACGCCCTGATCGACAATGGCCGCAGAGGCCGTCCTGTCACAGGCCCCGGCAACCGGGCACTTAAGTCCCTGTCCGACATGCTCAAAGGTAAGACCGGGCGCTTCCGTCAAAACCTGTTGGGCAAGCGCGTGGACTATTCCGGACGTTCCGTTATCGTGGTGGGACCGGAGCTGAAGATTTATCAGTGCGGCCTGCCCAAAGAGATGGCCATCGAGCTGTTCAAGCCTTTCGTGATGAAAGAGCTGGTGGCAAAGAGCATCAGCCAGAACATCAAGAACGCCAAGAAGCTGGTGGACAAGATGGACAATCAGGTCTGGGACGTGCTGGAGGAGGTCATCAAGGAGCATCCCGTGATGCTCAACCGCGCCCCGACACTGCACAGGCTGGGCATCCAGGCATTTGAGCCCATTCTGGTAGAGGGTAAGGCCATCAAGCTGCACCCGCTGGTATGTACCGCGTTCAACGCCGACTTTGACGGAGACCAGATGGCAGTGCATCTTCCTCTTTCCGTGGAGGCCCAGGCAGAATGCCGTTTCCTGCTTCTGTCGCCCAACAACCTGCTGAAGCCCTCCGACGGCGGTCCCGTGGCCGTGCCGTCCCAGGATATGGTGCTTGGCATCTACTATCTGACCCAGGAGAGACCTGGTTCGCTGGGTGAGGGCAAGTTCTTTAAAAGTGTGAACGAAGCTATATTGGCGTATGAGAATAAATATTGTACTTTGCATTCCAGGATCAACGTGAGAGTGTCCAAGAAGAATGCGGAGGGTGAAATCATCACCGGCAATGTGGAGTCTACGCTGGGACGTTTCATCTTTAACGAAATCCTGCCTCAGGATTTGGGATTCGTAGACAGGAGCGTACCTGAGAACTTCCTGAAGCCGGAGGTGGATTTCCATGTGGACAAAAAGGGCCTGAAGAAGATTCTGGAGAAAGTCATCAATACCCACGGCGCTTCCAGGACCGCGGAGGTGCTGGATGATGTGAAATCCATCGGCTACAAGTATTCCACCCAGGCTGCCATGACGGTATCCATCTCTGACATGACAGTGCCGGCGAAGAAGCCGGAGCTTTTGTCCCAGGCCCAGGCTACAGTGGATAAGATTTCCACCAACTTCCGCAGAGGTCTGATTACGGAGGAAGAGCGCTACCGCGCGGTGGTGGAGACCTGGAATGAGACCGATAAAGAGCTGACGGACGTGCTGCTGGCAGGTCTGGATAAATATAACAATATCTTCATGATGGCTGACTCCGGCGCCCGTGGTTCCAACCAGCAGATCAAGCAGCTGGCAGGCATGCGCGGTCTGATGGCCGATACCACAGGCCGTACCATCGAGCTGCCGATCAAGTCCAACTTCCGTGAGGGTCTGGACGTGCTGGAGTATTTCATGTCGGCCCACGGCGCCCGCAAGGGTCTGTCCGATACGGCGCTGCGTACCGCTGACTCCGGGTACCTGACCAGGCGAATGGTTGACGTATCCCAGGAGCTGAGTATCCGCGAGGTGGACTGCAGCGAGGGCAGGACGGAAATCCCCGGCATGACGGTGAAAGCTTTCATGGACGGCAAGGAGACCATCGAGGGTCTGAAAGACAGAATCACGGGAAGATATTCCTGTGAGGATATTTACGATAAGGACGGGGAGCTGATCGTAAAGCACAATCATATGATCACTCCCAGCCGTGCGGCCAGGATTCTGAGCATGGGCGTGGACGGGAAGGGCGAGCCCATCGAGGCCATCAAAATCCGTACCATTCTCACCTGCCGTTCCCATGTGGGAATCTGCGCTAAGTGCTACGGCGCCAACATGGCTACCGGTGAAGCCGTTCAGGTGGGTGAAGCGGTAGGCATCATTGCCGCCCAGTCCATCGGTGAGCCCGGAACACAGCTGACCATGCGTACTTTCCATACCGGCGGTGTGGCAGGCGACGATATCACACAGGGTCTTCCCCGTGTAGAGGAGCTGTTTGAGGCCAGAAAGCCTAAGGGTCTTGCGATCATTGCGGAATTCGGCGGCAAGGCGGAGCTTCGCGATACCAAGAAGAAACGGGAGGTAGTCATCACTAACGATGAGACCGGCGACAGCAAGGCATACCTGATTCCCTATGGTTCCCGCATCAAGGTGCTGGACGGCCAGGTGCTGGAGGCCGGCGACGAGCTGACAGAAGGAAGCGTAAATCCCCACGACCTGCTGAAAATCAAGGGCATCCGTTCCGTGCAGGACTACATGCTTCGGGAGGTTCAGAGAGTGTACCGTCTGCAGGGCGTGGACATCGCGGATAAGCATATCGAGGTCATCGTACGCCAGATGCTGAAAAAGGTGCGCATCGAGAACAGCGGAGACACAGAGTTCCTGCCCGGGACGCTGGTAGATTTCCTGGAGTACGAGGATATGAACGAGGCCCTGATCGCGGAAGGCAAGGAGCCCGCGGAAGGAAAGCAGGTACTGCTGGGTATCACCAAGGCCGCCCTTGCCACCAATTCGTTCCTGTCGGCCGCTTCGTTCCAGGAGACCACGAAAGTCCTGACAGAGGCCGCCATCAAGGGGAAGGTGGACAATCTGATCGGTCTGAAAGAGAACGTGATTATCGGTAAGCTGATACCTGTGGGTACCGGCATGAAGCGCTACCGCAACACAAGGCTGAATACGGATGAGGTAAAGAACATTTCCTTTGAGGAGCTTGGGGAAGAAGAGGAGTTTGTCCCCGGGGAAAGCGGGGAGGAGACAGGCAGCATTCCGGAAGAAGCCGGATTGGATGAGGTGGACGAAATCGAAGAGATTGAGGATACCTATTTCGAGGAAGACATGGAAGAGGACGAGGACTTCGGGGAAGAGCCGGAGGACGACTTGGAAGGGACAGATTTGGAAGACGTGGATTCGGAAGATATAGAATAAGACAGCGGAAGCTGCTGTAAAGGCAGGAGGGTGTGGTTGAGAGGACGGCACCCTCTTGTCGTATAAAAAAACAGATAAGGGAGACGAATATGAAGATTCTGGTAACGGGAGTAAAGGGACAGTTGGGCTATGATGTGGTGAACGAGCTGGAAAAGCGGGGGATCCAGGCAGTGGGCGTGGACATCGAGGAGATGGATGTGACGGATGCGGAAAGCGTGGACAAGGTCATCAGGGAGGCCGCGCCGGACGCTGTCATCCACTGCGCCGCCTATACGGCAGTGGATGCCGCGGAGGAGCATGAGGAGCTCTGCCGAAAAGTGAATACCGAGGGACCCAGGAACATAGCCAGGGTCTGCAAGGAACTGGATATCAAAATGGTGCATATCAGCACGGACTATGTATTCGGCGGCGAGGGCACCGCGTTCTGGAAACCGGAGGACGCCTGCGATCCCCAGAGTGTGTACGGCATGACGAAGTACGAGGGAGAGTTGGCGGTGCAGGAGCTTCTGGAGAAGTATTTCATCGTCCGACTGACCTGGACCTTTGGCATAAACGGTAAGAATTTCGTAAAGACTATGCTTAATTTGTCTAAAAACCATGATACAATCCGCGTAGTCAATGACCAGATAGGATCGCCCTCCTATACTTACGATCTGGCAAAGCTTCTGGTAGATATGGTGCTCACGGATAAGTATGGTGTCTACCATGCCACCAACGAGGGAATCTGTTCCTGGTATGAATTTGCCTGCGCGATTTTCAGGGAGGCGGGCATTGAGATGAATGTGGTGCCGGTGACGACACAAGAGTACGGAGCCAAGGCCAAGAGACCGGCCAACAGCCGGATGGACAAGGAGAAGCTGACCCGGAACGGATTTGAGAGACTGCCCTCCTGGCAGGATGCGCTGACCAGATATATAAAGGCATTGAGGGAGAATCATTTCTTTGAGGAATGAAATCAGGACTGCCGTCCTTATGCGTCAGTGACGGCTTGCGCTTTGCTGTGGGGAGTTGGCGGGTACAGTATCTAAGGAGTAATAAAGTGAAACGTTATACAGATACCTTTCGATTTCAGATACTTTCTCTGTTCCTGCTGATCAGTATACCGGCGGCAGGCTTGTCTCTGGCGGCCAGCCACTTTAATTTCGAGGTGGCCAGCAAGCAGGTGCTGAACGCGAAACAGACCAGCATGAATATTCTGGTGGAACAGTATGATACGAGCCTGGAAGGAGTGGAGAATTATCTGAAATTGCTGCTGTATACGGACAATTCCTATGCGGCCCTGCGGCGGGAGATAACAGGCACGAGATATCAGCAGGCGAGAGTCTGGCTGAATGACGAGCTGTCTAACCTGATGAGCTATTTTCCGCTGGTGTCGGGGTTCTACGTATATGTATTCAATAACGATGATATCTATATGTCAAAACGAAAGGACCAGATTCCCATTGACGCTCAGGAATATCTGCAGCTCAGGATTCCTCTGGACAAGCCCTATATACAGCCCTGCGTGATTGAGTGTGAGGAAGGAAAATACCTGATTTCCGGATATCGGAATTCTTTTCTTGAGATTGGATTTGTGATATATCTGAACGAATTGCAGGCACAGCTCAGGACGGGTTTGGGGCAGGATGATATCCTGACACTTTCGTTTCTGGGCAGTGGGGAGGAAATATTTCTGGGGGAGGGAGAAATTCCGGATAAATCCGGTTATGCTATGCTGGAGAAGGAGTTTTCCGTGATGCCGGTGAATCTCAGGCTCTATTTCCCGGAGGACACCATGCGGAATGGAATCTCTTTCAGGGACAAGCTGCTGATGTCCATGACACTTCTGCTGGCAGGATTCATTCCTGTCTTCCTGATCGCCATTAAGAGGTGGTTCCTGATTCCCATGCGCAAGGTTTCCTCTGCCATGCAGGAAATATTGAATGGGAACATTGACTACCGAATCCAGAAGTTTTCCGACACAAGGGAGTTCTGCGATATTGAACAGGCATTCAACCACATGCTGGACTACAGCCAGAACCTGAAGATAGAAGCTTACGAACTGAAGCTGGAAAAGGAAAAGGAGGAGCTGATCAATTTAAAGCTTCAGATAAATCCCCATCTGCTCTTAAATTCCCTCAGCGTGGTACACAGCCTTGCCTTTAACCAGAAGACAGAAGAAATCAGGGACTTTACTTACAATCTGTCCAAGTATTTCCGGTATGCCCTGCGCAATGCCTCGGAATTCGTCACGGTGCGGTCTGAGCTTGAGTTTGTCAAGACATACAGTCAGGTACAGAGAGTCCGTCACCCGGATGCCTTTTATGTCATGTACGATGTAGACGAGGAGTTGATGGAGGAGCTGATACCTCCTCTGATAATACAGAATTTCGTTGAAAACAGTACGAAATATGCGATTAGGCCGGATAAGGAAATAGAGATTTTCGTCATACTGCGGAGAGATGAAGAGATGCTTCGCCTCGCCATATGCGATGACGGAAGAGGAATGGACACCGGGCTGGTGCAGAAGGTTCTGGCGGGAGAAATCGTGGAGGACAGCAGGGGGCAGCATGTGGGAATCTGGAACTGCCAGAAGCGTCTCCGCAGTTTTTATGGGGAAAAAGCGAATTTCAGGATTACTTCCCGAAAGGGGGAGGGGACGCAGGTCTGGATGGAATTTCCTCATATAGAAGCGTGAGGCGGAGCTGTCCGCATGTGTGGAGGAAAAGATGAATTTGCTGATTGTGGAGGATGAGAAGGAAATCATCAATGGAATCATGGCAGGGGTGGACTGGGAAGAGGCGGGAATCGATACGGTCTGCCAGGCTACTTCGCTGGAGGTGGCTGTCAGGCAGCTGGATGCGGTCAGGATTGACATCGTGCTCTGCGACATTGAACTGCCGGACGGATCGGGACTGGATTTTCTGGAGTGGCTCAAGGGAAAATATCCGGGAACCGTGAGTCTGATCATGACATGCCATGAGGAATTCGACTATGCCAAGAGGGCAGTTTCGCTGGGGTGCCGGGATTTTATCGTAAAGCCTATCATCTATGGGGAGCTGGAAGAGAAGCTCCGGGGCGTAAAGCGGGAGATTGCCGCACGTCAGGAGAATGACAGATACCAGGCTTTCGGCAGGGAGTGGATGAAACAGATATCGAAGGAGCAGGAATCGCCCCTTTCCACGGTCAACAAAAAGGAGCTGATCTGCCAGGTGAAAGCCTATATCACCCTGCACTTGAAGGAGGATCTGCGGGTGGAACAGATGGCCAAGCGGTTCTGCATTTCGGCGGACTATCTGTCGAAGCTGTTCAAGCGGGAGGAGGGAACCGGCATAGGGGATTACATCGTGGAGGAAAGGATGTTCCTGGCCGCGGAGCTGATGAAAGCGGGGCATGCCTCGGTGTCGAGAATCGCCTATGAGTGCGGCTACGATAATTACAGCTATTTTACAAAGGTATTTAAAAAAAGATACGGAATGACGCCCCGGGAGTTCATACAGGATGAGGGCAGCAGAGAAAATGGCAATTTGCAGGATTGAACGGCAAATTGCCATTTTTGTTCGGATAAGTTCTATTATTGTTTGGCTATAATGCATATAATAAAGGCACTGTATTAAATATGGCGGCTTTAAATATGACAATAGAAGGAGCATAAATATACGCCGGATTGTCTATCTGCTGGTAATATTTGCCGCAACTGGAGGGGAAGGACGAGGATGAAGAAAAAGAAGAAGAGAAACTGGAAGAACGCCCTGCCGATTTACTGTATGATGCTTCCGGGAATTATCTATCTGCTGGTCAACAATTATGCGCCTATGTTCGGGCTGGTAATCGCGTTCAAGAAGATTAACTGGAACAAGGGAATCCTTGGAAGCGACTGGGCAGGATTTTCCAATTTCCGCTATCTGTTCGCCTCCTCCGAGGCATTGAACATGACGAAGAACACGGTGCTGTACAATCTGGCTTTCATTGTGGTGGGAACGGTGGTATCCATCACGGTGGCCATCCTGCTTAATGAGGTCACCGCGAAGTTCGCCAGCAGGGCCTATCAGACATTGATTCTGCTTCCTTACATGATATCCTGGGTCATCGTAAGCTACCTGGTATTCGCTTTCCTCAGCGCCGAGACGGGAATGGTGAACCAGAGCATCCTGGGGCCGCTGGGAAAAGAGCCTATCGTCTGGTATCAGGAGAAAAAGTACTGGCCCTTTCTCTTGGTGTTCGCGTATCTGTGGAAGAGCGTAGGATTCTCCATGGTCATCTATCTG
This sequence comes from Acetatifactor aquisgranensis, assembly GCF_943193215.1. Lineage (NCBI taxonomy): Bacteria > Bacillati > Bacillota > Clostridia > Lachnospirales > Lachnospiraceae > Acetatifactor > Acetatifactor aquisgranensis. Next base: position 30,341 of record NZ_CALPDH010000023.1, on the reverse strand, counting down.
TCCAGCATTGTGGGAATCAGCAAGGAGTACTATGAGGCGGCCAGGATAGACGGAGCCGGGAAGTGGAAGCAGATAAAGTATATTACCCTTCCCCTGCTGAAATCAACAGTCATCACGTTGCTGATCATGAATATAGGAAGCATCTTTTATTCAGATTTCGGTCTCTTCTATCAGGTGCCCAGAAACTCGGGCGCGCTGTACGATGTGACCCAGACCATCGATACATATGTGTATAACGCGCTGATGCAGCAGGGAAATATCTCACTGTCTTCGGCGGCAGGTTTTTATCAGTCCATTGTAGGCTTTGTGCTGGTGCTGGCGGCCAATGCCATTGTCCGTAAATACAGTAAAGAGAGCGCACTGTTCTAGGAGGGGGAAGCCATGACAGGAAAAGACGAAAAAAGAATACGCATCATTGCGCATATAGTGTTGACGATTTTGAGCCTGATGTCGGTGCTGCCCTTTGTCCTGCTGATATCTTCCTCGCTGACGGATGAAAAAGCCGCAATCGTATCGGGATTCCGCTTTCTTCCGACGCAGTTCAGCACAGAGGCCTATCAGTACATCATGCAGCAGAGCACCATGATATTCCGCGCCTATGGCATCACCATTTTTACCACTCTGGTGGGAACTGCCATCGGCCTGTCCGTCACCTCCCTGCTGGGGTATGGTCTCACCAAGGATATTCCGGGAAAAGGATTTTTCAACTTTTTTGTGGTATTCACCATGCTGTTCAATGGCGGCCTGGTGCCCACCTATCTGATTTATACAAAATATCTGCACATCGCGGATACCATCTGGGCGCTGATTGTTCCCTCCCTGCTGGTGAATGCGTTCCAGGTGATGCTGGTGAGGAACTATTTCTCTACCAGTATACCGGAATCTCTGCTGGAGAGCGCAAAGCTGGACGGCGCCAGCGAGATGTCGATTTTCAGGCTGATTGTTCTGCCGCTGTCAAAGCCCATCCTGGCTACGGTGGGACTGATGATGGCACTGGCTTACTGGAACAACTGGACGAACGGACTCTATTACCTGAACGACCCCTCATTGTACTCCATCCAGAACGTGCTGAATGCCATTAACAGCAATATCGCGGCGCTGACATCCATGGCGGGAAGCGGCCTTTACATCAACAAATCAGATATCCCTACCCTGACGGCGCGTATGGCCATCGCCGTGCTGGGCGTGCTGCCCATGCTGATCATTTATCCGTTCTTCCAGAGATATTTCGTAAAGGGTATCACGCTGGGAGCGGTAAAGGGCTAGGAGGAAAATATTTTTTGATAAATGGCTTTTGCGGGAATGCATTTTTACTGCGGAAGTGATTTATAAATAGTAAACAGTGGACAAGAGGAAAAAGGAGGAAAGTATGAAAAAAAGATTGCTTACAAAAATTCTCGCGCTGGCAATGAGTGCCGTACTGTTGACAGCCTGCGGATCCGGTGACGGCGGAAATTCCGGCAGCGCCGGCAGTACATCCGAGAGTTCCGCAGAGGAACAGGGCGGAGAGCAGGAGAGCAGTTCCGAGGAGGAAAATCAGGAGAGCCAGGATGAGCAGCCGGCTGCAGCAGGAGATGCTGTTACCGTAAGGATGACCTACATCACGGGCGGCGTGGAGCCCGACGGGCTTGACCGCGTGGAGGCGGCTCTGAACGAGCAGTCTCTGGCAAAAATAGGCTGCAATATCGAGCTGGTGCCGGTAGCTCATGCGGACGAGGCCGCTACTTACAATAAGTGGTTTGCGTCAGGCGAGGATGTGGATATCATCTGCACCGTATTCCAGGATTATCTGTCAATGATCAATGCGGGGGGGTTCCAGCCCCTTGATGACCTGATTGCCGAGTGCGGAAAGGACATGCTGGAGAAAGATAAGGAGAAGTCTTTCCTGGGCGCAGGAAGATACAAGGGCCAGCTCTACGGCATCCCTACCATTCCGTCAGCGCCCGGCAACGGCGGCGCGCTCTATATCCGCAAGGATGTCCTTGACCAGCTGGACACCGAGGGTATCGACCTGGAAGGCTACATCGGATATGAGGAGCTGGACAGCCTGCTTTCTCAGATTTATGAGAAGTTCCCCGAGTACACGGCCCTCGGCGTATCCGGTAAGGACAGGACTAAATCAAATTTCTTCTTTGTAAAGAATTATGACAACCTGGGCGTCGGGGAATCCAGCGGTGTGGTAGTGGATGCCCTCAACGACACCACAGTGGAGAACCTTTATGCCACAGAGGAATACCGCGAGTACCTGGACTGGATGAGGAAATGGTATCAGGCGGGCTATATTTCCAAAGATGCGGCTACCTCCGATGAAAGCGGCGGTGACTTGTTCGACGCAGGTAAGGCTGCAACCTGTATTGGTATGAGCACTCCCGGTACAAGAGAAAATACTGAGCTGGAGAGCGGTACCGAAGTTGTACAGATTGATTTGTGTCCTACATGGATGACCACAAACGTGTATACAGGCGTTCTGTTCTTCATCCCTACCAATGCAAAGAATCCCGAGAAAGCAATGGAAGTGCTGAATCTGCTGTTCACTGACGGAGAATTTTCCAATGTTCTCGCCAACGGCGTGGAGGGTGAGGATTACACCATTACCGATGCCGAAAACGGCGTAATCGAATTCAACGGAAGCGCTGAGAAGAAGTATACCAACATGTTCGGCGTATGGGGTGATGGTGCACAGTGGTACATCAGCCCGCCTACCACACCTGATATCTATCAGCAGCGCGAGGACTATCTGGCAGAGACCGTTGCCCATACCTCCAAGGTATACGGCTATAAGTTCGATGCCAGCAGCGTAGAGACAGAGCAGTCCACAGTCAAGAATGTAATCGCCAAGTATCTGACACAGTTAGAGTATGGCACCGTAGATGTGGATACCGTTCTTCCCGAATTCCTGAACGATCTGGAGAATGCAGGGATGAGCACCATCATCGAGGAGAACCAGAGACAGCTTGACGAGTGGCTGGCCGGGCAATAAGGAGAGGCTATGGACGCTGGCTTCTGACATAATGTGATAAAGGCTATTGTTGTGTAGAAATGATATGCAACAGTAGCCTTTATTAATATTGTGGTTTACATTCTTCTGAAGATTTTCTTTTATATATACATAACCGGTTATGAAACAATAAAAATTTTAAAAAGGAGATTCGATTATGGATGAGATGGTTAGAAAGACCCAAATTTATTTGAATACAACTTATAGGAACAAACCTGGATACAACATTGTTGCCATCATCCAGGGTGCGCTTTGGTGTAAGGGATACAGCACTGGCATATATGATATAGACCAGTATAAGCTTGTGAATAGTGGTTCCCCTACAATCCGAATGATTCAGCAGAAGCTCAACCGGCGTTATGAACGCTTTACAGGCATGGTTCCAAACGCCATCTGCATGACCTGTGGCCGGGTCAGTCCAATATCCAAACGCAAGCCCTTTGAGGAATTGGCGATAATGTTTGAGGGGAGCACCGCCAGCGGCGCGGAGAGAGCGTATCGGCGGGCAGTGGAGAAATTGACCGTCCTGCTGGTGGAGGCTGGTACGCTCCACGCCATCAGGCTCCGGCGGAAGTCAGTGAAGCGGATAAAAAAGAAAATCGCCGCCGCAGTCTATGAGTATCAGGCAGACTGCGACGGCGGGTGGGGCGAGATTCAGTTTGATTTTGAGAACGGCACAGCGGTGATTGTCCGGCTGGCGGAGTGGGATACGATGGTGGGCAAGCTATTTGCGGAGCAGATAATGAAATATATCAGGGCTTGTGACGCAGATAATCTGCCGAAAAAGTCGTTACTTGCGTTTTGAGGGCGGCTGTATATAAACAACCACTTTGCCAATTAAAATCGATTCAATCAACAACAAATTCTTCTGTGGCGGGAGAACCTTGCCATGTGTTCCCGTCTGAACGGTGATACTCTCTCACAACAGAGCCATCCGTCTTTGTATAGTCAATTACGAATACCTGACCCGTTTCAACTTCCATCGGATAATTGTTGTAAGGTAAGACATTTCCAGTCGTGGAATTATCTTTGAAATCATCGTATGCGTTTTCTAAGCGCCAAAATTCCCTGTATTGGTAGTCGGGAAAAACTGCTGATAAATCTACCTTTCCAAAATATAGTGCAGTATACTCTTTCTCCCCAATTTGGATGGTATCAGTCCGAGATGCCTCATTATTGAGAGCCAGTGAAGTCAAATCTTCCGTATGCAACGCGTTACCGTATTTTTTGTAAAGCTGATTTGCCATGCAGGGAACGGAATTTGTTGCATAAGCCATCGCTTCTATGTTGGTGTGAGCTGAACCGTATATCCCCATCACATCGACACCATTCAAACTGTCAAATTCTCGAATAAAGTTTTCAACCATTGTATTTTCGCGATATGCGTTATCGGAATGCTGATAGTAATATTGCCCTTGTTCGATGTTTGCCTGTGACAGCCGGTACAGCTCGGACTGTTGCTGTCCTATGGACTCAAGGTATTCCAGAAAGCGTTTTCCTGTCGTATCATATTGATGACCAACATCTGTTCCGTGAAAAACAGTCTCCGGACATTCATTTTTAATTCGTTTGTAGAAATTGACAACCTCTTGAGAGTACATAGCCGTTCCAGCCCAATCTTGATATAGCGAATCCAAAATGTCATCGTCATCGGACTTCATCCACAAATTCATATACTCTGCTGTATAATACGGAAGTTCTACAAAGAGATCCCGCACACCGTCATTTTGATAATATGATGACCACAATTCAAATTCTTTTTCTAAAATATTTTCGACAGAGTGTTCTTCCCCGTATAAGAATATTTCTCCCGATGACTGTCCGCGTTTTGCAAAAAATCGCATAATAAAATATCCCAAAATGATAAGCGCAACAACAGCGATTGCTATTGCAATTATCATTTTCTTATTTCGCTTGGCTTTCATATTCACCACTCCTTTGTTTTTGCTTGTTTGTTCAGCCGGAGCAATTCGATTTGACACATAAGCAATCCGACTACAGAAATAGCGCCAAAAACACCCCATACCCATGTACGCATCAGGATGCCCAATACCACAGACACAAGAAACAGATAGAGCCATGGACGGCGCATCTGTTTGCAATAGTTGGCCTTATCCTCATAGGTGGTGTGCAATTCAAACGGCTTGCCGTCAGTCTCCTTTTCAACAATCAGCAGCTCCCGGTTGAATGTGGTGCTGTTTGTGGCAAGCCGTCCTCCCTGCTCAGCCCAAGGACGTACTACTACTTTTCCCACATTCCAGTTGAGGTTGATATTTTTGAAGAACACGCGATAGCCGACATCCTCCAGGAAGCGGGCGTAGTCTGCGGCACTCTCCTTTGACATCTGCCCAATAAATCCAACGCAATACTGATATTGCCCAGGGGTACATTCCTCAAATTCATAAAGCATTTTTCCTGTGCGGATCAGTCTGTATCCCTTTTCCGCCATCTTGTTAAGCCAGTTTGCCTGCGATACGAGCAGGCTGCCATAATAGCGATAGCACTTCTTACTCATAAATCCCTCCGATTATCTTTACCGCTGTCTGCGTCAATTCCTGCAACCTTGCTAGTTCTTTTGTGGCAATTTCTCTGCCGAGATCAGTGATGAGATATTCTTTTTTTCTGCCCTCGCTGTTCCCGTATAGTGAAATCCAGCCCTTTTCTTCGAGAGTATTTAATGCTCCGTATAATGTTCCTGCTCCTAAAGCTAAACGCCCACCTGTCCTTTCTTCAATAAATTGCATAATCGCGTATCCATGTTTTGACGTGAACAGAGAGAGTAAAATATAGAACGTCACCTCGGTTAGCGCACCACCCTTCGCGTTATCTCTCATAGCATCACCTCTCTATTACGGTTACTGTAAATATAATATCACTAACCGTAATAGTTGTCAACTTCTTATTTTTTCCTCACCCCGTAACAGCTGTCAGATATTGCTCAGGGGTCTCCGTTCAATATCAGGTCAGCATGCCCAATCGGGTCGTTATACACCAGCCAGTCCAATTCTGACCGCTGGCGGATGGTATGTGCAACTTCGTCCTCTACGGCTGTTCGGCTATCTGGCGCACATTATGCATGCTGTGCTGCGCTTGCAAACTATTTGTATTGCGAATTGGAACAATAAGTTAAAAAGGCTCCCCATAGCGCAATCGTGGGGAGCTTTTATAGATGGATAAAAACAGATTGGCTTGCAAAATATGTGATTCTTAGGTATGCTGAACAGAGAAAGTCATATATATGGAGGGGCGACTATGAAGCCAAAGACTTTGAAAATTCTTTTATTGATTCAGTCCATTGCAATGGTATTAGCCTTGGGGTGGCTTTGCTTAGAGATTATAATAAGTAGTGAGAGAACAACATTAATATGTGAAAATTCGCCGGATGGGGCTTATACGTTACTCGTTCACAAAAGTTCAAAGATTCTTTTATTTCATCCGATTGACCATATTCAGGTGGTGCTTTGTGATAATGATTCTGTAGGTTATAAAGCGTTCGATGTTGATATTTCTGATTTTGCCAGATGTGAGATTGAATGGGAGGAAGATGGTGTCCGGATAGTTTTGCATGGGCAAGAAGCTCTATACTATACTTTACCATTTAGAGTAGAAACAGAACAATAATGGATTATGTATTGTGAGGGAATGTATATGAAGACTAAAACTTTGAAAATCTTGCTTGTTGTTGAATTTGTGATAACAGTATTCGTTTTATATATCTTACTTTCTGCTTTTAGGGAGGGAGGGCTGGGGGACGAGATGTTCCGTGAGTTTTCACCGGATGGGAAATATGAGCTGGTCATAGAAGGAAAAACTGCTCCAAATGGACTTTATTCCGCGGTTTCCTTTTTTAAAGTGAAGCTCTGCGAGAACAAAGCCGAAAATCCTTATATTGTCTGGTTCCGTGCACAGATTTCCGATGAAGGCGGCCCTCCGAAATATGAGGCTGAATGGATGGAGGACGGTGTCAGGATAAATTTGTATGGCAGGAGGCTTGTAAGCTACGAATATATTTTACCGTTCAAGACGGCAGAGGATGCAGAGAGGCCTCGGCAATGACTGGTCTATAAGAAGTTCTAAAGACATTTCAGGTTTGTCCACTGAAGCCCGATTAGAGGCTGTATGAATTTCCGCAGAGTCCCTGTCCCTGACCAGGGACTCAGAAACTATTGATGGTTTTCTTTATTGACATATGATTCTACAAGATGTAATATAAAAACACTACAACTTGTAGGACAGGAGGCGGCAGCATGGGCGAATTGAGAATGGGGACGGCAGAAGCGAGATTTGCGGATATAATCTGGGACAACGAGCCGATTTCATCAGGAGATCTCGCGAAGCTGGCAGACAGGGAATTCAAATGGAAGAAGACAACCTCGTTTACGGTATTGAAGAGGCTGTGCGAGAGGGGGCTTTTCCAGAACCAGAACGGGACGGTCACTTCCCTGGTATCCAGAAAGGAGTTCTACGCGCGACATAGCCAGCAGTATGTGGAGGAGGCGTTCGGCGGCTCCCTGCCTGCTTTCCTGGCAGCGTTCGGCACCAGGAAGAAGCTTTCGGAGCAGGAGATTGAGGAGATTCAGGGCATTATCGATTCCATGAGGGGGTAGGCATATGCTGGAGCAGATTTTCCTGAAGGTGCTGGATATGAGCCGGACGGCCGGCATGATTATCGTGGTGGTATGCATTGCGCGCATTTTCCTGAGACGGTTCCCCAAGTGCATCTCCTATATGCTCTGGAGCGTCGTCCTGTTCAGGCTCCTCTGCCCGGCCACCTTAGAGCTTGGAATCAGCCTGGTTCCGAGCCTAGAGCCTGTGCTCTATGAGTACGCAGCGGAAAAAGGAGGGGCCCCGGCGGAACAGGCAGACAAGGCAGCCGTGGCCGATACGGGCAGTAGGGCAAAGGAGAGCCAGGGAAAGGCGGAAGGGCAGGAAAAACAGGAAAAGTCCGGATCCGGACCGACAGCTCCCATGGAATCCCTGCCAGAGAGAGATGCCAGGGCCGCGGAGCCTTCCTGGCAGGAGTTGTTCCTCTTATATGGAAAATATGTGTGGATATCCGGGGCAGGCATCATGCTCCTGTATTTTCTGGTATCCACTGCCAGGATTCGCAGCAGGGTAGCGGCATCCATTCCCCTGAAGGAGAATATCTATATCGTAGACGGAAGGATGTCCCCTTTCGTCATGGGCATCATAAGGCCCAAAATATACCTGCCAGAGGGCCTAAGCGGGAAGGAGCAGGAATACATCGTCCTGCATGAAAGGCTCCATATCAGGCGGCTGGACCATATCGTCAGGCCCGTGGCCTTCGCCGCGCTGTGCGTGCATTGGTTCAACCCGCTGGTATGGGCAGCGTTCGTCCTTTCCGGCAGGGACATGGAGATGAGCTGCGACGAGGCGGTTGTGAAAAGGTTGGGGGAAGGCATCCGGGCGGACTATTCCGCGTCCCTGCTGGCCCTTTCCGCACAGTGCCCCGCCATCCGGGGGATTCCGGTGGACTTCGGGGAAGGGGACACAAAGGGCAGGATCAGGAACCTGGCATCCTTCAGGAAGACCGGGAAGGGCGCATTAGCGGTGCTGGCTGCCGGGGCCGTCATCCTTATCGTATGCCTGGCAACGACCCATAAGACGCTGGTTCCGGACACGGGCGATTCGGAGGCCGGAACAGAGGTGGCTGCAAACAGGGGGATGCAGGACGGACCTGAAGCAGATGGGACGGAACCGGCCCGGACCGGGGCTGATGCCCCCGAATCTGAGGGGCCGGACGGATTAGAATCGGACGCGCCAGAGCCTGACAGGCCCGAACCCGGTAAGCCCGATGAGGCGGAGGCCCCAGAGCCGCTGAACGTCTCCCTGGACATCAGGGAGCACTATGCCACGCTTAAGGCAGGTCCGCATAACCTCTTTTATATTGATGGGGACAATGTGCTATGGGGGAACGGGGGGAATGAGTACGGGCAATTGGGGCAGGGGACGCAGGGCTATGAGTTCCATGATGAAATGGTGAAGATTGCGGAGGGGGCCGTCCATGTAGACTATTCCCAGAATGGGTTCGCCATCTTCCTGACGGAGGACCATAAGCTCTACGGCATGGGGAATGCCGGGTGCGGGGCCCTGCAGCAGTACGAGGAATTCGACTGGGGGCGATATACGAACGGAGAACATTATACAGTGACAGAGCCGATTCTCCTTATGGAGGATGTGGCCTATGCATGCTGCGGCAGGACGGACGTTGTGTGCCTGACAACGGATGGGACGGTCTGGACTTGGGGAACCGTTTATTTTGAGGGCGCCTATTATTCGATGAATGTCTATTATTTGCAAAATCCCAAAAAGATTTTAGAAGACGCGGTGCTGGTCACCGGAGGCTGGTTCAACCATGCGGCATTGCTTCGGGACGGGACAGTCTGGACCTGGGGGTACAACATGTCCGGGAATTGCGGTGTTGAGGACCCGGCCCCAATCGGCGAGCCGACGATGGTGGCGGAGGATGTGGTCATGGTGTGGACAGACCTTGAAGTGGGCTATGACTTAGAGCCAGGCACAGAAGATGCGGTAATGACCTGGCTGGGAAAACAGAAATATAATATGGAATATGACGGCATGGCAGAATCTGAGGGTGTCTTTCCAAGACATTTTAATAATACAGTGATTCAGAAGTCGGACGGCTCATATTGGGCATGCGGCGAGGACGTGGGTACGGAAGAGAAGTCGGTGCGCGGCCAGGAGGCGTACTATACTGTTATCTGCACGCATGAGTTCCAGCCATGCAATTAGCCTGGCGGCAGGGCGGAGATGCGGGAAGGGATTGAGGTGGTGAGATGGATAAACGGACAGGAGCTACATGTATACTGATATTGCTGCTTTTAGGATGCATCGTATTATTGAAGAGGAATGACGCAGGGAACCATGAGAATCCATTCCCCATATCAGTCATTGGCGGAGAGCTGCTCATGAGTTCAAGGGAGGGATTCGATTCTGTTACGATATACAGGATGGGGGATTTATTGGTCATCAATGCGGAATCGGATGCGGAATTTTTTGATGGCGCGCAGTTTACGGTGGAGCCTGAGGGGGAGATAGGGCCTGAGGATATTGAAGTCATATGGACGACCCTGGGCGGCAGAATCAGAAGAGAGGATGAGGGGGCAGAGGATCATGACTTTATTATCGCGGAGATTAAAATCACAGAGAATGGCGAACTGATATTCGACACCAAGGTCAATTTTGCGAAAAAGGCTTTTGAAGCAATTGATGAGTTTCTCCAAAGGAATGAGTAAAAATATAAACTGAACCATTACCGGCTAAAGCCGGTTGTTAAAGACATGGTTTTTCATGTATAATAAGTGATAGATTAAATGCCGTTTCTATAGAAAACTTTGGAAAATATTATGAAGTAGTAATGGGAAGAGGCAGTGCTATGAAGAAGATTATAGGTATTTATATGGCTATTCTGATAGGTGTTCTATGTACGGGATGTGCGCCCGAACATCGTGAGGAAGTTTCAATTGAGCCGAGTTTTGTGTCAGAAACTAAGCTTGGGGAGATTCCTGTCAGCATTCAAGTCTTTGTATCAGAAGATGCGAAGGTTACACCGGAAATCGTAGAATATGACTTTGAAAGTGCCTGTGAAAAAGGGGAAAAACAGCAGATATACGGTACATTGCCGGGAGCATCTGAAGGCAGATGGTATATCATAACAGTAGACGGCGTGGAATATTATTATGGGAGGTATGACTTTTCAGCTGACAGAACGGAATTGTTTGGATATGCTATTGTGAGCGGGGAGTATTCATTGGGAAATGGGATTTCCGTGGGCATGACGAAAGGTGAGATTATTGAGCTTTACCCTGCCATGGCAATGCTGGATATGGAAAATAATATCCTCAATGGAGTGGTTGGACATATGGGGTGGAATTCGACAGCTTATCCTCGCAGCCCTGCAGGCATGGATGAAGAATTGCAATATGCTGACGGAAAAGAATATCGCTGGGATAATCAGTTTGATTATGTTATGATTGCGGAGATAGAGCAGCCGCCAGACACCATTCCTGTTTATGTGGCACTGATGATGAAAGATGATATTGTTACGGCGATTACTTTTTATTATCCGACTGCAGGTTAAGCGGATAGGGGGATAAATAATCAGTGCCGTTTGCCAAGCACAAGGGAACATGCTATACTGGAACGGTGGTAGATGTCCGGCCCCACCTGCGGCCATTGACCAGTATGGAACGGAAAAATCGCGATGACCAAGGAGGAAGCAAAGTATGAGCAGAAAGTGGAAGAAGTTCGGGGAACTGACAAGAAAGTGCTACATGGACCTGGCAGGGCTGGAGAAGAGCCTTAACTGCTGGGACGAGGCATTCGAAGCCTTGAAGGAGGCAGTGGCCGCGGAGAGAAGGGAAGAGCCGGAATACGCGGCGGAGCTGTATGCGCTGGACGAGGAGACGGATTACGAATATGACGTACAGGGATGGCTGGAGGATTACCTGGACGATTTGGACATGCGGGAGAGCAAGGAGAAGCTGCTGGAGGTATGCGATGAACTGATCGGGCTCTTTCGCTGGGAGGAGGAGAAGCCGTCAGACATCAGATTCCTGAAGGTTTCGGCATTGAAGAGCCTGGACAGGGCGGAGGAGGCGGTGGCATTCTGCGAAAAGTGGCTGGATCAGGAGCCGGACGATTATGTGGCGGTGGCAGCGGGGATTTACGCATTCCTTGAGATCCGGAATATGGAGGCGGCGGAAGGGCTCATACGGCAGCATATCCATGAGGACACGGAATGCACGGATGAAAACGATATCCTGTTTACGGCGGCGGCTACCTATTATAAGGCGGCCGGAAAGAAGGAGGAAGAGAAGCGCATCCAGAAGGCCCTGGACGAGTATGAGGAACAGTTGGAAGAGCTGTTTAGCGGATTTGGCGGAGAGGACGACGAGCTGGAGTTTTTCTAGGAGGGACGGATAAGCAGGAACAGCGCTTCATATTTGATGAGATAGGAGCAAGCATGGAAGAATTGTTCGAACTGGCAAAATTCGATTCCTACAAAGAAGATAACCGCAGGGAAGTAAAAAAAGCAGAAGGCGGACTTCCAAATAGTCTATGGGATACCTATTCTGCTTTTGCCAACTGCTATGGCGGAGTCATCATTGTTGGTGTGAAAGAGGACAAAGACGGCAATTGGCATACAACCGGGCTGAAAAATGCGGCAAAACTGAAAAAAGATTTCTGGGATACCATTAACAACCGTAAAAAGGTGAGCGTCAATCTTTTGAAAGACGATGATGTGGAAACTTTCCCAATGGCTGGCACAGATGACGTAATCATGATAATCTGGGTGCCGGGCGCAAAGCGGGAGCAAAAGCCAGTATACATCAATGACGACTTGTTTGGAGGGACCTTTCGAAGGAATTGGGAGGGGGATTACCACTGCACCAGACTGCAGGTAAAAACTATGCTGAGGGATCAGGCAGAGGAAACCATGGATATGGAAGTGCTTGAGGAGGCTGAGATTGAAGACTTGAATCAGGATTCCATTCGCGGTTACCGCAACAGCCATAAATCCTTTAAGCCAGGACATCCTTTTGAGCGGTTGGATGACAAGGAATATCTCAGGGTGATTGGCGCAGCGGGTTTTTCGAAAGACGATAAAAGGCTCCATCCTACGGCTGCCGGAATGCTTATGTTTGGAAATGAGTATGATATTGTGAGATATTTTCCGGAATACTTTTTAGATTACAGGGAGAATCCGGATACGGTAATCAGATGGACGGACAGGCTTCAATCATCATCCGGCGAGTGGTCGGGAAATGTATTTGACTTTTATTTTCGTGTATACAATAAGATTACTCGAGATATCAAAGTGCCATTTAGGATGGAGGGCGGTTTTCGGGTCGATGATACGCCTGTTCACAGAGCGCTGAGGGAAGCGTTGGCCAACTGTATCATCAATACGGACTTTTATGGAAAATATGGCGTTCTCATAATCAAGCAAGACGATAAAATCATATTGGAGAATCCTGGTTATATCAGACTCGGCAAGGAACAGATGCGCAGGGGAGGAAAATCTGACCCAAGAAATAAGAGCCTGATGAAAATGTTTAATTTGATAGATATCGGTGAACATGCGGGAAGCGGAGTGCCCAATATTTTTAACGTATGGGAAGACGAAGGATGGGAAGAGCCTGAAATAAAGGAAGATTTTGATCCGGACAGGACATCGCTGACATTAAAATTCATAAAAAAACAAGCGATAAAAACAAGCGATAAAAAACAAGCGATAAGAACAAGCGATAAAAAACAAGCGATAAAAACAAGGAACAATCAGGAAAAAATCAGACTGTATCTACAGGGGAATGAAGCGGCAAAAACCAGGGATATTGCAGAATTACTGGGTTTGAGCATGGCAAGGACGAGAGAGATACTCTCCGCGATGGACGATGTGGAAGCGATGGGGAGAAATAAGACAAGGATATATCGCCTGCGAAAGGAAACGTAAAGGGCAGCAGGCTCTGACCTGACACAGGCGGAAAGGAGATGGCGTACATGCGGATCGGGCTGTGCGATGATTCGCCAGGGGACCAGGCGGCAGCCCTGGAGGTGCTGGAAAAGCTGGGCCTGCAGGCGGATGTGTTCGGCACGGGGGAGGCCCTGCAGGCGGCTTTCTGGAAGCAGCCCTACGACCTGGTGCTGCTGGACATCGAGATGCCGGGGACCGGAGGCTACGAACTGGCCCTTGTATTGAAAAAACAATATGAAGCATGCGAAATCGTGTTTATCACCGAACACATGGAGCTGGTGCTGGAGGCCTTCCGGTTCAAGCCCGCGGCCTTCGTGCCGAAGGGGCAGTTGGCGGAGGAGCTGCCCAGGGCTTTGAGGCGGATTCTGGAAAAGGGCAGGGAGAATCCTGTCTTCGTCACCCGGAAAAAGAACCGGGACAGGATCGTGGAGCTGAACCAGGTGGTGTACCTGAAATATATATACGACCATGAGGTGCAGTTTACCCTGAAGGACGGCAGCAGCTTCTCCGAGACCGGCTCCATGAAGCAGTTCGAGGCGGAGCTGTCTCCCAAAGGGTTCCTAAGAATCTACAGCAACTGCATGGTGAACGCCCTGTACATCGTCCGGATGGAGCGGGAGGCGGTAGTATTGGCAAGCGGCGAGCAGCTTGCGGTGGCCAGGGAGCGGAGAGAGGGCGTGCGGAAGGCTTATATGGAGTATTTGATGAAATGTTAGAGGGAATCGTGGCGGCGGGATTTCATTGTTGCTTTTTCGGCACCGGCAGGGGCTGGCTGCGGGCGGGGACAGGAACCGCGGCGCTGGCCCTGGGCGGGTTCTTTCTGCCGGGGATACGGCCTGCCGTTCCTTTGTTGACGGCCCTGTGGATTATGCTGACGGGATTTTGGCTCCACGAGGGGCGGCGGGAGGAGGGTTTCCTGGCAGGGGGCCTCTGGCTCATGGCGCTGGCTCTGGCAGAGGGCCTGGGGGCTGGGCTGGGCCTGGCAGGGCTCCTGGCCGGAAGGGAGACAGAGCTGGCGGCAGGTCTGGCAGCGCAGGTGCCGACAGGGGAAATGGGCGCAGGGAATCCGTCCGCGGCAGGTCTGTGGACATGGATGATATTCGGGGAACCGCTTGAGAATCTTTGGGAAAACGCGTGCTTTCCGGGAGAAGCGCAGGCGGCATTGGCCGCGGCCCTTATCCTGATGGCGGCGCTGCATCTGCTGGGCAGGGGAGGGCTGCATCCTTTGTGGATGGCGGCGCTGGTGTTGCTGTGGCTGCTTGCGGGATTCCTGGGCAGCATCGAGTACGCCCGGCCCTGGCAGGACCGGGTGATGGGGCTGGCCCTGTATCTGACTGCCGGGGGGCTGCTGGCCTGCCAGCAGGTTTTCTGCGCCAGGCAGGAGCTGGAGCGGGCCTTCTGGGCGAATGGCAGGGGCGAGTGGCCGGGGTATCCGGGAAGCGCGGGAAATCCCGGCGGCGCGGAGGAGCCGGAAAATCCGGAAGCGCCCGCGGCTGGCCCTCCGGAGAAAGCCATCCGGAACCTGGCGGGAAAGCGGCGGAAAAAGGGGGGAGATGCACCAGCCGCGGCGGCCGGGGCATCCTTCACGGGCGGAGCCCGGGACTGGCGGCAGGCGGCGGACAGGGAATTCCGCCGGATGCAGATATTTGAGCATGACTTCCGGCACCACCTGGATATGGTGGCGGCGCTGTACGAGGAGGGCGACCCGGCGGAGGCCAGGGCCTACCTGGAAGACTTGAAGCAGTCCAGGGTGAGCCGCCAGGGCCGCAGGATCGGCGGGGAGCGGGAGCTCTCCTATATCATGATGGCGAAAAGGGAGGCTTGCAGGGAGGCCGGGATTTCCTTTTCCTATCAGATCGTGGGCAGCCCCCGGGGCATCGCCCAGATGGACATGACGGCGCTCCTGCTGAACCTTCTGGACAATGCCATCCGGGCCTGCAGGGAAGCGCCCATGCCCCGGAGCATATCCGTGATGCTCCTTGCCAGGGGGGAGCTTTGGGAGATCGAGATGACCAATTCCGGGAACTATCGGCCCGGACAGGAGCCGGGCAGCAGCCCCGGGAAGGAAGGGGACGGAGCCGTCCACGGCCTGGGCCTGGTGAGCGTGGGGCAGATCGTGGAAAAGTACCAGGGGAGCAGCAGGCTGTGGCAGGAGGATGGCCAGGTGCGGCAGAAGGTGATCCTGGTGCAGCGGAATGCGGAATAAAGAGAAAAACCGACGGAAAAAGGAGAAGTGGTTGCAAAGGCCCTTCTCCTTTTGTATGATTTATACTGACGATCGCCAAAATCGAGAAAAGAATTTTGGAGGCATGACAATGTTGTTTCAAAATATCCGATATGTGTGCAGGCTCTATTTCCGCAGCACCCGTTCCATCTTCGCCTATCTTCTGATAAGCATGGCGGCCCTGCTGCTGGCCCCGCTCTTAAGCGTGTACCTGCCCAGGGTGGTGGTACAGGCCGTGACGGAGGGCTGGGCGTTCCCCAGGCTGGCGCTGTGGGTGGGGGCGCTGGCCCTCGGCATCGCGCTGCTGAACGTGCTTTCCACGGTCAGCGGCATGAAATACGGCGAAAAGGCCGGCATAGGCCGACTGGAGATCGGGTTGGCGCTGGAGGACGTGATGATGGCCTGCCCCTATGCCCTGACGGAGGATCCGGCGTGGCAGACGAAAATGGGGGAGGCGGGGGACTACATCTATTCCGACGGCAGGACAAGGGGCGTGGCCGGGATGGTATTCGGCCTGCGGGATTTCGGCATCAGCGCCATGGGCGTGTTCACCTTTTCCGCCATCCTGGGCATCCTGCATCCCGCGGTGCTGGCAATCCTGGTGCTCACCTGTGTGGTGCCGGGGATGATCGGCAACCGGCTGAGCCGCTATGCCTTCGGAAAGCGGGAGAACTGGCTGCCCTACGACAGACAGATTGATTATATCTACCGGAACGTCACTACGGCCCGAATGGGGAAGGATGTGCGCCTGTACAAGGCCGGAGGCTTTTTCCTGGAGAAGATGGAGGAGGCGGTCCGAAAGCGGCTGCTCTGGGCCCGGAAGATGCTGCGCCGCCAGTTGGGGGCGGACGGGGTCTCGGCTCTGATGCTGGTATTGCAGAACGGGTTCGCCCTGGGGTGGATTGCCGGTGAGATCGCCCGGGGGAAGATCGGCGTGGCGGATTTCACCTTCTACTCCGGCGCGGTGATCCAGTTCACCCAGTTCATGAACAGCTTCGTGCAGTCCTACGGCATCGTCAGGCAGTGCAGCCTGGACGTGGGGGCGGTGCGGGAGGCCCTGGCCTATCTGCCGGAGGGAGGGAGCGGCGCCGTCTGGAACCTGGCGGATCGTCCTGCCCCGGAGATCCGCTTCGAGCATGTGACCTTCGCCTACCCGGGCAGCGGGGAGCCTGTGCTGAGAGACATCGACTTCTGCGTCCGCCCCGGGGAGAAGCTGGCGCTGGTGGGGGCCAACGGCGCGGGGAAGACCACGCTGGTGAAGCTTTTGTGCGGGTTCTATCAGCCAACGGAAGGACGCATTTTGATAGACGGTGTGCCGACTTCAGAAAGGGAGGCTGGGGAGCTCTACGGCTTGTTCTCCGCAGTGTTCCAGGATATGCTGGTGCTGCCCTTCACTTTGCTGGAGAACGTGGCGGTGGCGGGGGAGGCGGATGTGGAGCGGGTGCGGGAATGCCTGGAGAAGGCGGGACTGAGCGAGCGTTTTCCCGATTTGAACCAGCCCTTGGTGAAGGGAATCCAGGACGATGGGGAGAACCTCTCCGGCGGGGAGGAGCAGAAGCTCCTGCTGGCCAGGGCGCTGTACAAGGAGGCCCCGGTGCTGGTGCTGGACGAGCCCACGGCGGCGCTGGATCCTCTGGCGGAGAGCGAGCTGTACGGAAAGTACAATGCGTTCACCAAAGAGAAGACCTCCTTTTTCATCTCCCACCGGCTGGCCAGCACGGGATTCTGCGACAGGATCCTGCTGCTGGAGGAGGGGCGGATTCTGGAGCAGGGCTCCCACAGGGAGCTTCTGGCCCTGGGGGGCGTTTATGCCCGTATGTTCCATGAACAGAGCAAGTATTATCGGGAAAACAAAGATGCGGAATCGGAATAAGAATCAGAATAAGAATGAGGACCGGAATAAGAATCGGAACAAGAACAGAAGTAAGGACTGGAATAGGAGATTTTTGGGATGAAACGGATTAGGGACATACTGGCATTTTTCGGCAGGATGGACAGGGGATTCTATCCGGTGCTGGTGGCCGCGGCGCTGCTGGAGACGTTGGAGGGGTTCGGCGTGCTGCTGATATCCTCCACCATATTGAACCTGCTGGTGGCGGGGGCTGGGCCGGAATCCATCCTGTCCGCCACCCTTGTCATGACAGGCGGCTACGGCGCCCTGCACTGGCTGCGGCTTTTGGCAGTCCGGCACAAGGACTACAGGCAGCAGCGCCTGCGCTACCGATACTGGTGCTTTGTGGTGGAACATGTGTTCCGGCTGTCCTATTGGTATCTGGAGAAAGAGGACTTCGTGGAGACCCTGGAGCAGATCTGGCAGAACGACCGGACCTATGACCTGACCATGGGCACCCTGAACCAGGCCTACGCCATGGTGAGGAGCGGCTTTTCCGTGCTGGTGGCCTGCGTCTCCTTCCTGCGCCTGTTCGGGGCGGTGCGGGGGCTGGGGGATTCGGCTTTCCTGGTGGGGATGCTGATTCTGGGGCTGTTCGTGCTGATCCTCCTGTCCACGGGATACATTGTCTGGCAGCGGAAGCGGAACGCCCAGGACATGGTGGGCTTCATGGAGGAAGTGGTGAAGCGGAACAAGGTGGCCATGTACCTGCTTGGCCAGGTGATAGCGAATTACCCCAAGGGCAAGCATATCCGGCTGTACGGCATGCAGGAGAAGCTGCGGCGGGAGCAGAGGAAGCAGACGGCCGGTTTCGGGCACCTGATCGCCCATCAGGGCCGGATGGAGCTGAAGCCCGGCCTTGCGGGGGACATTTCCTCCGTGGCCATCAGCGCTATGGTCTATCTGACGGTGAGCGCCATAGCCATGGCCGGAGGGCTGGGGGCGGGGAGCATCATCTGGTACGCCGGTGTGGTGCAGCAGCTTCTGGAATCGGTACGGCGGCTGATCGGGCTGGCCAGCGAGCTGTACGGAAACTGTACCAGGCAGCAGGTCATCTTCGGCCTGACGGAGGCCGTAAAGGAGGTGGATTCCGGTGCGCGGGGCCTGCCGTCCGGGGAGGAGCACACGCTGGAGTTCAGGGACGTCTCCTTCGCCTATCCGGGGTCTGACCGGATGGTGCTGGAGCATGTGGATTTGCGGATTTCCGGCAGGGAGCGGGTGGCCCTGGTGGGGCCCAACGGCAGCGGCAAGTCCACATTGATCAAGCTGATCTGCCGCCTGTACGAGCCTGTATCGGGGCGCATCCTGCTGGACGGGGCGGACATCCGGGAAATCTCCCGGGAGGCATACACGGACTTCCTGTCCGTGGTGTTCCAGGATTACCAGATCTTCGCCGCCACCTTGGGGGAGAACATCGCCATGGAGGCAGGGGCGGACAGGGCGAGGGTGGAGAAGGCCATGGCGGAGATGGGCCTGCGGCTGAACGGACAGGATACGCCCCTGCGCCGCGACCTGGAGGAGGACGGCGTGGAGGTGTCCGGCGGGGAGGGACAGAAAATCGCCATCGCCCGTGCGCTGTACAAGGACGCGCCCATGGTGATCTTAGACGAGCCCACAGCCTCCCTGGATCCTCTCTCGGAGAGCGAGATCTACGGGAAATTCGGCAGGCTGGTGGAGGGGAAGATGGCCATGTTCATCTCCCACCGCCTGTCCAGCTGCCGGTTCTGCGACCGCATCCTGGTGCTCCGGGACGGCAGGATCGTCCAGGACGGAAGCCATGAGACCCTGGCCGGGGAAGAGGGCGGGCTGTACCGGGAGATGTGGGAGGCCCAGAGGCAGTATTACAGGTAGGACGCCCCCGTAAACACCAGGACGATGGCCCCGACAGCGATGAAGCACAGGGAAATCCCCGCCCTTTTCTTAAGGGAGGCCATAGCGGCCCTGTCGCTTTCGCCAAGTTCGATGGGATATTTCTTCCGCCCGATCAGGTACAGGAAGAGCCCGCTGCTGTTGCCGCCGCTAATGGAGAAGAATCCCCAGAATTTCGGGTGGTTCAATCCCCGGCAGCGGGCGTCCAGCTCCGTCAGCCTGTAGACATGGTAGGTCAGGAAGAAGGCGCCCAGAAGGACCACGAATACCATCACAATCATAATGACAACCATAAAAACTCCTTTCCGGCCTCAGGGCCTAAAACTTCTTGATAAGCTGATAGAACAGCACACAGCTTCCTGCAATCCCTAGGGAAGCGCTGGCCGCGATCAGGTAGGGATTGCGGGTGATGAACCCGTTGAAGAGGATGAACAGAATCAGCAGGACGATGTTCATCCCCGCCGCCAGGATCAGCTTCCGGTTGCTGCTTACCACGTCGGTGCTCTCATTTAGATGTTCGATCATTTTCCGGTCTCCTTTCAGCAAATCGTCGAGGCTGATGCCATAGAGGTCGCTCAGGCTGATGACGCTGACGATGTCCGGGTAGGATTTCTCATTCTCCCAATTGGATATGGTCTGGCGGGATACGCCGATGGCCTCCGCCACATGCTCCTGGGTGAGCTTCGCAGTGAGCCTGGCCTGCTTCAGCTTTGTTCCTATGTCCATAGTCATGGCCTCCTGTTTTTGTCGCTACGTTCCATTGGTACCCTTGCAAGCGGGACTACATTTGCGTAATAAATGTGCATACCTGGAATGCGGTCCGATACGGCTGGAACATGGTCTTATTATGCTGTGCCAGAGCCTGGCTGTCTATCAAAAGTCTTTTCCATGGAGGGAAAATGGCTGTCAAAATGCTTTTACATGGCTGTTTTACTGGGATTTTCGCATGGATTCGGCTTCGGCCGTTCTATTTCCCATGGGAGAGGGGAGACCCGAATCAAAGCAGCTGCTTTCCCAGATACACTTCCGCAATGGTAGCGGCAGCCAGCCGGGAGCCTGCTTCGGAGGCATGCTGCCCGTCCGCCGCATAGAGCTCCGTCTCCGGGTGCTCTCTGTGGTATCTCCACCAGTTTTGCCCCACAGGGGCCACCTCGCAGCCGGTCTCCCGCTGAAGGGACAGGTAAGCCTGACTCATGGCGTCCTGTGCGGTCTCCCCGTCCTCTTTGGTGGTCCAGGTCATATAGAGGATGGGCCTTGCGCCTGCCTCCCGGACCCAGTCGATCAGCTTCCTGCCGCACCGGGCCATGACATCCAGATCCCCCATGGGGTGGGCCGTGTGCTGCAGGATTACGGCATCGTAGCCGCCGTAGCGTATGTTGAACCGCACCTCCGGCTCCTCCAGGTGGAAGTCCCATCCCCTGCCGCCGTGGGCCAGCATGGCCACCTCCACCTCCGCCTGGTTCTCCCGGCAGATTTCCGCGAACAGATGGGGCATGTCGTTAAAATAAGTATGGCTGTTTCCGATAAACAGGACTTTCATGATTCGTCTCCTCCGCAGTGGTTTTGTCTTGTGAAATTGGATCACAGCTTTATTATGCCCCTTCGGAGAGGATTTGTCCATCGGTTTATAAGCCCCAAAGCACGGGCAGAATACAGATTGACGGATCAGGACAATTCCGGGCAGAAAAAGGCATGACTTCTGCCGCCGGGTATGATATTATGAACAGGAAGTCGCGCGGCGGACATGGCCGTCCGGATCCGGAACCGGATGGCAGAGGAGGAAGAATGGACTGGCTAAGCAGCTTGAGGACGGCAATCGACTACATGGAGGAGCATCTGCTCCAGGAGATCGGGGCGGAGGACGTGGCCGGGGAGGTGCACCTGTCTCCCTTTTATTTCCAGAAGTGCTTTAAGATAGTGACGGGCTATACGATCGGGGAGTACCTGCGCAACCGCAGGCTGTACCTGGCCGGGCTGGAGGTGCTGGGGCGGGAGGCGTCCGGGGAAGGGGCGCGGAACGGCTCTGGCGGCGGCCGCGGCGCAGAGGGGAAGGTCATCGACCTGGCATACAAGTACGGGTACGATACGCCGGAGGGCTTTACCAGGGCCTTCGCGCGCTTCCACGGCCTGTCTCCCATGCAGCTGCGGGCCCAGCCCTACCGTCTGAAGGTCTTTCTTCCATTAATAGTAGAGATTTCTGTAAAAGGAGGCAGCAGAATGGATTTCACGATTGAGAAAAGGGAAGCGATGAGGATGATCGGGTTTGAGAGGACTTTTTCCTTTGAGGAGGCCTACCGGGAGATTCCAGGGTTCTGGAAGGAATTCTGCGGGAAATACTGCGGGCAGGACGCGGCCCGGGAGGCGGGGGAGGAAGCCGTCCGGCAGACCGTGGCGGAGTGCATGGTGGGAGAGTTCGGCGTCTGTGTGGAGGATGAGGCGGACATGGAACATTTCCGTTATTATATCGCCGGAGCCTACCAGGGCGGCGAAGTGCCAGAGGGGATGAAGGTGTTCGAAGTCCCCGCCGGCGAGTGGGCGAAATTCAGGTGCATCGGGCCTATGCCGGAGGCGCTGCAGACGGTCAACACGCGGATCTTCAGCGAATGGCTCCCCGGGAACAAAGAGTTCGAGGCGGCGTTCCATATCAACATCGAGTGGTATTCCGGCGGGGATACCGAGAGCGAAGGATATGAGAGCGCCATCTGGATACCGGTGAAGCGCCTGGGCGGCCAATCTTAAAACAATGGCCTTAAAATAAGCTTTAAAATAATATCGAAAAACTGTTGACAACACATCCGCAAGTGGCTATAATGATAAAGCATGCGTGCGGATGTGTTTTTTGTGCAACTAAAAATGCACGGATATCCAGCCGCAGGCATGGCAGACAACAAATGCCAATCCAAGAAAGAGGTGAAACAGAATGCCAACATTTAACCAGTTAGTAAGAAAAGGACGCAAGACTTCCACAAAGAAGTCTACGGCACCGGCTCTGCAGAAGGGCTACAACTCCCTTCACAAGAAAGCTACGGATGCGCCGGCTCCCCAGAAGCGTGGTGTGTGCACTGTCGTGAAGACGCTGACCCCCAAGAAGCCTAACTCTGCTTTGAGAAAGGTTGCCAGGGTACGTCTTTCCAACGGAATCGAGGTTACCAGCTATATTCCCGGCGAAGGTCACAACCTGCAGGAGCACAGCGTTGTTCTGGTCCGTGGCGGCAGGGTAAAGGACTTGCCCGGTACAAGATATCATATCATCCGTGGTACCCTTGACACTGCAGGCGTTGCCAACAGGAAGCAGGCTCGCTCTAAGTACGGCGCTAAGAGACCTAAGGCAGCAAAGAAATGAGATTTCTTAGAAATGAGATTTCCTGGAAATAGGATTTCTTCTGCGTTAGGAAGCGTCGGTCCACAAAACGAAACTAAGAAAGTGTTGGAATTCTGTGTTATACCATTAAGGAAAGCCGCCTGCGGCTTCCCGCAGTACAGATAGACAGCGCGAACACTTGGGGAAACACTTGTGAGTACCGATGATTTATTTCGTGCGGTGAGCCGCACAGAATGTGGGAGGCAGCGCCTTTCGCATTTATTGATAAGGAGGGAAGAACCGTGCCACGTAAAGGACATATTCAGAAAAGAGATGTATTGGCAGATCCTTTATACAATAGCAAGTTAGTAACTAAGCTGGTCAACAATATCATGCTTGACGGCAAGAAGAGCGTCGCTCAGAAGATTGTATACGGTGCGTTTGCCAAGGTAGAAGCCAAATCAGGAAAGCCTGCTTTGGAGGTATTCGAGGCGGCTATGAATAATATCATGCCTGTCCTGGAGGTAAAGGCCAGACGTATCGGCGGCGCCACCTATCAGGTGCCCATCGAGGTGAGGGCTGAGAGGCGCCAGGCGCTGGGACTGCGGTGGCTCACCATGTTCTCCCGCAAGAGAAGTGAGAAGACCATGGAGGACAGACTGGCGAACGAGATTCTTGACGCGTCCAACAATACCGGATCCGCTGTCAAGAGGAAAGAGGATATGCATAAGATGGCGGAGGCCAACAAGGCGTTTGCGCACTACAGATTCTAAAAGCATATTTTCTTGTACCGAAAATAAGTTAGGAGGAAAAAATCTTGGCTGGAAGAGAATATCCGTTAGAGAGAACCAGGAATATCGGAATCATGGCCCATATCGATGCTGGCAAGACCACATTGACAGAGCGTATCCTGTATTATACTGGCGTGAACTACAAGATAGGGGATACTCATGAAGGCACTGCCACCATGGACTGGATGGAGCAGGAGCAGGAAAGAGGCATCACTATCACTTCAGCGGCTACGACCTGCCATTGGACATTGGAAAAGGAAACCAAACCTATGCCGGATGCCCTGGAGCATCGTATTAATATCATTGATACCCCGGGACATGTGGACTTCACTGTAGAGGTGGAGCGTTCCTTGCGCGTACTGGACGGCGCAGTGGGTGTTTTCTGCGCGAAAGGCGGCGTGGAGCCACAGTCCGAAAACGTATGGCGGCAGGCTGACACTTACAATGTGCCTCGTATGGCGTTCATCAACAAGATGGACATTCTGGGAGCGAATTTCTACGGCGCTGTAGAGCAGATTAAGACAAGGCTTGGCAAGAACGCAATCGTTATCCAACTGCCCATCGGCAAAGAGGATGAATTCAAGGGCATCATCGATTTGTTTGAGATGAAAGCCTACATCTACAATGATGACAAGGGCGACGACATCACCGTGACAGATGACCTTGGAGATATGGCGGATGACGCTGAGCTGTATCGTTCGGAGATGGTAGAGAAAATCTGTGAGCTGGACGATGACCTGACCATGATGTATCTGGAGGGCGAGGAGCCTTCCGCGGAAGTACTGAAGAAAGTGCTGCGGAAAGCCACCTGCGAGTGTACCGCGATTCCGGTATGCTGCGGCTCCGCTTACCGCAACAAGGGCGTTCAGAAGCTCCTGGATGCTATTCTGGAGTATATGCCCGCACCCACTGATATCGCTGCCATCAAGGGCACAGACCTGGCGGGCAACGAAGTGGAGAGACATTCTTCCGATGATGAGCCTTTCTCCGCACTGGCTTTCAAAATCATGGCAGATCCTTTCGTAGGAAAGCTTGCATTCTTCCGTGTGTATTCCGGTACCATGAATTCCGGTTCCTACGTGTTGAATGCGACAAAAGATAAAAAAGAGCGCGTGGGACGTATCCTGCAGATGCATGCCAACAAGCGTGCGGAGCTGGATAAGGTCTACGCAGGCGACATTGCTGCGGCGGTAGGATTCAAGATTACCACTACCGGTGATACGCTCTGTGATGAGCAACATCCGGTCATCCTTGAGTCCATGGAATTCCCCGAGCCTGTTATCGAACTGGCCATCGAGCCCAAGACCAAGGCAGGCCAGGGTAAGATGGGAGAAGCGCTGGCGAAGCTGGCAGAGGAAGATCCCACTTTCCGCGCGCACACCAATCAGGAGACAGGACAGACCATCATCGCAGGCATGGGCGAGCTCCATCTGGAGATTATCGTAGACAGACTGCTGCGTGAGTTCAAGGTAGAGGCTAACGTAGGCGCTCCTCAGGTTGCCTACAAGGAAGCGTTCACCAAGGCTGTCGAGGTGGATTCCAAGTATGCGAAGCAGTCAGGCGGCCGTGGCCAGTATGGTCATTGTAAGGTCAAATTCGAGCCCATGGAGGCGAACTGCGTGAAGTTCGAGTTCGACCCCAAGGCCAATGTCCTGATTAACGACCCTCCCACATTGCTGTTCGAGAGTACCGTGGTGGGCGGCTCCATTCCCAAGGAGTATATCCCTGCGGTAGGCGAAGGCATCCAGGAAGCTGCGCAGGCAGGTATCCTGGGCGGATTCCCTGTACTGGGCGTGCACGCCAATGTATATGACGGCTCCTACCATGAAGTGGACTCCTCTGAGATGGCGTTCCACATCGCGGGTTCCATGGCATTCAAGGAAGCCATGCAGAAAGCAAGTCCCGTACTGCTGGAGCCTATCATGAAGGTAGAGGTCACCATGCCGGAAGAGTATATGGGCGATGTCATCGGCGATCTGAATTCCCGCCGTGGCCGCGTGGAGGGCATGGACGATATCGGCGGCGGTAAGATGGTGAAAGCTTTCGTGCCCCTTGCCGAGATGTTCGGATATGCTACCGACCTTCGCTCCAGGACTCAGGGACGTGGAAACTACTCCATGTTCTTTGAAAAATACGAGCAGGTGCCCAAGAACGTACAGGAGAAGGTTCTGGCCGCCAAGACGAAATAGACCGAAAAGGGTCACCCCTCCTGTGGAGAAGGTTCTGGCCGCCAAAAAGTAAGACTTTTTTGAGAAAATATGCCAGTAATCTTTAAAAATAGCTTGAAAAACCTCTGGTTATTTACTATAATCAGAGGTAGCCGAGAGAAAAGCGCCGAGTGTGCGGAATGCGCTTCGGCGAGTAGGAAAGAAATAAAAAGTTTCATTAATTGAAGGAGGACTTTAATAATGGCAAAAGCTAAATTTGAAAGAACTAAGCCCCATTGTAACATTGGTACCATTGGCCACGTTGACCATGGTAAGACCACTCTGACCGCCGCTATCACCAAGACCCTGAACCAGAGACTTGGCACCGGCGAAGCTGTTGCATTCGACATGATTGACAAGGCTCCCGAAGAGAGAGAGCGTGGAATCACCATCTCTACCGCACACGTAGAGTATGAGACTGAGAAGAGACACTACGCGCACGTTGACTGCCCTGGACATGCTGACTATGTAAAGAACATGATTACCGGTGCCGCTCAGATGGACGGCGCTATCCTGGTAGTGGCTGCTACCGATGGCGTTATGGCCCAGACCAAGGAGCACATCCTTCTGTCCCGCCAGGTAGGCGTGCCTTATATCGTAGTGTTCATGAACAAGTGCGACATGGTTGACGATCCCGAGCTGTTGGAGCTGGTTGAGATGGAAATCACTGAGCAGCTGGAAGAGTACGAGTTCGAGGGCTGCCCTATCATCCAGGGTTCCGCTCTGAAGGCGCTGGAAGATCCCAGCAGCGAGTGGGGCGACAAGATTCTTGAGCTGATGAGCACTGTTGACGAGTATATCCCCGATCCTCAGCGTGACACAGACAAGCCTTTCCTGATGCCTGTAGAGGACGTATTCACCATTACCGGACGTGGTACTGTTGCTACCGGCCGTGTAGAGCGTGGTACCCTGAAGCTCAACGAGGAAGTTGAAATCGTCGGTATCAAGGAAGAGACCAGGAAGACCGTCGTAACAGGTATCGAGATGTTCCGCAAGATGCTGGATCAGGCTCAGGCCGGCGACAACATCGGCGCTCTGCTTCGTGGCGTTCAGAGAACCGAAATCGAGAGAGGACAGGTTCTGGCTAAGCCCGGCAGCGTTACCTGCCACAGAAAGTTCACCGCTCAGGTGTACGTTCTGACCAAGGACGAGGGTGGCCGTCATACGCCTTTCTTCAACAACTATCGTCCTCAGTTCTACTTCAGAACCACCGACGTTACCGGCGTCTGCAACCTGCCCGCTGGTACCGAGATGTGCATGCCTGGCGATAACGTTGAGATGACCATCGAGCTGATTCATCCCATCGCTATGGAGCAGGGTCTTACGTTCGCTATCCGTGAGGGTGGTCGTACAGTTGGTTCTGGTCGTGTGGCTACGATTATTGAGTAAATAGAATTCTGACGAAGTCATTAGTAAAAAGCTAAATTTTATGGGGCTTTCCGAGAAATTGGAAAGCCCTTTTTGAAATTTTACTACAGCAAAAAAGTGCAAAGCGGTGCCAAAATGGTGCTAAGACGAAATAAAGACGAAATAAAGATGGAATTAGATTTATCAAAAAGCTTGCGGAATTGAAAAAAATGGGTATAATTAACTAGAATAGACATAGAAAGGAGAAAAGATATGGCATATATTTCTTCATTTACATATTGTGATAGTATTCAAATGGAAATGACACCACAAGGTTCAAGAAATCAGATTGTAAACCCTTTGCAAGTTTTAGCGCCGATTGCGATACCGGGAAATTATTCTTTTGCGATTGCTTGTAATGTTGCTGGATTTGATGTTGAGGAAGAAAATAGTGTACGAATACAGTTTGTGTCATCTAGTAATCAAATACTAAATGATACAGGTAATATTAAGTTTCAAATACCAATTGACCAAATCAAATTAGATAAACCTAGTGTTATGCAGTTTAATTTAGATATGAGAAATTTGATATTACATGAGGTGGGTTTATATTCGACTAAGGTATTTGTAAATGGTGAGCAAATAGGTGAGTATAAGATACAAGTGATAGTAGGTGATAGGATATGATGGCAGTGAATCAAATGGCTAATATAAGCATTAATAGGGTATATAGTACATTTGCAGGTGGTGTTTTAGCAACATCCATAATTATTATGGGAAATGGAGCAGTTACTTTAGGGCATAACTCTGATTGCTTAGGACAAATAGTCAGTCATTTTAATGAGAAAACAAATATATATACACCATTTTCTTCTAATCCTTGCATATCCTTTAATGTACCTGGATATAGTAATAATAAAAGTGTTATTTCAGGTGTTGATAAAGTGACAGTAAATGAAGAAAAATTACAAAATATAAAGAAATTAGAAACAATTGCTATGTTGCAAGACAATTGGAATCCAAATGGCGCAAAGGCATTTTCAGCTAATTTAATTTCGAAAGTACGAAATATAATTGTATTTTTGGAAATTCAACCAGAGGTGTTTCCGACAGCATGTGAGTCTTTACAGTTAGAATATGACAAACAAGATGGCTCACATATGGAAATTGAATTAACAGAAAGTGATAATGCAGAGATTTTTGTAGTTGATAGTATGGGATGTGAAAGTATTAGAACTATTCAGGCTAGTATTGAAGTAATAAATAAGGCGGTGAGTGATTTTTATGGATAATACATTTGATGATAAAGAAAAATTGTATCGTGCTGTATATCCCCCATCTCATCCGGGATTGTTTTGGAAAAAAGATGGAAGAATTTCTCCATCAGCGTTTGCAGATTCCAAAGGATTATCAGTTGAAAGAGGTTACTATCGAAAATCTGAAGAAATAGTTGAGAAAATGAAAAAGATATTTTCAGGGTGCATAGTTTCTTTAAGTGTACGCAATTGCCGAGATGTGGATGCAGTAGTAAAGTATTTGCCATCTAAAGATAATAGCTACCATTCGGAAGTGTATGGCAGTGATGATGTTGTTTTATTAAGTAAGAGTCAGAGATTTCATTTAGCAGAAGTTGCAAATGAAGGATATATGGAAGAATGAAAGGGTATGTTAGAGTTTTAATACATACTCTTTTATTTTTACCATCCTTTAATTTGTGTCTGCTGATTAAGTGAAAATCCATTGATTTCACTGACTTTTACAGCATTTTATGATAAAATAAATGCAAGGTTTTTAGCAAAACCACTTCATTTTTCTTGCAGTTTTCATAGAAGACTACCTGCATAAAGGAGCAAAAAAGCATGTACAAACGGTCGGATACTTCACAGCACACTTTCCTTGATTTCAACCAGCCCCTGGGCCTGCATATGGATCCGGCAAACCGCTGGGTCAGGATGGCAGACAGAATCCCGTGGGACGAGTTTGAGCGCAGGTATGCAGGGCTGTTTGAAAGCGGTACCGGAAACCCGGCCAAGCCGCTGCGCCTTGCACTGGGCTGCCTGATCATCCAGGCCCGGTACCAGTATCCGGACAGGGAGCTGGTAGAACAGCTGAAAGAGAACCCATACTACCAATACTTCATAGGCCTTCCCGGGTATCAGGAGAAAGCGCCGATAGATGCCAGTACCCTGGTGCTCTTCCGCAGACGCCTTACAGCGGACATCCTACGGGAGGCCAACGAGTACCTTCTTGAGAGACAGGACGGGGAAGAGGGACAGGATGACGGCCCGCCTGCCTCCGGCGGCAGTGGGGGCACCGGGGAGGAGGCGAACAGCGGGACGCTGATACTGGACGCCACATGCTCCCCTGTGAACATCCGTTATCCCCAGGACTTCGACCTCCTGAATGAGGCAAGGGAGAAGCTTGAGGCAACCATCATCCGTTACTGCAAGGGCCATGGCCTGCCACGCCCGAGGATGTACCGCCGCCAGGCAAGGAAGGACTACCTGGCACTGGCGAAGATGAAGAAGCGCAGCGCGAAGAAGATACGGGCAGCCATCCGCAGGCAGCTCTCCTATGTGCGCCGGGACCTCAGATACGTAGGCGGCCTGAAGGAGAAGGGATATGTGCCAACCTAAAAGTTGTAAAATATATACTCAAAACATCAACTGATAGTCACCCCAAGTTTTTGTAAATAAAGCTCATCGCGCGATGTGATCTCCGTAGTCCATCTGCGGCTCTTGAGCTTTTCCGATATGTCAACGCTTTCCACTGTATCAAACCATTGCAGCTGTAGATATAGAGGGGTATTGCAAAGCCATGACTTCAACCTGGATTCATTGTTCAGCACGGCTTTGGTATCATGTGCTGCATCGCCGTTTTCCTTGCCCAGGCTTTTTTTGAGTTTCCGGATCTCTTCATTCAGGTACTCATAATAACAGAGGGACACAAACTGGACAAACATACGGCCGCGAAGGGTGTCGGTATTCCATACCCTCACCCTGTTGCCGTCAGCATGCTGTTTCCCGGCTTCAAAAAAGGATTCTATCGTCTCCCTTTTACGGTACTTGCGCAGACATTCAAAAGGATCTTTTTCCTTATTGGACACAAGGACAAAGTAACCGTGGTATTTGTTCGCGTCTGCGATGGCTTTGTTATTGGGAACCACAGCGGTTTTGCCGCCCCATTTTTTGATG
>NZ_CALPDH010000022.1:0-115958 GCF_943193215.1 Acetatifactor aquisgranensis | reverse complement strand
GCACTGCGCAGTCAATTGGATAAAGGTTGGAAAAATAATTCGTCATTTGCGTCTCCCTCAATTCGCCGTCCGACAGTTCATTTAAGCCGATTTTTCCTTTTACATCTTCCTCGTCAATGGGGAACGTGAACCAAGCACCGACTAAATAGCCCTCATTGTATTTGCCAAGATTAGCAATGTAAACCGCCATATCATCAATCATAAGCACCACCTCATTTCCTACTCTGGCAGTTCAAAAATACCGTGTTCTGTTACTAAAAATTTCCCGTGTTCCTGCAAGTGAGAAGCATAGGCTTCAAAGTCAAAGTAGTATTCTTGACAGTCCTCGGATAAATGTTTGAACGTCGGGTCATTCATCAGCTTTTGCCTTGCAACATCTATCATGCTTTTGCAGTCGGGATAAACCGTAATCACGTTCCTGCAAATATAAAGTGCTTCTAAATTTTCATACACCGTAAGTAGTGATACATATTCTTCCTGCATATCACTTGAAAGCTGGCGGTACATAAAATCTAATTCGTTGAGCTGGTACACGCTGGTGTGTTCGTGGACTTCATCAGCATAAGGCAACACCTTTTCGATAATACGATAATCTTGACTTTCTGCACCGATACCTAGCTTTTCTTCAAACCCGGCAACATCTATCGGCAAGTCGAACCAGTATGATATTGTTTCTTCGCCAGTTGTTCCTCTCGTTTCCACCAGCACCCTTGTTTCCTGCATTGTTCCTCACGTCCTTTCTGTTGTTTCATCACATCTTTTAAGGTCTGGTACGACATACCAAACACATACTTTGAAAAATCTTCTAACTGTCTTTCTTCATAGTTGGCAAGGTTCAGTAGTTTCATTTCATGCCACACCTTACGCTTGTAAGAGGGCAGGTCGGAAATGTATTCACAGCCGACTTTTGCCTGCATATCCTTAAAAATATCGTTCATTTCATCACTCCAATCTAATTTTTGAGTATGGAAAAAGCAGTCGATCTTTTCAGAATGACTTCTTTTACACACCACTTATGCACCGATAATCTTATTGAACAGCTCTAACAGTACATCTTTCACACCGCCGGCATTGAATACCAAGCCGACAGCAATCAAGGCAACTATCAAGAAGCCAATGAATTTTGAAAACTCACGCTTGAACCCTAAGTAGATACCGATAACCACAATCGCCATAAGCACTAAGCTCTGTGCGTTTGATAAAAACCATTGATATAAATTTTGACCGAAATTCATGTTATTTGTCCTCGCTTTCTTCTAATTGTTTCATTTTATAGTCGGCTTCCTTACCGACACTTAACATACACATCAAGACTACGCCGATACCCATTCCTATAGATACCAGCAGGAAGTCTTTTAATAATACCCATATTTTTTATCACTCCTAACTTTCTACTAAATCTTTTGCAGGGGTCGTCTGCTGTTTGATTATCATTTCATGCTTTTCTGTGAGCTTTGCCTGCTGTTCGATTGTTGTCATGTAGTCAGTCCCGTTTCCCTTATCAATCTTTTTCA
Source organism: Acetatifactor aquisgranensis (assembly GCF_943193215.1). Lineage (NCBI taxonomy): Bacteria > Bacillati > Bacillota > Clostridia > Lachnospirales > Lachnospiraceae > Acetatifactor > Acetatifactor aquisgranensis. Next base: position 114,444 of record NZ_CALPDH010000022.1, on the reverse strand, counting down.
GCATTTTCAAGGTCGGTGCTACCTGCCTTTGTACCCACCGCAATGTACGGTCTAAGGTATAAGGCTCTGGCTTTGTCGTCAGCTTCAAGCTCTGTCTGTTATCGCCGATAAACCAAGCCCAGCGGTCATTGAGCTTCCAGTCATTTTTTCGCTTGTCGGGTTCTTCATCAACAAACCGCACATACTGGTTGATGATAGAAAAGGCGGTCTGTTCTGCGTCATAATAGGTCAGCAAATCTCGTACTGCATAATAGGCACGTTCATTTCTAAGCCGTATCTCAAAACGGTTGATAATGTCGGCTTCTTCCAAAGGTGTCCCCAGCTTGACGTACTGCTCATAGTCCTTTTCATAGATACAGAAATACACATCAGATTTCAGCGAACCAAGATAAAGGGTACGTCCCATATATTCTCTGTCGTCCTCTCTGTGCTTGATAAGCTCACCCGACTGGTAAAACTTATAGCTTCTGGACTTTCCGATATATTCCCGTTTCCTGCATTTTTCCGCAAGCTCTGGAATATCCAAAATGCCCGTATGGTCGTTGATAGCAAGGTCGATACGCTTCATCACGCCACCGTCTACCAATGCGTCCATGAGAAAGTCATACCAGCTTCTTTGCTGTGCCAGCAGGTAACTTTCAAACTGCCTGCAACCACGCCCCTTTAATTCTAAAAGAACACCTTTTTCTTCGTCAGCCGACGTATAGATAAAGATGTCCCCTAAAGAATAATGCTCCGTATAACTGTAACGCCCGTAATCTTCATGGAGCATATAGTTGATATTCAGTTTTAATATATCTTTGATGATGTGCTGTATATCCAGCGTGGGAAAACGAATTTTTACATAATCAAACAGCATGGTAAGCGGTGCTTCTGGATTGAACCTTGCCAGTTCCTTATGCAGAGTATGAAGAAGTTCCTTTGACGGCTTCATTTTTCCGCTTTCTATCTTGTTGAGATATTCCCTTGTGATACCAGAAGCCACCGCCAGCCTGCCTTGTGAGATACCGTAGGCAATCCGTTTCTCCCGTAATTCTTTTATCCATTGTTCTTCATTCAGAACCATACCCCCAATCTGTCAAGTGTGAAGTTTTTTAAGGCGACTTCACAGCCGATTTTTTCTAGGAAATCATGCTAGAAGCCTTATGTTTCCTATGTTTTTCGTCTATTGTCTATTTGCAAACGTACCCCTCTGTTAGATACCGAGGGGTTTTACCTGCTGGCGTGGCTGACGCCACACCAGCAACGGCTAGTCCGTGCCGTCGCCTTTCGCTTCGCACGTCGCCGTCCCGTCCTGCCTTGCTTGTGCAAGAGAGCCGATAGTCTGCAAAAAATCATGTCCTTTTGGGACTAAAGGCGTGTAAAATTCACTGATAACGCTTGTTCCCACATCACAATAGCCACGCCCCTTGATACGCTTCTGGAAAAACTGCTTTTTCACATCTGAACCAAACAGCATACCGTAACCTAATTCGCTGATACGCCCAAGTCCCACACGGAAATTGAAGTTATCTCTGATACCGTCCGAGAAATACTTTGCGTCTGGACGCTGGCAGGCAACGATAAGGAAATAACCTGCTTGTCGTCCTAACATAACGATTTTCTTTAACTGGCTAAGTAAGCCCACGCTTTCTTTCGTCCCCAGCATTTCAAAAAATGCCACATATTCATCAAAGATAAGAAAGCAGGATGGCAGTCCCAGATAGGCATAGTTTTCGCCCGTCTTATAGTTCGGGTGTCGCTTCATTTCCTCACTTCGCTGTACCATGCCCTCATAAAAGGCATTGACGCAATCAATCATTTCTTCTTTGGTGTGATACACATTTTCCATAACTGTCCCTAAGTCTGCAAGGTCAGCGTTCTTCGGGTCTAAGATATAAAGGATAGCGTTGGTATGCAGTAAGGCTTCAATGAGTGTCAGCAGAAAATATGTTTTACCGCCACCAGTCCCACCAGCAATCAAAGCGTGAGGGAGTGCGTCATATTCCCAGACAAGATTTTTCATCAGTCTAAGACAGCCGTTCTCTGCCCGTACTTCATCAATGGTAATGCGGTTCGCTATCATATCATAAAGCAGGGTATATTCGATATAGCCGTCATGCAGGGTCTTGTCGGTCAGCTCACAATACAAGCCACTTTCCAATTTATCCTCTAACCGTAAAAGCTGGTCTTGATATTTCCCCAGCGTAATTTCACAGCGGATATGAAGCAGTCCCTTTTCCATTTGATAATAAATCTTTGGAAACCAGACTATTTTTTCCCTTGATCTGCTTTGCAGGTCAGTAAAAAAACCGCTGTCTTGTACGGTATCGGCTTCATACCACTTATTTTCCAGTATCATTCGTGCCAGCTTTTGACGGTGCAGTAGCTTTTTGAAACTGTCGTAACAGAAGCGGTAATACAGAAAAGCGACCAATGCACAAACACCAGTCGCTATCAGTATGGTTATGAAGTTGTAAAGGGAAAGCGTAAAGCCATTGTCTAATAAGCTGAAATGTTCCCAGTCGGTACGCATGAGCTGTTTTGTATTTAATAGCAGGATAACCGCTACGAACACAAACAGGAGTGTCCCCATTGAAAAGCGATAGACAAGGTTCTTATCGCTGGCTCTGATACGGTGTCCTTTGTTTAAAATCATTCTCATAAATCAATCACTCCTTTCTGGGTATGAAAAAAGCAGTCAATCGTATAGACTAACTGCTTTGTGTGCATGGATATGAAGTTGTCAAACTGGAATTTAACGTTCACTCATATATTGTTTTATTTCATCAGAAGTCAATTTTCGTACTTCTGTATGTGAATATTCTTTATACTCTCCAACATTAAACACAGGTGTCATTTGTTTGCATTTCTTGTCTTTATTCTTTTTCAAGAATAGATGTAAATCCTCATTCCCGGCGAATATTTTATAAGATACTCTGCCTTTACTGTTCTCTATCTCATAAATACCACATGAACTTTTCGTTGTATAATCGGCTGTTCGTAAATAAAGTTTTGCAATTTCCAATGACTTAAAAGGAAAATTCCATCTTTGTAATCCTCTGTTTGGGTCATGTTCAATACAAATGCAACGTCCACAAGTTCCACAAATATATTGAGTGTGGTTTTCTAAGCAGTCCAAGGGATTTAGTAATGGTGTTATTCTATTTTCATCAGAGTAACATTCTTCACACATTTTTCTTTTCGCTCCTTATCAAATTCTAATTTGTCGCTTTCTTCATACCCATATTATAACAGTTCCGTATATCCTCTACAACGAAAATCTATTCAGCAAGTCTATTTTTTCGGTTGTCCCTGCGGTGTATGGTTCTGTGAAGTGCCTGTGTTCTGATTGCCTTTATTCTTCAGTACAATATCTTCTGCCTTTACATACCAATCCACATCTGCACCCGTATAGGTTTTTCGTGATACCGTATCGGCTACGGGATTGACAAGCTCCACGACTGCATTGTAAGGAAATTCCCTTAACGGTACTTCTGGCGGTACGGACACGGGGATAATTCCACCATGCAGACTGCACTTCAAATCATAGATACGCTTTTTAAGCTGGGTACTCGGTGTCCCGTCCTCATTTTGCAAGAACACATCACGCACCGCTGTAAATTTTAATTCTCCAAATGTTTTCTCTTTGTCAATGACAAATCCATTTGATAATCTCATAAATTCTTCACTCCTTTACTTTTCTTCAACTGCTACAATATCATCAGCTACTAATACATAATCGGTATGTCCCACATCCCCGATTGCGTACCCTCTGCCGTATAACTTCGGATTGACAAGTTTTACTTTCTGTTCATACTTGAAATGCTTTTCGCCAGCCTGCACGGGAATTTCCACCACAACATTTTCGCCTTTCTGTACGTCAGAATAAAGGTTATAGCTTCGTCTGGCTATGACCTTGCGGTTGTTTTTATCCCTTTCAAAGATAGGCTCGCTTTCGCCTGCAAATTCAAGAGTTCCAAAAGACTGTGCCATATCTGGCACGACATATTTCATTTCCATATTGTTTTACCTCGTTTCTTTCTATTTTTGATAAGTTAATTGATTGTGATTTCTTATTCTGGCGGTTGGGGAAGTACCAGCAATCCCCCAGATAGTAAAGGGTAAAGTCAATGCTTACGCACCCTTGACTATCCGTGTTCTTGCAGGTTGTAGGCAGACAAGCCAGAATAAGCGGAAGTCTGCCGTTTGACAGCTTCGGCGGAGAGCGTGATTTTTCTTTCATCATACCGTTACCGCCTTATGATTTCTTCATTTTACGGCGTTTGTAAAGATATGTTCCAGCTAATCCACCAGCAGACACAAGCAACATCACGACAAATGCCATTACATTTGTACTGTCGCCCGTTTTGGGACTGTCGCTAGGTCTGTTAGGCTTTTCTGGTGTCGGTGGTGTTTCGGGTTTTTCTGGTTCTTCTGGCTTTTCCTTAAAGGTAATCGTCTGTCCCTTATCCTCAATATCCTTATGCTCGGTAACTTTCTTCGGTTCGTCTGGATTGCTAAAATCGTACAATTCTTCAAAAGTTACAAGCTGTTTGCCGTCAAGAGAAGTAGCGTCAAAGGTAAAGGCAACTTCCACTTTCATAGCTTCGCTGTCAGCAGTAAAGGTGTAATCACTTTCCACAGGTTTTCCATTGATAAGAAGCTCTGCATTTTCTTCTTTCAACATCTGCCAGCCCACAAGTTTGTACTGTGTACCGATTTCTAAGCCCTCTAAGGTTACGGTATCAAGGATTGTTACCTCTTTTCCAGCTTCAAGCTCTTTGTTGCCGTCCTTATCGGTAGCAGTCGTATGTATCTTGATGATACGCTCTGTAATCAATACCGTTTGCCCGTCGTCCTCAATATCCTTGTGTTCCGCAACTTTTACGGGTTTGTCTGGATTGCTTAAATCATACAATTCTTCAAAGGTAACAAGGTTTTTACCGCCAAGCTCGGACGCATTGAATGTATAGGCAATTTCTATTTTCATTTCTTCATCATCAGCGATAAAAGTATAGTCATTTCCTACACGTTTCCCGTCAATGATAAGCTCGGCGTTTTCTTCCTTTAACATCTGCCAGCCTTTCAAATGATACTTTGTGCCTTTTGTAAGTCCGTCTAATTTGACAGTATCAACGATTGTAACCTCTTTTCCTGCAAGGATAGTCTTTTCGCCGTCCTTGCTGGTCGCTGTGGTATGGATAGAGATTTCTTTTTCGTATTCATCAGTCAGCGTTCCTAAATCAATCACAAGATTATTTCTTGATACCACGATTTCAAAAGGTGGGATAAGCTCAAAGCCTTTGTTGCTTTCGGAGCGCAATTCCTCAATGATGTAAGTATCATAAGGTAATGCACCTTTGCTGTCGTCTGGTTCAGAAGTTCCAAACCATACACCGTCCTCGCTGGTCTTGCCTGCGTTGGTATTGTGCTTATGTGAAGCCCAGTCAGAAGAAGTGGAGAACTGCCCGTTATCATCAGTTACCACTACATGACTTTCTCCCGTCGTCTTGCTTGTGATCCTAAAGGGAACATCAGCAAGACGCTTGTGTGTGCCTGCACCGATTTTTACACCCTCAATATCTCCACGCTTAATCTGATTGTAGATAGAATGAGCTTCGTCGGTTAAGTCCACAATTTTTCCGTTTTCTGTGATTGCAAAGTCAATCGGCTTCGCACCGTCTGTCAAGTAACCGTTTGGAGCTTCACTCTCAACGATATGGAATTTTCCATAAGGTAAAAGGTCGGCAGAAGTAGAAGCGATACCCTCAATGTCTGTATGGATTGTCTTTACCACTTCATTTTTCTTGTATAGCTTGCCCTCAACCAAAACAGAATTGTCATTTAAGGAAATGATGTCAAAGGCAGTATCTTTCAAGGTAGCACTTCCTTGTGGCTTTGTATCGCCCGTTTCTAAATCTCGTTTCTGAATTTTCACACCGCCACGGATAACTTTGTCTGATACGGAAAACTGGTTACTTCCAGTCAATACGGCAAGGTCGCCGTCCTCGGTAATCTGTGTTACATATAAGCCCTTAATCTGTTCCGACTTATCGCCAGCCTGCATATACGCACCGTCTAACAAGTAACCGTTTGGAGCTTTTGTTTCCTCAACGGTTAGTGTTCCTAAAGGAAGAACTGCCTTGCCGTCCTGCATATAGAAACTGTCGCCAGACACCTTGTATGCGTCCGCTAATTTTGTGATGTAATGAGTTGTCCCGTCGCTGTCTGTTTCAGCGATTGTCTTTGTAACCCATGTACGAGTAGCTTCGGCAGGGAGATTGTCTTTGTTATAGAAGCCAGCATAATACTTCCATGTAAATTCTGCACCTGCTAGAGAAGCGTTTCCCTGCGGATTGTCTTTCTGTGTTTCCATATCAATCTTGAAAAGCTTAATCAAAGTGTCTGTTACTTTCGGTGTATCTGATACTTTCAAGGTCGCTGTCCTTCCAGCTTCAACCTTTAAGGAATATACAGTTTTATCTACTTTATATCCTGCTGGTGCAGATAATTCCTTGATATAAACTGTGCCTGCTTTTACCTCTACAACATCTGTATTTCCGTTTTCATCAGTCGTAAGGGTGGCAAGCTGTTTCGTGCAGTCCTTATCAGCAAAGACACCGTATGTTGCACCAGCAACAGAGTAATTCCCGTTATCGTCTGTAATGCTGGTATTACTGGAAGTCTTTTGCAGTTTTGCATTTCCAACATTCAGCTTCGCCCAGAATTGTCCTAATTCCTGCCCCTCGCCAGAGTAGATATAACCGCCACATTCATAGCGTCCTTTATTCTCTTTGACAAAGGCTTTTGCACCAGAGAAAACTTCGTCCTGCGTTGCCTTTGGAATTTCATCATAAGAAGCTCGCACATTATCACATTGCCAGCCAAGATGTACGCTCAATCTCTGCCAGACAACAAGCTGTCTTAAAAGGTAGGCGTGATTGTTGCTTATTCCGCTGTGGCTGTCTGTGTACTGTTTTACATATTCGATAGATAAGGCAACGTCGCTTATCTGGTCGGCACTCATACGGGTGCTTACGTCAGCTTTGGTTTTGTAGCCGTTTCTAAAATCTGTGTTAATGTCGATACAGTAAGCGTCCTCGCCCTCAACGGTCAAATGCCCCTCGTTAAAAGTAGAACCAATCGAACCGTCATTCATTACTTTTTCAACGATACCGACACGCTCCTTTGACTCCGTCCAGTATTGCTTGCTTTCTGCATGGACGGGTGTCGTCGGTAAAGCAGTAACGACAGTTGCAAGAGCTAAGAAGCCCGTACACAATCGTTTTAACATCTTTTTCATAAATCTAATGCTCCTTTCATTTTGGGTAATAAAATAGCCGTCCAATAAGAACGGCTGAAAATAGAAAAGGAACGTCATTTTAGGCGTTCCATAGTCTATAAAATATTCAATTTTTTTCTTGTTTCAATACTGATGTGCTGTACCATATCTTTGCATATCTAGGAAAACTGGCGTATCAAGGCTCATTCAATGGTAGTAAATAAGTAGTAAATTGATGTATTTGTTCCCTTGAAAATGCTGATAGATACTGTGTTTTAGCGGATAATCAGATTTTTATTGTGTTTTTATAGAAAAAAATGGCGGGATTTCAAGCTATAAATATACATTGCATGTTGTAGGTAAATATTTTATAATCAAGACAGTGGAAACCAGTGGTTCATACCGAACCCGCATGCAAATATTCCGGTCTGTTTTCCAAATCGCACAAGCCCGAAATACGAGCGGTAGCCCTCTGCGCGATAGGTTTCTGTACTTGCGCGCCGGGGAAGATGTCCACCGAAAATTTGCACAAGAATTTGCACAGGGGCCTGAAGAATAGACTGCCGGCCTCCCAATCAAGATAGAGAAAGTGAGATTTTGGATGAAAAGACAAAAGCTGGCCCTGCTGTGCGGTATGGTCGCCCTTTTCCTTACGGCCTGTGGGAGAAACGACGCAATAGCGATACCGGATGTAGAGACAAAAGAAAACCAGCCGCAAAGCAGTGACGTGAAAGCGGAAGACAGCCCGGATGATTCAGACGACTCAGAACCAAAAGAAAAGCCGCCGCAAAGCAGTGGCGCGAAAGAGGAAGACGGCCCGGATGATTCAGACGATTCAGAAAACAAGGAAGCTTCAGGCACAGAAACGGACATGGAAAGCCCTGCCGATAAGGAGCCCTGGGAGCAGGCATACCTTGACTATCTGGATGGATTTGAAGCCAGCGGTTCCTGCACTTACAGCCTGATCTATGTGGACGAAGATGAGATTCCGGAGCTTGTGATAGATTCCGGCTTTGAAGCGGGAGGCTGCCAGATTTTGACCTGGCATGATGGGGTTCTGGATGTGCTGCAGACCAGCCGCCTGTATTTTACCTATATTGAGAAAGGGAATCTCCTCTGCAATTCCGAAGGGAACATGGGATATTATTATGATAATGTATACGCCATCAAGGACGGCTCCTGGGATTTCATAGGCGGAGGAACCTGCCAGGATCCGCCGGACGGGCCGAAGCTTGATGAAAATGATGATTATATTTTCGAATACCATTGGCTGGAGCAGCCGGTAGAGAAAGCGGAATATGAACAGCGGTTTCATGCCGTTTATCCGGAAGAGGAGGGAAAGACGCCGGAGACGTATTATATTGAAGTTGAGATGCGCTCTCTGCTGGAAAGAAAGGAAACGGCCTCGGCAGCACACCGCTATGAACTGATCGTGGAAGATCTGACGTGGACAGAGGCGTATGAGGCCTGTGAGGAAAAGGGCGGTTATCTGGCGACCCTCACCTCATGGGAAGAATTCCGGTGGGTGCAGGAACAGATTGTTTCGGAAGAAAAAACGGCGGTTACATTTTTTGTAGGCGCCAACAGGGCGGACAGATTTGGATTCGGCTGGCTGGAGCCCGGAACGCCGGAGGGATACGGTATGTTAGACCTGTATAAGGCCCTGTTCGCCGGTTTCTGGCTGGAGGGCGAGCCAAGCTATGAGGGGCTTGCCGAGGACGGGAGAGAGGTAAAAGAGGAATACGTAGCCATCCTATACCGAACGGCGGATGGCAGGTGCTACCTCAACGATGTGCCGGAGGATATCCTGTCTGCCGCGCCCTCCTATGCAGGACGGATTGGTTATATTTGTGAATATGATGAATGAGCGTTTTACAGAACTGTCGGCAATTGGAATGCAAAATTGTAGTCGTTTGAGGAGAGAAGAACATGGCGGAATTGGCATCCATGATGAATATTGGCAGGGAAATGGCAAAGAAGCTGGATTCCGTTGGGATTGGCTCAGCGGAGGAGCTGATCCGTTCAGGCGCGGAACAGGCCTTCCTGAAATTGAAGGAAAGGTATCCGAATGTCTGTCTGGTGCATTTGTATGCCTTGGAAGGAGCGGTCTGCAATGTGGAGTTCAACAGCCTTCCCGAGAGCAGAAAAAAGGAACTGAAAGAGTTCAGCGATTTTCTGAAAAGATGAAAAATAATGGTGTTAGTCAGCATATGGGTTGGTAAGCCGCTTTCCCCATTTGCAGTCCGCATATTTTAAGGTCCTGAAAAGCCTGAAATTGTGCCACCAACCCACTTACTGACTAACACCAAAATAATTTATGGGAGAGAGGGATTGATATGCGGTGCAACCAGGTGAGAATTTTGATAGAACGTTTCGGGAAGTATGTTCCGGAGGACTATCCGGGTGATGTTCAGCGGATTTCAGTGTATGTGGACGATTTTAAGTCCATTTATGCAGCGTTGTCCAAAGCATATGCGCTAGCCGTGGATGAACTGGCGGAATATGAGCAGATTGGGGTAAGGGCCGATGTGAGCACGAATGAGTATTCTAAGTCGGATTACAGGGAAATGCACGGGAAACTCCCGAAAGGGAGGTTGCGGTATGAGGATGATGACAACTGGGAGTATTATGACAGCCGTTTAGAGCTATGCCAGGACTATATTTGGGCGTTTGAGCACAGCGCGGAGATTCTGGAAGTGATAAAGGGAAGCAAAGACAAAAGAGATATGATTGTTTCCCTGAAAGAAGCGTTTGACCTATCCGACTATCAGGTAAAGAAGCTGCTGCAGATCCGATTTGACATGCTCACGGAGCAGGAATATAAAAGCTATCAAGAGGAAGCGGCGAAGATGAAAGAAAGAAGGAACGGCATACCAGATTTGCCGTACGATGACGAAAGCCGGGAGAGATATGCCCGGACGCAGATCGGTAAGCTGGACCGTCAGATAGAGGAAGCAAAGGCGCATCTGCTTGCGGCGGAGAACTATCCCGAAATCATTGCAATCATGGAAAATGCCGATGGGTTCCATGAATATGCGGAGACAATGAGAGAAAAGTTTGGGTTTAGCCAGGAGCAGTCCAGGTATTTCCAGCACATGTCCATTCAGGATTTCGACAGAAAAAAACGCGAAGAGACGCGGAAAAAACTGGATTGGCTGATGAACAGCAGAGAGATGTATGAGAAAGATTTGCGGAAGGAAGAGCCGGCCAGGGAACCCAAGCGGGACTGAGATTCTTCCAGGGAGGTGCATCATGGCGAACGAAAAGATATACGGCATGCCTTTTGGGAAACTGTATCCCATGCTGATTGCAAAGGCGGAGAAGAAAGGGCGCACCAGGGCAGAAGTGGACGAAGTCACCGCCTGGCTGACAGGATACAGCAGGGAAAGATTAGAGGAACTGATGGAAAGCGATATCACCTATGGGGACTTCTTCCTGCAGGCTCCGGCATTGAACCCGAACCGCAGGCTGATAAAAGGCGTGGTCTGCGGAGTCCGCGTGGAGGATATTGAAGAGCCCCTGATGCAGGAAATCCGCTACCTGGACAAGTTGGTGGACGAGCTTGCCAAAGGGAAGGCGATGGAGAAAATCCTGCGCCGGTGATGTCTTCCGGAAAAGGGGATATGCCTTGAGAACCTACGGGGCTACCCGATTTGCTTTGAGGGGCGCTGGAAACACTTGGAAGATTTAAAAAAATAGGTTACTTTAAAGAATTAAGTACAAATGTAAAATAAAAGGGGGATTTATAGGATGGGATACGTAGGATTAAGATGGTATAAGTGTGATTTTCATTTGCACACAATGTGCAGCGCGTGCTACAGGGAGAAGAAAGATACTCCAAGTGAATGGGTTGAGGAAGTAAAAAGGAAAGGATTACAGTGTATAGCGATTACAGATCATAATGACTACAGAGGAATAGATGAAATTAAGGCAATATGTGAAGGAGAGGGAATAGTAGTTTTCCCGGCGGTAGAGTTATCGTGTGATTCAAGTAAAATCCATATTCTAATCCTTTTTGATGTTCACTGTGAGGGAGCTGATGTAAGAGACTTTTTGGCAAAGGTAGGAATCACAAAAAATGAATTGGGAAATAGCGCTAATACCTCTAATGGGAGTATTTTTGAGATATGCGATATGGCGCAAAAGGCGGGAGCATTGGTGATAGCTGCCCATATAGATGATTACAGCGGAATTTCTCAAATCAGCCATGACAATATCAAAAAGGTTTTGGACAGAAAATATATAAATGCTGTTCAGATTGTGAATAAGAGTGTATGGGATGTGTATGAAAACAACAAGGATATAAAAGAGACATGCAGATTATTAAGTGAAAAATATGACAAGGAAATTTCAGATGATAAAGCAAAAGAATGGTACAAGGCCTACTCGTTGGCAAAAGAAGCTGGATTGCCATTTCTGACATTTTCTGATAATCCGTGTTCAGAAAAAGATGCAAAGCATGGTTTATGGGGAATCGGAAGAAATTATTCCTGGCTTAAAATGGATCAAAAGCCGAATCTGGAAAGCGTGCGTCAGGCATTGTTATCTTATGATATGAGAGTACGGAATGAGTATGAAAGTCCCAATAAGCCGGATGCAGAGCCAGAATTGTGGATAAAGTCCATAAAAGCAACCGACACACTTCTTAATAAAAAAGAGGACATAATTGTGGATTTTAATCCTCAGTTAAATACAATAATTGGTGGAAGAGGTAGCGGAAAATCGTCTATTATCCGTATGCTGGTTGGAGGTATGTGTTCGTTTGGCGGGGATAATTTAGAGGAGATAAAGAATGAGCAGTATTATTTTTATAGAGAAAGTAAAAAGGAAAAAGGTAAAGGAATAGCGAGAGGTGTATTTACAAAAAACTCTACTTTGGAGATATATTTTGAGAGACTTGCTGATTCCTATAAATTAGTTGTCACGAATATTTCCAGTATGAGTAATCAGTCGCGTAAATTGTATAAGTATGTGAACGAAAGCTGGTCAGAGGTGGCCGATGATAATTTCCTAAATTTTTTCAAAGCACAGGCATATACCCAGAAGGAGATTTACGAATTAGCACTAGATGCCAATTCTTTATTAAGCATTATAGACGAAGATATTGCAGACCTCAGCAAAAAAATAAATGAGAAGGATACAATCTTTAATTCTTATATTGCAAAATCACTTGAAATTTATGATTTGAAAAAATCAATAAGTGAGGAGTCAAGGATAAACACAGAATTAAAAGATATAGAAGAGCAAATCAGCAAGTATGAATCAAGTGGGATATCTGACGCATTAAGGGAAAAAGAAAAGTATAGTGCACAAAAGAAGATAATAGATGATTACATAAAACAAAAAAGTGATAAAGTAACAGAACTAAAGAATTCGATTATGTCATTGGAACTGGTGAATCCCAATCTTTCAGAGATGGAGAATCCTGAATTAGAACTATTGTTGGATAAAGATCAAAAGGCATTTCTGATTAGAAAAAATGCTTTATTGGAATCCATCAGGTTGCTTGAGGAAGACACAGATAGCTTACTGGAAGAAATTGATAAATCAGAATGGAAAAAAGGAAAAGAGAGTGCAGAAAATCAATATAATAAAGTGTGTAAAGAACTTCAGGAGCAAGGTATTGATTTTGATAAATTAGATGAGCTGCTGGATAGAAAAAAGAACAAATTGACAGAATTAGATAACATTAAATCGGACAAAGCAAAATTAGGTACTGCGGAAGAGACGCAGAAACTGTTATACGGGCAATATGAAAGGGCCGCTAATGAAATATGGAGTATGAGAGCAGATTTCATAAATGGAGTTATTGGAAAAGGTTCTAATGTGAAATTTGTGGTGAAGAAAGGACGAAACAAGACTTCTTTTGTGAATATGATGAAATCTGTTTTACAAAAAGACAATGCAACGATTGATGATGAAATCAGTAAATTATCAACTTACTTTTTTGAAAAAGATGGAATGAAGAAATTTAGGGAATTGATGCAAGATATCAGGGATGAAAAGGATAAAAAGACATGTCAGGGAAGAATGAATTCAGCAATTAGGGATATGACGCCAGAAGCGTTCTCAAGAATGATTGCATTTATTCCAGAGGATGACCTGGAGGTATCATACAAGCCGGAAGGTGCGAAAAAATTTATTCCACTCTCAAATGCCTCTGCAGGTCAAAAAACTACAGCAATATTAACGTTTCTTTTGGCTTATGGAGATTTGCCGTTGCTATTAGACCAGCCAGAAGATGATTTGGACAATAAATTGGTTTACGATTTGGTAGTAGCACGATTAAAAGAAGCCAAATCTAAGAGACAGGTTATTGTAGTGACACATAATGCGAATATTCCGGTTAATGCGGATGCAGAGTATATTGTGTCAATGAATTCTGAAACAGATGATGTCAAAGTCAGATATGAGGGCACGATGGATGATAAGAAAATAGGAAAAGAAATATGTGATGTCATGGAAGGTACAAAGTATGCTTTTGAAATGAGAGCAAAGAAGTATCATTTCCATATAGTTGAGTAAGTACAGTTAATTTATTGCCCAAAGCATATTGAAAATGTTCGAAATACAATGTATGGAATTCCCTTGATGACAAGTCGTTTCTTGAAAAACTTGGTGGATACAGAAAAGACCGAAGGGAAGAAAAAGAGGGCCTGACGCTTGCCGGATTGATGATGTTCGGCGATGGGCTTGCCATACGGGACGAGTTCGATAATGTGTTCATGGATTACCGGGATGAAAGCCAGGTTACGTTGGAGATTCGCTGGAATGACCGTATCACATATGATGGGACATGGGAAAATAATTTGTTCAATTTCTTTACGAAGGTTACGCCAAAGCTGACTGCTGACCTGAAGAAGCCATTCAGATTGGAAGGAATGCAGCGGATTGATGAAACGCCTGTCCATAAGGCGGTAAGAGAAAAGTAATAAAGCATGCTGATGGCTTTGAGTTTACCAATCCCGGAATCCTGAAACTTTCGATTGAGGACATTTATCGGGGCGGAAATTCAAAGTCAAGGAATCCCCGTATGCAGACGATGCTCAGGATGATTGGATTCGGTGACAATGCCGGTTCCGGTTTCCCGGCGATTTTATCTGCATGGGAAAATGAGGGTTGGATAAAACCAGAACTGAAAGAAGATACGAGGCTGAATCAGGTTACTCTGACATTAAAGATGGTATATGCAAATGAAGAGGAGATGAAAGAAGATAGAAACTTCAATCAAAAAAATGAAAGAAGTTTGAAAGAAGTTTTAGTAGCAAAAGATTATGAGAAAATGTTTCCGATTATTGAATATCTGGAGGGAAATTTGGTCATTTCGACACAGATAGCCGAGCAGTTGACAGGAAGGTCATCAGCTACCGCATGGCGTTATTTGAAGAAGCTTGTGGAAGCAGGGGTTATAGAGCCTGATGGAAACACAAATAATGCAAGATATAAAAAGATTTTTCCGTAAGCAGCAATGTCTCCAAAGTGGCTGGCGGGGGCGTGAATTATGTGCACAGTGGTTCTTCGCCACAAGAGATGCTGGTGCCTGTGCTGGATATTAAGATGGAGTGTGGTCATATGGAGACCCGTAATGCGGAAATTGCACTGGTCAGCATGGTACAGAAAATCACCAATAAGATTACTCTTCTGGACTTTATCCAATGCAACTGGAAGAGCCGGACAGGAAAATGAATCCGCTACCTGGACAAGTTGGTGGATGAGCTTGCCAAAGGGAAGGCGCTGGAGAAAATCCTACGCGGATGATTTCCTGTTCATAATGAACCATTACGAGAACATCCGATTGTGCAAAAAGCCGGAACTTCAAAGTCAGAGAATCCACGCATGCAGGCAATGCACATAAGCCCCGCCAGGATAAGCGCCAGGCTAAGCCGACTCAGGGAGCATATTGATGAAAAAGAAACTATGTGACGGAACCGCGGACAGAGATGCCCGAATCCTGCAAAGAGACGAAGACAGCATCATATACCAGATCAAGAATGACGCGGGAGAGCTGCTGATAACGGAACACCAGGTCTTTTCCGGCATCTGGCTGTGCTATAAAGACGCCCATATCCAGAGCTACACCTATCCCTCCTCCTACCCGTCAGGCATGCTGGAAATCACTCATTGCCGGGAGGGCCGGTTCGAGTACGACGCGGGGGAATTCTTCTTCTACCTGTCAGGTGGAGACATATCTGTCTGCAAAAGCAGGGAAGAGGGAACGGTGGTATACTGTCCCACCAGGCACTATCACGGCGTGTCGATTCTGATTGACCCCGTCAGCGCGCCTTCCTGTCTGTCCTGCTTTCTGGAGGACGTCAATGTGAGCCCCAGTGCGCTTTTGGAAAAGTTCTGCGGAGAAGACAGATATCTCGTCATGAGATCCACGGCCCGGCTGGAGCATGTCTTTTCGGAGCTGTATTCCGTGCCCCAGGACATGAAGAAAGGCTATTTTAAGGTAAAGATACTGGAGCTGCTGATGTTCCTGAACAGCCTGGACATGAACCTGTCCCAGACGGAGCGGCGCTCCTGTTCCAGGACACATGTGGAACTGGCCAAAAAGGTATGCGGCTACATCAATGAACACATGGATACCCGCCTGACCATTGAACAGCTGGCGGCGCGCTTTTTCGTATCCCCCGCGCAGCTGAAAAAAAGCTTTTACAGCGTCTACGGCGAATCCATATACGCCTATGTCCGGGCCTATAAGATGCAGTCGGCGGCCCTGCGCATGCAGACCACAGGACAGTCGGTTTCGGAAATAGCCAGCGCCTTCGGCTATGACAACAGCAGTAAATTCTCGAAGGCGTTCCGAGACGTGATGGGGGTCTCGCCCACGGAATACCGGAAGGGCATGGGGACAAGGATGGTTAGCCAAGACTAATCTGTGCCTTTTTGGAGCATAACCGTAGCTGTTTGGAGTTGTGGGGAGCGCAGCTGGAGATTATAATAGCACATGGAATTCAGGATTGCCGTTTTTGCAAAAGAAATACGGCGGGCTGACAGAAAAACACGCAGTATATCAGAGCGGGTCTTCAGAGTGATACTGCGTTTTTTAAATCCATAGGGTTAGTTAAAACTAACAAAGGAGGGACTGTGATTAAAAAGTATCGGCTTACTATTATTTTGGCGGCGGCTCTGCTGATTCTGTCAGGCAGCTCTCTGTTCATAGGCGTACTGGACGTGAATCTGCCGAGCCTGCTGAGGGGCGACATAGAACGGTGGGAGATATTTTTGATTTCCCGACTTCCCAGGCTGCTGGCCATCCTGTGCACCGGCGTGGGCATGAGCGTGGCCGGCCTGATCATGCAGCAGCTTTGTATGAACAAGTTCGTTTCGCCTACCACGGGCGTCACCATTTCCTCGGCTCAGTTCGGGATCCTGCTGGCATTGCTGTTCATGCCGAAGTCCACCCTGTGGGGGAGGGCGCTTTTCGCCTTTGTCTTTGCCATCGGAGGGACGTGGATCTTCGTCTGGTTCATCCAGCGCATCCAGTTCAAGGATGTAATCATGGTGCCGCTGGTGGGCATCATGTTCGGCAATGTGATCACCGGAATCACCAATTACTTTGCCTACAAATACGAGATGAGCCAGGCGCTGTCCACCTGGCTGGTGGGACATTTCTCCATGGTGCTGCGGGGGCGGTATGAACTGGTCTACCTGGTGGTGCCGCTGGTGATTCTGGCATTCGTGTTCGCGAATCACTTCAACATCGTGGGCATGGGCAGGGATTTCTCGAAAAATCTGGGCGTCCACTATAATTTCGTGCTGTTCATGGGGCTGAGCATCGCGGCCATGATTACGGCTTCCGTGGTGGTGGTAGTGGGATCCATCTCCTACATAGGACTGATCGTCCCCAACCTGGTGGCCATGTTCAAGGGGGATAAGATCCGCGGCACTCTGGTGGATACGGCGCTCTTCGGTTCGATTTTCGTGCTGGCCTGCGACATGATTGGGCGGAGCATCATCGCCCCCTATGAGCTTCCCATTGAACTGATCATCGGCATCGTGGGCAGCATCGTCTTCATCGCCATGCTGCTTTACCGGCTGAACCACGGCAGAAAGGCGATCCGGCTGGGCGGGAAGGCCCGTGAAGGCCGCCTTGCCGCTGCCGTCATGGAAGGAGGAAATGGAAAATGAACCGAGCCGCCATCCGCGCGAACCAGCGCAAACTGATTATCCTGGCAGTGGTGGTGCTGCTGTGCGCCGCAGGTTATATGTTCTATGCGGTCAATTTCGGCAGCGCCAGACTGTTCCGTTACTCCATGAAGCTTCGCTCACCAAAGCTCATCGTCATGCTGATTACGGCGTTTGCCATTGCCGGAGCGTCCATGGTGTTCCAGACCATCATCAATAACGTAATCGTCACCCCATGCCTGTTGGGGATGAATGCCCTGTATTCCCTGATTCATACGGCGGTGGTGTTCGTGGCGGGATCTGCCAGCCTTCTGGCCACCAACAGCAACCTGGCCTTCGCGGTGGATCTGGCGCTGATGGCCATTGTGGCCACAGTGGTCTACGGGTATCTGTTCGAAAAAGCCCGGCACAATGTGCTGTACATCCTGTTAATCGGCACGGTGCTGACTTCCTTCTTCTCCAGCATACAGACCACCATGACCCGCATCATGGATCCCAATGAGTATGACAGCCTGCTGGAGACCCTGGTGGCCAGCTTTGAGAACGTCAACGCGGAAGTCATCGTGGCATCCCTGGTTGTTCTGGCAGCTGTGATCTTCGTGCTGCGCAAAGACATTGCCCTGCTGGACATGATTGCGCTGGGCAAGGAACAGGCCGTCAACCTGGGCGTTGACTACGACAGATGCGTCCGCAGGCTGCTGCTGGGCGTGACGCTGTGCATAGCCGTGGCCACGGCCATGGTAGGGCCGATTTCCTTCATCGGCCTGATCATGGCGAATCTGGCCAGGCAGTTTTTGAAGACATTCCGGCACAGACAGCTTATCCTGGCCTCCACGCTGTTCGGCATGGCCATCATGATTGGCGGCGAACTGATCGTGGAGCGGGTCTATCACTATGCGGTTCCAATCAGCGTGTTCATCGGCGTATTCGGAGGCATCTATTTCCTTTACCTGCTCCTGACCAATAAGAAGATGTAAGCGGAGGAAGCGGTAAGAATGGGTTCCGGGAGTCCTGTAAAAGCGGCTGAGAGATGCTGGCAGACTATGTTATATGCAGGGAGGTATCGATTTGAAAGTAAAAAATCTGGTCAAAAAATATGACGGGAAGACGGTGGTGGATTCTGTCAGCTTCGAGATTCCCAAGGGCAAGATGACTTCTCTCATCGGCCCCAACGGTGCCGGGAAATCCACGGTCATGGGCATCATCTCCCGGCTGATAGCCCGAGACAGCGGTGAGGTGTCTTTCGAAGACCGGGACATCTCCGGCTGGAAGAGCAGGGAGCTGGCCAAACGCCTGGCTATCCTGACCCAGACCAACAATATCCAGATGAAGCTGACCGTCCGGGAGCTGGTGACCTTTGGCCGGTTTCCCTATTCCGCCGGCCGCAATACGGCGGAGGACGAGAAAATCATCGACCAGGCGCTGGATTACATGGAGCTGGGCCCGATTCAGGATCAGTTCATCGATGAACTGTCAGGCGGCCAGCGCCAGCGGGCCTATATCGCCATGGTCATCGCCCAGGACACGGAATATGTCCTTCTGGATGAGCCCACCAACAATCTGGATATCTACCACGCCAGCAATATGATGAAAATCGTCCGCAGGCTCTGTGACGAGCTTGGGAAGACGGTGATCCTGGTTCTGCACGAAATCAATTATGCGGCTTTTTATTCTGATTATATCTGCGCGTTTGCGGGCGGGAAAATCGTGAAGATGGGAACGGTGGAGGAGGTGATGACGAAGGAGAACCTGGCGGAAATCTACAATGTGGATTTCGAAATCATGGAAATCGAAGGGAAACCGTTGTCTATTTATTATTAAAAAAACGAAATTAAGAATCTAATTTGCTAAAATATCACAGAAAAGGAGACGAACCATATCATGAAAAAATTACTTTCTTTCATTCTTGCTTTTGCCATGGTCCTGGGCATGACTGCTTGTGGAGACACAAGGGATACCGTAGGAGGCAGTCAGGAGACAGCCATTGACAGCGTTGCAGAATCGTCGTCGGAGGAAAGCGACAGTTCTGAAAACCAGACTGACGCGGATGGCACAGAAGATTCCGGCCAGGGCGGGGCACCGGAGGGCTCCGGGACAATTGTCGTGACAGGCATGGATGCCGCGGGCGAACCCGTTGAAGTCACGGTTCCCTATAAGCCGGAGCGCGTGGTGGTCCTGGATTTGGCCAACCTGGACATCCTGGACAATCTGGGGCTGGGCGGCTGCGTTGTGGGCGCGCCCACCATCACCTTGCCTTACCTTCAGTCCTACAATGACGAACTGCCCATTGTGGGTTCTGTCAAGACGCCAGACCTGGAAGCCGTCATGGCCTGTGAGCCGGATTTGATTCTGATGGGCGGCCGCATGGCTGAGTATATGGATTCCCTGGGGGAAATCGCCCCGGTGCTGCGGCTGACGACTGTATCCGATGAGGGCCTGGTGGAAGCAATCCGCGCCAACGCCCAAACGGTTGGCGCCATCTTTGGGGAGACAGAGCATGTGGATGAAATGCTGGCGCAGTATGATGCCCAGATTGCGGCGCTGGCGGAGTTCGCTCAGGGGAAGACCTGTGTGCTGGGCATGAGCACCAGCGGCAGCTTTAACCTGTTGGGCAATGACGGCCGCTGCTCTTTGATTGTCAACGAGATTGGATTTGACAACATCGGTGTGGACGCGGCGGCAGCGGGAAGCGACAGCGGGCGAAGCGGCGGACATGGCAGCAGGGATGAGGGAAACGAAGAAGAAAGCAGTGGCCGGAGCGGCAGCGGTGAGGGCAGCGAGGGAGAAGGCAGCAGCGAAAGCGGCAATGACGCATCCGGGAGCGCCGGTGTTACGCTCACCCACGGCAATGAGGTTTCCTTTGAGGCCATCGTTGCGCTGAATCCTGACTATATCTTTGTCATGGATCGGGACTCTGCCATCAGCGCCACCGGCGCCCAGCTGGCACAGGAAATCATGGAGAATGAGCTGGTCATGAAGACAGATGCGTACCGGAATGGCAATCTGGTCATCCTGGAGAACCCCGGCATCTGGTATCTTGCGGAGGGCGGCATCACATCTCTGGGCATTATGCTCAGCGACCTGGAAAAAGCGCTTCTTGACTAGTGCTCCTGGCGATTCCCGTCTGGGCAAACGTGCATCCGCTCCGGAAGGTGTTGCCCATGGAATGGGAATACAGCATTCCCCATGGAGACCGTAAAACGTTTCCTGTCGGCGGCCCGGGAGCAGTAAGAACGGCAGATAGTATCTTAAGGTATAAACCCTGTTGCTACTTGTCAAGGACGTATTTATCATTTTTCATCACTTTTTCTCGGTCTGCCCTGTTTCCCATGCTCCAAATCGTGGAGAATGACACGCTTTAACTTATCCTTTACGCTTTGGCTACTGGTAGCCGAAAAATGTACCTCGACTAAGTACCTTGTCTTGTCAATTTTCTGTTGTAAACAGGGCGTTAATCGCCCTGTAGTGTTGGTCTGAATGTTGTCGCTCATATTCCTCCTTTGGGCGCAAAAAAAGACGCATGGTTTACAATTTACTGTTCCATGCGCCTTTACGCTGTGATTTTAATATTAAATTGTTTTGCCGATTACGCTAACTGCATAACCTCGGCTTCAATCTCCTTTAATTCCTCCATTGATAATGCAGGAACATAACGTGCAATCTTTTCAAGAGAAAGTTCCCCGTCTTTAATCATTCTTTCCGCTGTTTCTCTAGCTTCATCATGCCTTTCGCTTCTGATAAACGATTTCATTATCTGCTCTTCATCAAATAAACTCATCATAATCGTCACAATCTCCTTTTCTCTCTGCGCTAAATATTCCCTTAAAACATTCCTGTCCTTGCATATGCGGATTGTTTCTGTAACCGCCTTTTGTGTCATTCCATGCTGTTTTGTCTGCTCGTTAAAAACTTTGCAGAAAATGATGTACTGATTGATAATATCATCTGTATCGCTTTCATAGATAACTTTTGCTTTTACCTCAATATCTATATCTGCGCCCTCGAAAAATTCTTTAGACAAAGATATTTTATCGGGTTTCCGCCCTTTGTTCCCCGTAAAAATCACATAAAGTTCAGGCTTTGGCATTTTTACTTTCTTGCTTTTGTAATAGTCTTGGCTGGTACGCTGAAAATATTCGTGATAGCTTTGCGCCAGATACAGTAAAATTCTTATTAAAATATTCACTGTCCATGTTGACTGCGCCTCCACAAGTATCATCAACTTATTATTGACAATAAAGCCTAAATCGTTATACAGATTATCAGTCAGCACATTTGTGATTGTCACATCTGTAAGTGAATCCTCTGTTGCTGTGGTGTCCTCCGGGTGGAGCGTTTTATATAGCTTTAGCAGATAACTCTTGTTTTGAAAAAGGTCAAGGAATACGCTGTTTTTTGCTGTACGTTTTGCCATGACTTCCTCTATCTGTTTATCGTTTGACACCTTATCACCTCGATTTCTAAAATCTGTGGCACAAGATACGATATATCCTGTTCCTGCCACACTTCAATTATACAAAAAAATGCCTGCCTTTACAATAAAATTCACATTAAATTTCTTCCTCCCTCCGTTTCGGTCGGCTCTGTTGCCTGTTACGTTGTCGGCTCTCGTTCTGAAGTTCCCTCGCAAGGTTCTTCCTGTTATAGCTGATAACTTCCGCATACGCTAATTCTGTTGCGGTCTTGGTCTGCTCTTTGCCGATACTGTCATACTCGGACTGCAAAGACTGTATCTCGGCTTTCCACTGTTTCGGCGTTATCTTTTCCCCATTCTGTAAAAGGCTCTGCATACGTTCTTTTAATTCGGGGTACTTCGATAAGCTGTCCTTATGCTCCTTATCGTATCTCATTTTTGCAAGCCTTTTTAGTGACTGGCTCTCCTTATAGGTGGCTTGGATCGGCAAACCTTTTTGGTCTTTGCTCCCCATTCCCCGTTTTCAGTGAGAGGGCGCATTGTGAGTAAAACATGAATATGAAGATTGCGCTGTCCTTTGTCATTTTCGCTGTCATGGATTGCCCAGTCCGCACACATTCCTTTATCAACAGAATTCCTCTGCACATAATCCCTCACGACTTCCTCCGCAAGTTCATAACTCCATTCGTTGGGGAGTGACGCTTTTAACATTCTCGCAAGCTGTGATTTCTGCCCTTTTTCTGACAGTTCAACGGCGTTCCATAAAGCGGCTCGGTCTGCATACTCTTTGGGCGCATTGGGTGGGAGAGTGATTTCGCTGTGGACTAAATCTTCATGGTATTTCGGGCGGTAGGTCTGCCCGTCAAACTCGTTGACAAGAATACTCCTGCTAATATAGGACGCTTTCTCAACTGCCGACTGCCCTTTGCTCCGCTTGACTATGGAAAAACGTGTGCTTGCCTGTTTCGTGACATTACCCATACGCAACACCTACATTCTGCCAATAGAGTAGTGGGGCGCATGGACAGACTTTGTGGGCAGATAAAAGCCGCACTTTGGCTTTTGTCTGAACGCAAATGTTCACAAAGCGAAGCAGGGCTTCGCTTAAGGGTAGCAAGCGCAGCTTGCGAAGGGGAATTGTCGTTTCCCCTTTTGGCTGCCGCAAGGCAGACAACGCCCTCCGCAGGAGTCCATGCAAGTGAAACTTGCCCCTCGGAGAGCGCACATACCACCTCTGGTGGTATATCTGTGCGCACCCTGTAAACAGGGTGGATACGTTACCTCGGCTTTCCGCTTTTTTTCGTTCTGCTTTTTCTTCTCGTTGGCTACACGCTGTTGCGCCTGTTTCAACGCCTGCAATGCCTTTTCTAAGTTTTTGCTTGTGTCATTCTTGCTTTCAATCATTTCGATACCTCATTCTTTCTATGCTGTGTTGATAGTCTTTGCAAATAAAAAGGTGGCTGATTTTCCGTTGGGATAAACCGCCACCATAAGCACCAATATTCAGTTTGTTTTATTCATCATTTCCTAAAAAGCTGTCCTGCCCCGAAAATACCTCCATAGTCATTAAAACACCTAACCGATACCCTCTGACAAAGTTGTTATTTTAATCGTTTCCTTCCCGTTTTGCTCCATGCGCCACTTGCAAGACAAGAATGCGTAGTGTATAATATTTACGCAGTCCGCCTTGTAGGTGGGCGCAGTGTGAGGTGGCGCAATTCTTTACAGGGGTTCGCCGCCTCCGTTATTTTTCCAGTTCGTCATACACCTTGTCGATACCACGACGGACAACATCAGATGTAGTGGTGTCCAGTGCTTTTTTACACTGTTCCAGTTTTTCCTTTGTGTCATCATCGACTAAGACAAATATCCTGTCTTTCATGGGTTTATCGCCATTCGGTGGACGTCCCATTTTCTTTTGCGCCACTTTATCACCTCACTTTCATGCGCATATATATCATACACTAACATGCGCATGAAAGTCAACAGAAAGGAAACGATTATAAATTTTTCCTGCAATCATCATTCGTTCCTATGCCTATACTTCACGATAATGCCGCCCATGATGTACTTGTGGTGGTTCTCGGCTTTGCGTTTCTTCTCGTTCTGCTTTTTCTTTTCGTTGGCTACACGCCGTTTTGCCTGTTTCAATGCCTGCAATGCTTTCTCTAAGTTTTTGCTTGTGTCGTTTTTGCCCTCAATCACCTTAATACCTCTTTCTGCATTATGTTGGTGGTTGCTGAAAATAAAAAAGATAGCAGATTGTCTGTTAAGATAACCGCTACCCAAAGGTAAACAATATTCAATTTTCGCTTATGCTTCGGTTTATAAAAAATTTATCATCTATCTATTGATTCTTTTTATGCTTTCCTGTCAAATATACTTCGCTCTTCCAGATAATCGGGTAATTCGGAAAGTTCGTTGTTTCCTTTGACAGTCCGGTACTCATTCCAATAGATTTTATAAAACTCGTTTTTCTTTGCAAGTTCCGCCGGTGTCATTTCATAACTCCAGCCGTTTCCTGTGTTCATCAAAACTTTTGCGCCCTGACATTCAATAACCGCACCATATCCGCCTGTGGAGAGGATAGGGCAGGTGAGCGTTCCCCCGCCTGCAAGCGCAAACTGTTTTTCCGCAAGGTTTCCCCTGCCGTCTGCCTGTTCCAGAAAGTCCAGCAGGGATAGTTCGCCAATCCCCCTGCATTTGGGATTCGTATTGCTGCTCTTTTGTATGGCGTTTTTTGCAGACTGATACAGGCTCTTTCTGTCGGGAGATACATCAGACAGATACTCCGCCCTCAACTGTAATAGCTGCCTGTCAATGCTGTCCTTGTCCGCTTTGTTTGTTACCGTTGCCGCATTTCGGGCAAGTTCTTTTATCTCTGTTATAAATTCAGTCTGTGTTTTTGTCTGTTTTGCGGCGGACGGAATGTAAGACCAGTTTGGCTGTCCTGTTGCTAAAGTTGCGCTTGTAACATTCTTTACGCCGTTTGCTACACTGTTTAACGATATACCCATAATAACCACCTGTCTGTAAAACTGTTTATACACTCACATCTAATGGACAGCCGAAAATATTCGGCTTTTTCATTCTGGCAAGGCTTTTTTCTTACACTTTGGCATCAAACATACTCTGACCACTGCTTTTCACCCATGCATCTTGTGCTATCCCATATCCCTTTTCCTGTCCTATGTCATACAACCCGCTACTGTCAAAACCTATTTCCAGCACTAAATCATTTTCTTTATTCCAGCCATTCTTAGCATATTCCAGCCACCTGTTAGAATAAAGTTCATACCCTGCGCCGTTCTTTGCTTTCTCCTTAAACAATGCAAGTAAGTCTGTACCGTCTTCCGCAATAAAAGTACCGTTCCTGTATGCCGCATTGCGTATATCATACCCTGTTGTATTATATACTTCATGCCATAAAGAATATTGGTTTGCCTTTATTGTATTTGCCTGCAGATTGACAATTTCATTATCTGCATCATGCATACAGAGCCACGCATGTGTCCATATGTTTTTTGCATTATCTCCCTCATTCAGCAGTTTCTCTATCAGTGATAAAGTATCTTTATCTGTATTTCCTGACACGTTTAATTGATATGTATACGGATTAACAGAAAATTTCAAGTCTATTTGTTTCGATAAGGATATCCCATGACTGGAAAACAGCTCTGAAATCTGCTGGTTTATAACACTTCGGGCATACTGCTTTTCCTTATCCGTGTTACGGCTGTAGCCCGTACTTCTTGAACCGCCTGTATATAAGTCCTTGTAATCCTTCAAAGCATAATCATACCGGGCAAATCCGCCTACAGGTTTTCCTCCTGTCTGCAGCATTCTTTTTTCTGTACGGTAAGCTATGGAACGCTGGTCTGCCGTCATGTATGAGCAAAAGTTGGGAGAGGTCACATCGCAGTATTTTGACCTTACATATGCCATCGGATCGGAATGTGACATATTTTCCCTGTACATTTTATCATAATGCTCCCGCAGAACTTTTTGTACAAAACGGTCTTCCTCCGTAAATCCATCATATTGATAGCCTACAGTTGTGCCAGCACTGGAATCAGCAGGCAGGTTATTAAAATCCCTGCCCGCTGGTATTTTACTATAATAATCCGAATTATTTATAACAACCATTTTATAACCCCGCTTTTGTTTGCTGTATGCTTTCTATATCAGACCTGCACGTCTAATGAACTGCCGGAAACAGATGACCGCTTCACAAATGTATTGCCGCTTTTCACAAGTGTGCTTTCTACGGATTCCCTTGTAACACTGTCTAAAATGGAAGGGTCAAACGGCTGCCCCGGCTCCCATTTTGGATTAGCCGCCTTGACTGCCGCATACATAGCAGAACGGTATTTGCCCTCATACTGCTGCAGCGTCCATGTTCCTTTTGCCCTGTCCTCTTTTTTGACGCTTAACTGGTATTCCCTGAATATCTGTGACCTTTTTGTTGTGTCACCATTAGAGATTCCATTCTCCTGAATGAACTCCCTTTTTACGTTGTCAAACATCTTCTGCCTCATATCGTCAGATACGGGTATCAGTTGCTGCCATGTTGAGCGGTCAACCTTTCCGTCCTCCCCATGGTACATTCCCGGAACGACAACCCCGCCCGGTCCGATAAAATCCCCATCGGAATTATAATTCTGCATTACATTCCTCATATGCGCTTCACGCCCGCCCATTAACTTGTATAGCATCTTTTGTTCAGGCGTC
Source organism: Acetatifactor aquisgranensis (assembly GCF_943193215.1). NCBI lineage: Bacteria > Bacillati > Bacillota > Clostridia > Lachnospirales > Lachnospiraceae > Acetatifactor > Acetatifactor aquisgranensis. The sequence continues at coordinate 87,904 of NZ_CALPDH010000022.1, read as the reverse complement.
ATCATGGCTTCTTCTTCCATGAGAGCCGCCAAATGATTCTTTGCCGCCGCTTTGTACTGCTTGCTGTTAGTATTGATGCTTTTGTAAGCTGAATTGCTGCCTGCGCCAAACCCACTAATATTCATTGATATAACGATATAACCGCTTCCTCCTTGATAAATATTTGAAATCCCTTTCATACTTTATATATTTTATCGGCAGATTTCTTCAAATTTTTAATAGCATCTGCATTATTCAGTCTATCTGCATTTTAGGTCATTATCGTTTTATCTGTCTGCGCTTACAATGCAAATGAGGTGGTCGCAATGATAGATTATAAAACTATCGGCAGGAAAATCAGGGAGCGGAGAATAGCCTGCAATCTGTCGCAGGAAAAGCTGGCGGAATTATGTGATGTCGGCACAACGCACATATCCCACATTGAAACAGGGAATTGTATTCCGAGCCTGAAAGTGTTTATCGCCATATTAAATGCGTTATCCTGTTCCGCTGATGAACTTTTATGCGATGAACTAAACAGGGCAGAGTACACTTATATCTCTAAAATCACGGATATTTTAGAGGACTGTTCCAGCCATGAACTGATGGTTATTACAGATACCATACAAGCCCTGAAATCTTCCCTGCGTAAATAATCCCACGATTTTTACATTTGTATCAAATGCCGTTGATGTTTTTCATGCGCTCCCTTGCCTGTTCCCTCTGTTCTTCGCTTAGTTTCCTCGGCTTGCGATAACTGACGTGCGATTTTGGGAAAGAATAAGTCTTAGACACTTTGTCCTGCCCTGTCAGTTTGTATGTGTCAGGGAAGTCGGCAACAAACGTGTCCAGTTTCCGCATGACTGCATTATCCCTTGTGTAGAGGGTGGCGGTCTGTTCCCCTGCATTGTAATTGACAACTGCGCAACTGCTCCCATAACATTCCCATCTGCACATAATTTCTTCCCAGTCGGCTCATGTCTTTCACAATGATAGTACCGATATTGCCTTTTTCTACCTCTGCAAGCATGGCTTGCAATCCCTCACGCTCAAAGGTCGTGCCGGAAATACCGTCATCAGTAAAATGGCGTATGCCCGTAAAACCGTTCTTTTCCGCATAATCCTCCAACATTGCCTTTTGGTTGGATATGCTGTTGCTCTCGCCCTGTAACTCGTCATCATGGCTCAATCTCTCGTATAATGCTGTTAAATCGTGACTCATAATCAATTCCCTCCTTTCCGCCAGTACCGCATAAATGCTATGCTGTGGCTGTTTTGTACTTATTTTGATTAAGAAGTCTTTTATATTTTATAACTCCATGAACAAAACGAGACTTCTTCGGAGGTCTCGTTCTGTTTATGCCGGAAAAACAGAGACAGTGTCAGGAAGAAAAACCGGAGGCCAAAGCTGTAGGCAGGCGGAAGGCTTTTGGGATTCACAACATGCATTGAGGTAGTTTCTTTTTTGTTCCAGTCCAATTGATTGTACTCTCTCAACTTTGCGGAGGACATCATCCGTGATGCCGAGGCGGAATTGGACGAAGAAGAAAACACCGGAAACATAAGATGATGATAAACCGGACATTTCCGGTATTGTTTTTCTTAAGTTAATTTTCTTTATAAAGTGCAAGGAAATCTATTTCATTCTTTAGAGTGAAATGCTATAATAACTTAGTCATTGACAAAACGAAAATCTGGGGGACAACAATGCAAAGTGTAAGAATTTATGAAATGCCGGCCTGTAAAATGGTTTCGTCTGGAACAGGTATGTTCGGAGAGGGGAATTTCAATCTACTCGACGAATGGTTATCTTCACAAAAAAGAGGGTTATTTCCGAAAGATTTCCTATTTTGGGCAGGAGAGGGTTTTGTCTGGCTGTATATGTATGAAGATGGAATGAATGTTCCAAACGAATTTGAAATAATAGACTTCAAAGGCGGTCTTTATGCTGTAGCAACGGACATAGACCAGAAGACAGATAAGGGGCTAATGGACACAGAGATTGACCAGTTTCTAAGCGAAAATGGATTTAAACGTGACACATCACGTTCAGAATTAGGAAATATAATTACGCCGCCGCTTGCGAAAAAAATAATGGGGTATGAACAGATGGACTATTATATCCCGATAAAAGCAAAATAAATCCCGGTTTTGCGGTGCGGTAAAGGCAGTAAATTGGGATTGGAGGGCGGCTATGTATGAGAGAATGCTGAATAAGCAGCATATTCCAACCGTAGAGGAAATGACAACATATTGTTCGGAAAATGCAGAACGCTTTTCCAGGATAAATGATTGGCTAACGACTATGTTTCATACAGATCAGAAAGTTGTTTTCCCTTATGGCAATAAATACGGTTGGGGAATCGGACATTATAAAAAGAAAAAGCTTATGTGTAATATCTTTGCTGAAGATGGCGCATTTACAGTTATGATGAGATTAACGGATGTGCAGTATGCAGCGGTTTATGGGGAGCTGAAAAAATACACCCAGGAACACATTGATAATAAATATCCTTGTGGTGATGGCGGCTGGATACATTATCGGGTTATCTGCCAGGAACATTATGAAGATATTGTGAAACTGTTAGAGGCAAAATGTTTATAACAATCAATCCTGTAAAATTCCATTTTTGACACGTTCCCAATGGTTGAATATTATGGTTTTTTAAGTTGGTATGCATGAGTATTGTTATTTGTATGTTCCAGTGCGGGAAATTAATTTGTAGAGTTGTGCAAACAGCAAACTGAATAACCGCCGCCCGTCACAGCGGCACACCAAGACAAGAAATTATGAAAAAAGTTTCCTGTTTTTCGTTCTTCCATTTTCGGAATTACGAATCCGTGGAAAGCGAGCTGATAAATATACATTGCAAGCGTCAGGCGTATAGTTCATAATCAATCATAACCACAAAAAGATAATTGTGATGTGGTCATTGGGTGGATGCCGATTGAGAAAATTCGAGATGTAACGATATATCCCGAATTCCTAAAAGAAGAAATATATCATTTAGATGAGCCGACAAAACATTTCGTATCAAAGGGATGATTCCCTGGCCTGTTGTGCCGGTTGGTACAAAATAATCAAAAAATAAAAGGCTGTGGAGCGAAGGAAAAACCAAAATGAAAAGCCGGAAAAAGACGAAATACAATCTCTTTGTATTCCTGCGGGATATGATAAAAATGATACCTTTCCATACAGGATATCTCTTGCTGGTTGCCGTAATCAATGCCTTTCTGCCGACGGTGCAGGCGCTTGCAATCGCGGAATTCGTGAACCGTGTGGAAGGGGCATATGGCGGCGCGCTGGGCGTCCGTATGGTCTTAGTGCCCCTTATCCTATTGCTTGGGATAGTGGTTTTCAAGCAGATGATACCATCTGTCTCAAACCTGGTCAACGCATCGGCGCAGAACCGTTTAAAGACCATGTTAAGGAACCGGTTCATGAAGAAGCAGGCGGCGCTTCAATACAGGTACATAGAGGACAGCCAGTCCTGCGCATTGATATACCGTGTCTGCGGAGAGGTAGAGGGCCGTTTCTGGGCGGGTTACCAAACGGTCTGTAACGGGATTGAGCTGGTGGTAAAATGCGTGGCCCTTATGAGCATCGTCATGCAGGCAAGCGTTCTGAGCGGCGCGGCGATTTTGCTGGTGAGCGTCCCGCTTTTTTCTCTGGCCTATAGAACCGGCAGACAGAATTACGTCCTGCAAAAAGACGCGGTGGAGGTCAAAAGACGGTATCAATATCTGTCCGCAATCCTGTCGGACAGAGACCATGCGAAAGAGCGGACCCTGTTCGGGTATTCCGGACAGATAACGAAGGAGTATGACCGTCTCAGCGACTATGCGAACCAGAAGGAGGCTGCCATCGAGAAGAAGAGATATGCCAATATGAAGAGCGGCTCGCTGACCATGGTCATGCTGGCAGTGATTATCATGCTGCTGCTCCTTCCCGCCCTGAGCAGCGGGAAGCTGTCGAACGGGTTATATGTGGGACTTGTGACCTCTATTTTGAACCTTGTCCAGGGCATGTCGTGGAATCTGTCAGGCATCATGCAGGGGGTTGCGGATTTCAATGCGTACCTGAAGGATGTGAACGTTTTTTGGGCCATGGAGGAGAAAGAGGACGCCGCTGCGGAACCGTTGAAGATTCCGGGATTCCGGGTGGAATCGATTGAATTCAGGAAGGTGTCCTTCCGCTATCCGGGGCGGGAGGAGTATGTGCTCAGGGACTGCTCGTTTGTGTTCCGGGGAAATAAGTGCTATGCGGTGGTGGGCAGGAACGGCGCGGGCAAATCCACGCTCACGAAGCTGCTGACCGGATTGTACGAGGAGTATCAGGGGCAGATTCTGATTAATGGAAAGGACTTGCGGGAATACCGATATGGGGAGCTGAAGTGGATGTTCTCTGTGGTGTTTCAGGATTTCGCCCGGTATGCTTTGTCGTTCCGGGACAATATCCTGGTGGGGAACGTGAAGGAGGACAAGGAGCAGCTGCTGGAGCAGGTCATGGAAAAAATGGAATTGGGAGCCTGTGTACAGGAGCTGCCTTGGGGGTTAGACAGCAAGCTGGGGAAACTGGAGAAGGACGGCGTGGATCTGTCCGGAGGCCAGTGGCAGAAATTAGCGATTGCAAGGCTTTTGTACAGCGAAGCCCCAATCAACATTCTGGACGAGCCGACCGCGGCCCTGGATCCCAAAGGGGAGGCAAAGGTGTATGAGATGTTCTGGCAGGTCACAATGGAAGGAGAGCGCTCCAAGGAAGAAGGGATTTCCAAGGAAGAAGAGCATTCCATGGAAAAGTTCACGATTCTGATCACGCACAGGTTGGGCGCTGCGCGCATGGCGGACGAGATTCTGGTATTGGATCAGGGAAAGATTGTCGAGCAGGGGACGCATAAAGCTTTGATTGGATTGGAGAACGGGCTTTATAAGGAGATGTTCGACAGTCAGAGGTGTTGGTATGAGACATAAGAATTTTATTTACAATAATCTGGTGGGCATAAGGCTTCTGTACAGGATGTTCCCGAAAAGCATTATCTTATACTCGGTATTGCAGATGCTGCACGGCGTTTCCTGGGTCTTGCAGGTCATGAGCGTACAGTATTTTTTTGACGGGATTTCAGAGAATGGGGGAGATATACTACCTCTTGTGGTCAAAATACTGCTGTTAGGAGCGGCATATGCTTTTGCGCAGACTATGAACGGCGTGGCGAACTGTTATGGGCAGATTCTGAACCGAAAGGTCATAAAAGAGACCAATAAGGTTCTGTTCAGGACGATTGACAGGAAGGATGCGATTGCCTTTGAATATGCGGAGGAACTGGATCGGATCAACAAAGCTGTCCGTGGTTCGGAAGGTGTCTTTTGGGTGAGCACTACCATCCTGGATATCCTTTTCTTTTATGCTTTTTATTTTGTGGTGATGAGCTGGTACCTGTTTTCCCTGGCGCCTGTCCTCAGCATCAGCACAGTCATTATTTTCATACCAAACGTGATAACCAGACTGCTGCATATGATATCCTTTGAGCATCTGGAGAATGAGGCCGCGCCTGTCCGGAGGAAGATGGACTATTATGGGGACTGCGTCATCGGAAAAGAGTATTATAAGGAGACCCGCCTGTGGGGATGCGGCAGCTGCTTTTTCGACAGGTACAATCAGATGCTGAAGAAGCTGAACGGATTGCATTTCCGCATGCAGCTCCGGAAGGAAAGGGTGAATTTCTGCATCCATGTCCTGACTGTGGCGGCTTATGGCGCGATTATCGCCATGCTGGTCTATTATGTGCTGGCGGGCATCATTTCCGTGGGGGCGTTTGCGGCGGTCTTTGCTGCGCTCCGTGAGTTTTACGGGTTCATGGACGAAGTGATATCCGAGCGCCTGGCCATCGCCATAGAAAATATGGCCATGGTAAAGAACTACCTTGCGTTCATAGGGGAGGATCCGGGGGAACAGGAGCAGATTGCACTGCCTGAAAAGTTCGAGATACGGCTGGAGGATGTGTCTTTTGCCTACCCGCAGTCTGGGACAGAGGGAGAGAAGTTCGTGCTTTCGGATATCAATCTGCGGATTCCCTGGGGGCAGACGGTTGCTTTGGTAGGAGAGAACGGAAGCGGGAAAAGCACGCTGTGCCATATCATTGCGGGGCTGTATTCGCCTACAAAGGGGACGGTTTCCTATGAGGGCGTGCAGAAGGGCGCCGGACGGATTGTAAGGGGAATCTCTGCGGTTTTTCAGAAGTTCTGCCGTTACAGCATGTCGCTGGGGGAGAATATCAGGATTAGTGACGCTGCCGGCGATCAGTCTGTGGACAGGCTGAATCGGATTTGTGATGACGTTGGCGTAGACCCTGGATGGGCTGGGGGAATGGACGGCATGCTGGGAAGAGAGTTCGGAGGGACGGAACTTTCCGGAGGCCAATGGCAGCGGATCGCAATCGCAAGAGGGATATACAGGAACAACAGCCTTTTGATTCTGGACGAACCTACGGCTGCCATAGATGCCCTGGAAGAGAAGTACCTGTATGAGGAATTTGGCAGACTGTCGCGGAACTGCACTTCGATTATCGTGACCCACCGGCTGGCTTCCGCGCAGATTGCGGACAGGATTCTTGTGATTAAGGAGGGGCGCATTGTGCAGGACGGGAGCCATGATGAGTTGATTGCGGCCGAAGGGGAATATAAGACGATGTATGAGCTGCAGAGACAGTGGTATCAATAGGGAGAAGATATCCGCAGGCATCTGGCATTGGGAGATGGTCAGGAAGCCGGAGAGTCTGCACGCAAAATCACAGGGGTAGAATTTTATGGATGGTTCTTTGTCAACGCCCTGGTGTGTCCGGCGGGTATTGAAAGAAAGCTTCTCCAGTCCCCCGGAATCTCCCGCCCGTTTCGTATGGATCCGTTGATGGCCATCCGGTGAAGAGTTTTGCGGACTCCGCTGATTTTATGCTGCATAACGCTGAATACTGCCTAATGTAATCATGCGATTCAACCAGCCGGCGTTATGCAGTCTGGTTTCACGGCAAGTGAAATCGTTAAGCAGGAAAATCTCATAACAAGAATAAACATAAGCGTGGCAATCGGGGAACCGTGACCTATGTGCGAATATATTATACTGGAGGACTAAAGGCTGAAAACGCAATTTTCTTGCCAGCTTGTCTTTATAGGTTTTGATTTAGGCCAGAGGTGATGGTGTCGTTAATATGCTTTTGTATCTGCGCGGGCGTTTCATCAAAATCATATTTCATCCACTGATAGATGATCCCGAAGTATCCATAGATAAAAAAGGACATAAGATACGAGGCTTGCTTATCGTATGTTTCCCCCGAAGGTATCAAATCCTCAAGCGCACGCATAATGACAGAAATAAGATCATTGTGATAGAGCATTGAAAACAGACGCCTATTTTCATAGATAAATTCTGTCAAATCAGAGTTCTTTCCCTGCTTGCCGATTTCGTGCTTATCCGAATACTGCTCCCATTCATATTTTATCTTGAAAAGGAGCATTTCCTCTTTACTGTTTTTGTTGTCAAAGTATCTGTAAAAAGTAGTTCTGCCGATGTCTGCTTCCTTGCAAATCGAGTTTACATTGATTGTATCAAAGTCTTGGGTCTTCATCAGCTTGATAAGCGCGTCCGCAAGACATAGTTTCATAAATGCTGTTTGATTCTTCTTCATAAAGGAACAAAATCCCCCTTTTTGTACCGCATAGCGTGATGGCGGCATCTTTTTTACTGATTCGCATTGACGCTCCATGGGACCGTCAATATAATATGACTTAAATGAAACAAATGTTTTATATCATGACACTTGTTCCGAAATTATTATATCGAAACCAGATTATTCTGTCAAGCGGAAGGAGATTTATCTATGAGAAAAGTCATGAAAATAGTGGGGCTTGTGATTTTAGCGATTGTCATTTTAATCGTACTTGCAGCGGGATTCCTGCTGACCAAAAACTACATTGATTCCCAAAAGCCCTGGCTGGAGAATGATTACTACACGCAGTTTTGGTCTGATTCGGAATTAGAGAAAAAGTATGCGGGCCTTGGCGGTTATGAAGTATCCCGCGAGGTAGTCCAATCCGAAGATAAGACGATAGGGAATATCCGTATTTGGTATCCATCTGAAATGAAGCATAGTCAAGATGATTATCCGATGATAGTTGTCGTGAACGGCAGCAATACAGCAGCATTAAACTACGGACCCTATTTTGAAAGACTTGCTTCATGGGGATTTATTGTTGTCGGCAATGACGACAGACAGTCGGGAACAGGGACATCCACCTCACGAACGTTGGATTACATGCTGGGGCAGAATCAAAATTCCAACAGCCTGTTTTATGCCAAAATCGATACCCAAAATATCGGAATTGCCGGATATTCACAAGGCGGTGCGGGTGCGCTCAGAGCGGTAACCGAATATGAAAACAGCGGTCTGTACAAAACCATTTTTACAGGCAGCGCAGCGCATTCCTACCTTGCACAGATGTGGGGCGGATATGACGCTTCCAAAGTGTCGATTCCGTGGTTTATGACTGCTGCTGCCGGAAATTCTGATGATACCGGTGCGACGGACGTAGCGAAAGAGTGGCTTGGCGTTGCTCCGCTTTCCTCTTTGGTCGAGAATTATAATGCGATGCCGGACAATGTATGTAAGCTTCGTGCAAGAGTCGCAGGAGCGGAGCATGAGGAAATGCAGATGAAGACCGACGGATATATGACGGCGTGGATGCTATACCAGTTGCGGGGAGATGAAGACGCCGGCAAAGCGCTTATAGGCGAAAACGCGGAAATCCTAAACAACGCCAACTGGCAGGATATCGAGAAGAATAAGTAAGGATCAGACTATGCAAACCCAATGGGTAATCTGTTCCAAGAAAATTTGTCCCGGGCAGAGCTGGCCAGAAGCATCGCCTATCTCCCCCAGGGAAAGAACGTGCCTGACATCTCCGCGGACCGCATGGTCCTCCATGGGCGGTTCCCCTATCTGAACTATCCCAGGAGATACAGGGAGTCGGATTTTCAGATAGCCAGGGAGGCCATGAGACAGATGGGCATAGAGGAGCTGGCCGGGATGCAGATGTCCCGGCTGTCCGGCGGCATGCGGCAGAAGGTGTACCTTGCCATGGCCTTGGCTCAGGAGGCTCCTGCCATCGTCATGGACGAGCCTACCACCTACCTGGACATCGGGCAGCAGATGAAGTTCGCGGGAATCGTCCGGCGGCTGTCCGGGGAGGGCAAGACAATCGTCCTGGTGCTCCACGACATCCTGCTGGCCCTGAAGATTTCCCACCGGATCGCTGCTGTGGCAGAGGGGAGGATCTCCTGGAGCGGCACGCCGGAGGAGATGCTGGAGGAAAATGTGGCGGAGAGACTCTATGGCGTGGCCGTGGGAGCCGTGAGGACGGACGGGGGCGAGCAGTATTACTATAAACTGTAAAACACATGACAGTGTACCATACCATGGATTTGGAGCCGGCGAGGAACCCTATTGAAGATTCAGGCTTCCCCGGCAATTCCTTCTGCACGAAATTCCTCTGGCCGTGAGCCGGATGGGATTGCCGCCTCCGTGGGCTGCTGCATTATCGAGATAGCATCTAGGACTTTTGGAATGATTCAGCATATGCTAAAAACCGCTCTGTAGAAAGGATTCCCTCATGAAAAACCGCATCGTATATTTCCTTGCTGTGACAATGCTTTTTCCCTTTATCGAATCCATAAAGCCTCCGGCTTATTAAATCCTGTTTTATGGTGATGACGGCATTTTTCAGCGTCGGGTTTTCGCCCGTGAGCCGGGCGATATCATTGGCGTATGCAATGGAATCGTTGATTTCAGTCTGGCTTTTCCACCAGATATCTACATTCCAGCGGTCGCCCGATATGCTTGTTTCAAATCCTAAAAATGCCGATTCATTTTCCATATGGAACGCTCCGTCAAAATGGCCTGGCACAAATTTTTTGAGGATCTCTGACGCTAGGCCATAGTAATTTGCCCCATTCAGACTGGACTTATCTATATAAAAGTCCAAATCGTTCCATGTCATGATATTCATCCCATAGCTGCCGACAATATAGGCCTCTCCGTATTTTTTATCCCCCTTTTCCTCCACGGCGAGAGGATTCAGGGAGAAGGAGAACAGCAGGAAGGCCTGCCAGCAGCCGCATGGAGGTCAGGGGCTGATTGGGGGCCAGCTCACCGTTCAGGATCTGGGCTTTGATTTGGACTTTGATCTGCTCATAGGCGGGCATCATGACAGTATACTACACAATGGATCTGGAGCTGGCCAGGAAACCGGCACGAAACTGAGATTTTTGCGAGGAGGCAGAGGATGAAAAACGAAAAGATATATGGCATGGCCTTTGGGAAACTGTACCCCATGCTGATTGCAAAGGCGGAGCGGAAAGGGCGCACCAGAGCGGAGGTGGATGAAGTCATCGGCTGGTTGACCGGGTACAGCAAGGACAGGTTGGCGGAACTTATGGAAAGCGATATCACCTACGGAGACTTCTTTTTACAGGCCCCGGCATTGAATCCGGAGCGCAGACTGATAAAAGGCGTGGTCTGCGGAGTCCGCGTGGAGGATATCGAAGAGCCCCTGATGCAGGAAATCCGCTATCTGGACAAGCTGGTGGACGAGCTTGCCAGAGGGAAGGCGCTGGAGAAGATTCTGCGCAGGTGATGGTTTCCGGGAGAGGGGGATATTATACATCATCGTATTTAGAGGTAATTATCCGAAGCCGGAATCGCAGGGATGAGATGTCTGAATGTGTAGAATGCCGGCACATCGTTTATCGATTTTGCCACAGTGCCGCCGGAGCTGATGAGCTCTTTTCAGCTGATTCCGTATCAGAGTGCGGAGGGGGCGGCTTATAAAGCCCTGGGGGTAGAGTGAGCCGATGGACATGTGCGACAAAAATAGAAAAAAATATTTCCCAAAGCCCAGTTGACAACACTGGACTATTGTGATAGTCTATAAACGAGCTCAGACTATTGCAATAGTCCCTTTTGTATTTTCAGAACACCAAAATTCAGAACACCAAAAACACAACTCACCAAAAAGGAGGTTCCATGGACGGAAAGCTATTTGATTCGGAACTGAAGGTCATGGAGGTTCTGTGGGAACAGGGGCCTACCCTGGCCAAGGACATCGTAGACATACTGGCGGGCCGCATCGGCTGGAACAAGAATACCACCTACACCGTCATCAAGAAATGCATGGAAAAAGGCGCCATCCAGCGCAGCGAGCCCGGCTTCCTGTGCACGCCCCTGGTCACCAGGGAAGAGGTGGCGAAAAGCGAGACAGAACAGCTCATCGACAAGATGTTCGGCGGCTCCAGCGAGCTGTTCTTTTCATCATTTCTGAAGAACCAGGGGATTTCGGAGGCGGAGGCCCTCCGGCTTGCCCGCATGATAGAGGAGGCGAAATAAATGTTACATTTCAGGATGAATATGCCGTTTTACCTGATGGCATTTTACGGGAGCGTCATGATCGCGGCGGTTCTGCTGCTGCGGGCGCTGCTCAAAAATAAGTTGCCAAAGTTCGTGTTCCCCGCGCTCTGGGGCGTGGTGCTGCTGCGTCTGCTGGTGCCCTTTTCCTTAAGCAGCCCCTTAAGCCTGCCGGTGCCTGCCGGGCTGACGGGGCTGTCAGAATCTGTGGCGATACATGAAGATGAGACGACATGGGTTGCAGAGGATTTGCCACAGACGCAGTCCGGCACTGCAGGGTCCGAAGCGACAGGAGGCGATGGGACAGCGCGCGCCTGGGCTTCGGAGAGTCCTGACATCCCAGGCACGGATAACGACACAGCAGTGGCAGAGGAGGGGGTAATGGAAGGATCTTCCGGCTACGTCATGGATACCGGCACTTCCTTCCTGCCGCGAAGTTTTTTCCCGGGAAACAATTCCCTGGGAAGCGATTCCCTGAGAAATGCCCTGCCTGCGCTGTACCTGCTGGGTCTGGCCGCTGTGGCGGGAATCCTGGCATGGCAGAAAATCACCTACGCGAAGAGACTGAAAGGCGGCCTGCTGATGGAGCGCAATGAGACTGTGAACGGGCTGCTGCGGGACATGGGGATGGGCCATGTGCTGGTGTTCACCAATGACGAGATCGCCTCCCCGCTGGCCTGCGGGCTGATCGGCCCCCGCATCTGCCTGCCCACCCGGATGGACTTTGGAAATGCCGTGCTGCTGCGCCATGTGCTTGCCCATGAGGCCATGCATATCAGGCGCAGGGACAACTGGGTGAAAGCCGTCATGCTGGCGGCCGTCGTGCTGCACTGGTACAATCCCCTGGTGTGGCTGATGGCGAAATGCCTGGCTTCCGACCTGGAGGCCGCCTGCGACGCCGCCGTGCTGAAAAAATATGACACAGACCAGCGCAAGAGCTATGCCTACAGTCTGCTGGCCATGGCCGTCAGCGCCAGCCGCAGCTCCCTGCTGTACAGCGCTTTCTCCAAAACCGAGGTAGAGAGGCGGGTGAAGGGGATTCTGGCGTTCCGGAAAGCCTCGGCCTTTGCATTGCTGCTTTCCGTATTGCTGCTGGCGGGGGGCACGGTTGCCTCTGCCACCGGGGGGCAGGCCCCTTTTTCCCATGCCTTGACCAGCTACTGCGCCAGCTCAGGCTCCAGATGGGGCGTGAAGGTGGAAATCACCCGGGACATCGCCCTGGGGCAGCGTCCCCAGAAGCGGGCGGAGGACGCAGTGTTCTCCGTGCTGGACGCGGATGCCTCCCAGGACCCGGACATCATCCGGGAGGCGGTCCAGGCGGCGCTGGCCCGGGAATTCGGCGTGGAGCGGAGCGCCTTTGACGTGTCGGTGAGCCTGTGCCTGGATGCGGAGACAGTGGACGCCCAATACGCCGAATGGGGAATCGAATGCCTGGACAATGGCTTCCTGCGCTACCAGGGGGAGCAGGTGCGCATCTACCGGGACGAGATGCTGGGCTCCTATCAGTCCAGGGAAGACGGAGGTGTAGACATTGCTGTCCGGAGGAACCGCCTGGGAGAGATTACCGCCGTCGACGCCTGGCATGCGGGAGACGATGAATACGACAGGCGCACCAAAGAGCTGGAGAGGCATGACTCCCGCTATTGACAAGACAGTGCCGGACAGGGAGCGCCGGGGAGCAGTGACAGACCGGAAATGCGGAAGGATTGCGGCAGAAATACGGCAAAAAGGTACAGGGAGGAGAGTTGACAAATCCCCGGTTCCGGCCGATAAAAAATATGTATCCCACTATACCCAAAACATATAACAGCAGACACAGCCCCGATGCGCAGGAGACGGTTACTTCGACTTCAGATCGCGGTGTTATGGGTTCGAATCCCATCTGCCGGGAGACCGGCGGTAGCTCAATGGTAGAGCACGACACACCGTCTCCGTCCTTTCTCGGGGCTTTTTCCAGCATGAAAAGGAGAGCGGTATGAAATCAGGCAATCCAACAGAGAATACGGAACTTATTTCCAAAGAGAGAGCTGTTTTGCTCCCGGACAGGAAATCTGACGAAAAACCGGAACAGGAGGTCAAAAAAGAAAATGAGCCGCTTTCGAGATGTCCTTGATTCTGCCGGAAAAAACGGGACAGTGGAAAATTTCATGGGAGGAGAATCCTACAGGGTGGGCCCGCTGGACACCCTGAAGATGATTACGGCTTCCTCCATCTTCGGGGAACCCTCCTATTACCGGGAGGGCGGACTGGGCGGAGGCCTCCGGGACGGAAAATACAGATGCTGCGCGCTCCTGGAGGGCCACCTGCTCTTCGGCAGCGCCTGGGAGGGCCGCACCACCACGGAAATCATGGAGAGCGCCATAGACGAGGCCCTGGAGGCGGACTTCGAGGGGACGCTGCGCTGGGCCGCCACATTGCGGGCGGATTTCTCCATGCGCCTGAATCCCCAGGTCATCATGGTCAGGGCGGCGCTGCACCCCGGGCGGCAGGAATTCACCCGGATCCACCCCGGCCTGTTCGGGGAGCTGGAGCGCCGGGTCATGAGCCGGGGGGACGATGCCCTGTCCCAGTTGGCCTATTTCCTCTACAGCAACCATGGAAAACAGAATATGCCCAGCCTCCTGAAGCGCTCCATAGCGGCAAAGCTGGAGCGCCTGGAGCCCTATGAGGCCGCAAAATATAAGAACGCGGAGATTGGCCTGAGGGACGCCGTCCGCATCACCCATGCCCATTCCGCCCTGATCGACGAATTTATGGCCACAGGTGCCGTCAAGCTACATAAACGTCTTCGACCTGATTCTGGAATATCGCCGCAAAGTGAACTCCCACGTAAACGTATTTTCCATCCAGACCGCCGGGTACAACGATGTCTGCATCCCGGAGTACGCCTACCGCACCTGCATCCTCTACGGATGGACAGGAAAGGAGCTGAACTTCGCCAGGCAGATGATAGATTTGTGGGACGGGAACCGGAAGTAAGGCTTTACACTTTGGGAATTGATTGCTATAATGATGATAGGAATATGGCCGCTGCTTTTCTCAGAAAGCATGTGGCTGTAGGCTGAGCAGGTATTAATCTGACAGAACTTGATTATATTAAGGAATAGCATCCATGCGGAACATAAAACAGGAGGAACGGAACATGGAATTATTAAAAGGCAAGACCGCCATGGTCACCGGCGGCACAAGAGGCATCGGCTATGCAATCGTAAAGCTGTATCTGGACAATGGGGCAAGCGTGGCCCTGTGCGGTTCCAGGCAGGAGACTGTGGACAAGGCTTTGGATAAGCTCAGAGCGGAGAATCCGGAGTACAAAGTAATCGGATTATGCCCCGACCTGCAGAATTCTGCTGAAATCGAAAAGGCAGTGGCCACAGTGAAAGAGACTTTCGGCAGTCTCGATATCATGGTCAACAATGCGGGCGTCTCCGCCAGGGACAGCATCTACGACTATAAGCCGGAAGATTTCGCGAAGACTATGGCGCTGAATGTAAATGCCGTGTTCAACTGCGCCCAGGCTGCGGCCAAGGTGATGAAGGAGCAGGGAGGCGGCGTCATTCTGAATACCAGCTCCATGGTCAGCATCTACGGACAGCCATCAGGCGTGGCTTATCCCGCGTCCAAGTTCGCCGTGAACGGACTGACCAAGTCCCTGGCCAGAGAGCTGGGCAAGGACAATATCCGCGTGAACGCAGTGGCGCCCGGCGTCACCAGGACCGACATGGTGGCGGTGCTGCCTGAAGAGGTCATCAAGCCCATTATCGCGGGCATTCCCTTGGGACGTGTGGGAGAGCCGGAGGACGTGGCCAACGCATTCCTTTACCTTGCCAGCGATATGGCGAGCTATGTGACAGGGGTCATCCTGTCCGTGGACGGAGCTGCCAGGACCTGACGGCATGACGGACTTCATGGACGGCCGGGCAGAGGATCGCGTCTGGCCGTCCTGAAATATGTTTTTGAAAAAATATAAATTTTTGAAAAAAATTTGTTGACAAAAAGAGATTCTCATTGTATACTAACAAAGTCGGTTGTGCAGACAAGTTTTTTTATATGGCG
Organism: Acetatifactor aquisgranensis; assembly: GCF_943193215.1. NCBI lineage: Bacteria > Bacillati > Bacillota > Clostridia > Lachnospirales > Lachnospiraceae > Acetatifactor > Acetatifactor aquisgranensis. The sequence goes on along the minus strand of NZ_CALPDH010000022.1, from coordinate 72,419 downwards.
AGATAGCTCAGTTGGCTAGAGCATGCGGTTCATACCCGCAGTGTCGAGGGTTCAAATCCCCCTCTCGCTACTAGAAAGAATGCTGAGAAATATGATTTTTCGGCATTCTTTTTAAGTTATGTCAGCCGGACCCTGAAGACCTCTGCGGTTTTCAGGATTTTGTTTGTCCAGACAAAAAGGTCTGGAGATTTTTGGGTTGCAGATGTGATAAGATGCTCTTCCGGAGGGAAAAATATGGTTATCAGGCGTGGGGAAGAAAGGGATCTGATAGGAATAGGCAGACTGCTGGGCCAGGTCCTGGCGGTGCATCATGACGGGAGGCCGGATCTGTTCAAGAGCGACACGAAAAAGTACACGGACGAGGAGCTTCTGGCTATTTTATGCGATGACACAAAGCCTGTGTTCGTTGCGGTAGATGCCGACGGCAACGTTGTGGGCTACGCATTCTGCGTATTTAAACAGCATTTAAACGACAACATATTGACGGATATCAGGACACTGTATATCGACGATTTGTGTGTGGACGAGTCTTCCAGAGGGAAGCATATAGGCAGGGACCTGTATGAGTATGTGCTGGAGTTTGCCAGAAGAGAGGGCTGCTATAACCTGACCCTGAATGTATGGGAATGCAATCAGGGCGCGAAGAGATTCTATGAAAGCTGCGGGCTGCTGCCCCAGAAGACTGGAATGGAAAAGATACTGTAGGCGGCACACATTTTTAAAGAAGGGAAGTTTAGGTAATTCAGGATGAACGAATGGAACGAAGCGCTGGCAGAGGATATGGCAGCGGAGCAGGATCAGATGGCAGAGCAGAATGCGGCAGCAGAAACGGAAAAGGCCGCGGAGAGAGCTAAGCAGAGCGAGGGAACAGATATGAACGGAACGACAGAGTGGAACGAGACGGAAGAACTACAGGAAACCACGGAAGAATGGGATGAGGGCGAAGACTCTGACGCGGAAGAGACGTCGGAGGAGACGGAAAGCTCAGATGAGTACGAAGAGCTCGATACAGAAGACATGACACAGGAACAGGCAGCGGAGCATACAGATGATGTTTCCGAAAAGAAAAAGGATGCGCGGACAGACGAAGGGGACGCGGACGGTGTGGATTCGTCCAGTCTGGCTTCCATCGAGCCCCTTTTGGATGACCGCATCGTGCGTGCGGTACGGGAGATGGGCTTCGAGAAGCTGACCCCCATCCAGGTACAGGCGATTCCTTACCTGTTGGACGGAGAGGACATCATCGGACAGGCCCAGACGGGGACCGGCAAGACGGCAGCCTTTGCCATCCCTGCCCTGCAGAAGATTGACCCGGATTTAAGGAAGCTTCAGACGATTATCCTCTGCCCCACCAGGGAGCTTGCCATGCAGGCAGCGGAGGAAATCCGCCATATAGCGAAATATATGCACGGCATTAAGGTGCTTCCTGTTTACGGCGGCCAGGACATCAGCAAGCAGATCAGGGGCCTGAAAGAGGTGCAGATCGTGGTGGGCACGCCCGGACGCGTGATGGATCATATGCGCCGCCGCACCATCAAGCTTGACTATGTGAACATGGTAGTGCTGGACGAGGCGGATGAGATGCTGGATATGGGATTCCGCGAAGATATGGAGCTGATACTGGGCGAGATACCCAATGCCCATCAGACAGCCCTGTTTTCCGCCACTATGCCCCAGCCGATTCTGGAGATTGCCAACCAGTTCCAGAAAGACGCGAGACTGGTGAGGGTGGCCGCGAAAGAGCTGACCATCCCGCTGGTGTCCCAGAGATATTACAGGGTAAAGAGCCAGGACAAGGATGCCGCCTGCATCCGCCTGCTGGAATATTATCAGCCGAAGCTCTGCCTGATTTTCTGTAATACGAAAATCAAGGTGGACGAGGTTTCGGAGATGCTGAAGAAAGCCGATTTCCGTGCGGAGGGGCTTCATGGGGACATGTCCCAGCACCAGAGGGATGTAGCCATGAACCACTTCAGGAACGGCAGCACCAATATCCTGATTGCTACGGATGTGGCGGCGAGAGGCATCGACGTGGACAATGTGGAGGTGGTCATCAATTACGATGTGCCCCAGGACAACGAATACTATGTGCACCGTATCGGCAGGACAGGCCGTGCGGGCAAGACGGGACGGTCGTTCACCTTTGTCAGCGGAAGAGAGCTTTTCCGTGTAAAACAGATAGAGCGTTTCTGCCATACTGCCATCGAGGAGAGGGAACTTCCCGCCGCCTCCAAGGTAATGAAGGCGAAAGCGGAGAAATATCTGAACCAGTCCTGGGAGCTTCACGGACGCGACGACATAGATTTGATGAAGAGTTATGTGGAGCGGAAGATGGAGGAAGAGGGCTGTGATGCTTTAGACCTTGCTGCCGTGATGTTGAAATATCATATCGGTGATATCGGGCCGGAGATAGAGGCCGATGATTATGAGTCCCGCGGCGGCCGTGGAGAGCGCGGAAGAAGAGGCCGCAGGAGACGCGGCCGGGATGAGGAGCGCCGCGGACGCGACAGGGACGAGAACCGTGAGAGCCGCAGGAGGCGCGGCAGGGAGGAAGACCGTGAGGAGCGCCGCGGCCGTGACCGTGACGAAGAGCGTGAGAGCCGCCGGAGATTCGACCGGGATGAGGACCGTGGCCGTGACCGTGACGAAGAGCGTGAGAGCCGCCGGAGATTCGACCGGGATGAGGACCGCGAGGAGCGCCGCAGCCGTGACCGTGACGAAGAGCGTGAGAGCCGCAGGAGGCGCGGCAGGGAGGAAGACCGCGAGGAGCGCCGCGGCCGTGACCGTGACGAAGAGCGTGAGAGCCGCAGGAGGCGCGACCGAGATGACGACCGTGAGAGCCGCCGGAGATTCGACCGCGAGGAGAGCCGCGACAGCCGCAGAAAACGTGACCGAGGAGAGGACCGAGGAATTCATGGAAGGTTCGAGCGGGAGAGCAGCCGTGAGAGCCGCAGGAGGCGGGATGACGACCGCGACAGCCGCAGAAAACGCGACCGTGAGGAGAGCCGTTCTTCCAGACTGCGTGACATCAGGATGGAGGGCAGCGAGAAAGGGCTTGCGTTCTCTTTCCCCAAGAAAAAAAGGAAATAGGGCAGTATGAGAATCGGAACAGGATATGATGTCCACAGGCTTGTCCGGGACAGGAATTTGATAATCGGCGGTGTGAAGATAGAGTATGAGAAAGGGCTGGCTGGCCATTCGGACGCAGATGTGCTTCTCCATGCCGTCATGGACGCCCTTTTGGGGGCGGCGGCCCTGGGCGATATCGGAAAGCATTTCCCGGACAGCGACCCGGCCTATGAGGGGATTTCTTCCATAGCGCTGTTGGAAAAGGTAGGAGCGCTGCTGGAGGAAAAAGGCTTCGTGATAGAGAACATCGACTCCACCATCATAGCCCAGGCGCCGAAGATGCGCCCTCATATCGACGCTATGCGGGAAAATATCGCAAAGGCGCTGGGGCTGGAGACGGAATTCGTCAGCGTGAAAGCCACCACAGAAGAGGGTCTGGGTTTCACCGGCGCAGGCCAGGGCATCGCTGCGCAGGCGGTATGCCTGCTGACGAGTCCATTTGACTTGACGGCGCAGCAGATTGCGGGCGGGTGCGGGGGCTGTGCGGGCTGCCGCAAAGGTTGAGCTGTTGCGGACAAAATGCATGCAGACAAATGAATGAAAATATTGATTGACAGAATCGGTTTTTTTGCATATTCTGTTTAGTAGGGAATTGCCATTGATTTTATCATAAGTGTGAAATGCAGGGAACGGAGAGAGTACTTTTCCGGACAGGGTGTCAGAGAGGGACTGTAAAGGTGCTGGAAGCAGTCCTCGCCGGGGGAAAAGGAAGTGCATCCGGGAGCAGGTTCGTTGAAAGGCCTTGACCGCAGAAGCCCCTCGGAGGAGCGGGCAGGCGGGCAGGAATGGTAGGCGGACACGCAGGCGCGCGTTAGGCGTATTGAGGGAAAGGCCCATGGGCCTTTAAGTAGAGTGGAACCGCGGATTATCCGTCTCTAAAGAGAGGGACTGTCCGCGGTTTTAGCGTGGGAAGAAGTTCGCTTTATGGGCCATCCCACGCGGAAGAATGCCAGGGGCAGGCATTCTCCCGGGGTTTCGCAAGTGCAGGTTTTGTGTAGGGGTGTAGTGTTGAAGGGGTGGTTCTGGAAAGGGGATCGTATGGGGATTATTAGGAATATTACGGAAGAGATTCGCATTATCAGGGAGCGGGATCCGGCTATTCACTCTTCCATGGAGGTGTTTCTTTATCCCAGCTTTAAGGTGATGATACATTACCGGATTGCCCACAGGCTTTACGAGAAAGGGCATTATTTCTGGGCCAGGTGGGTTTCGCAGAGAGGGGTGCGCAAGACAGGGATTGAGATTCATCCCGGCGCGAAGATTGGGAAGGGGTTCTTTATTGACCACGGAAATGGCGTCATTATCGGAGAGACGACCATTATCGGGGACAATGTGACCCTGTACCAGGGGGTGACTTTGGGAGGTACGGGTAAGGAGCATGGCAAGCGCCATCCCACCATCGGCAACAATGTGATGATCAGCGCGGGGGCGAAGGTTCTGGGCTCCTTTACTATCGGCGACAATTCCAAGATAGGCGCGGGAAGCGTGGTCCTAAGCGAGGTGCCCCCCTGTTCCACGGTGGTGGGCGTGCCGGGGCGGGTGGTGAAGCGGGGCAATCAGGCGCTGCCCCAGGAGACTTTGAACCAGACGGATCTGCCCGATCCGATCAAGGAGGACATCGCGAATCTGCAGCATGCCAATTCGGAGATGATTAACCGCATCCTGGAGCTGGAGCAGCAGATGAAAGCCCTGACGGGGAGCAGCAGAAGGGAATAGAGACATGAAGCTGGTATTCATCATCGGCAACAGTGCCGTGGGCAAGATGACCGTAGGCCGAGAACTGATGAAGATAACGGATTTACGGCTTTTCCGTAACCATATGACGACTACTATGTGGAGCTGGCGGCTTCCGAAGAGGTGCGCAAAGCAAGGAACGTGACGGAGAACAGGCTGCGCAGCAAGGCATCGAAGCAGGATATCGAAACTTCTTTCCGCAGGCTACAGAGCTATGACGAAAGATACAGGCTGGAAATCAAAGAGCGTTTCCGGCTGTGAGGGTATGGAGAGAAAGACGAATCGATTTACGGTAGGAAAATAAGCACTATAGCCCGGTGGGGCAGAGAGGAGAAAAATGGAGAACAAGCTAAGAATCTACAACACGCTCACCAGAAAGGTGGAGCAGTTCATCCCCAATGAGGAGGGGAGGGTAGGCATGTACACCTGCGGCCCCACGGTGTACCATTTTGCCCATATCGGGAACCTGAGAAGCTATATTATGGAGGATTTGCTGGAAAAAACTTTACGGTATATCGGCTATGATGTGAAGCGGGTCATGAACATCACGGACGTGGGACATCTGTCCAGCGACGCGGACACCGGCGAGGACAAGATGCTCAAGGGCGCGAAGCGGGAGCACAAGACGGTGATGGAGATTGCGAAGTTCTACACGGATGCTTTTTTCGCCGACTGCGCAGACCTGAACATCAAGACACCGGATGTGGTGGAGCCTGCCACCAACTGCATTTCTGAGTTCATCCGCATGATAGAGGGGCTCATGGAGAAGGGCTACGCCTATGAGAGCGGCGGGAACATCTACTTTGACACCTCCAAACTGAAAGAGTATTATGTGCTCTCCAACCACAGTGAGGAGGAGCTGCTGGTGGGCGTGCGGGACGACGTGGACGAGGATGGGAACAAGCGGAACAAGACGGATTTCGTGCTGTGGTTCACCAAGTCCAAGTTCGAGGATCAGGAGCTGAAGTGGGAGAGCCCCTGGGGGCTGGGGTATCCCGGCTGGCACATCGAGTGCTCCTGCATCTCCATGAAGCATCTGGGCGAGTACATGGACATCCACTGCGGCGGCGTGGACAATATCTTCCCTCATCACACCAACGAGATTGCCCAGAGCGAGGCCTATCTGGGGCATAAATGGTGCAATTACTGGGTTCATGTGCATCATCTGAACGATAAGGCGGGGAAGATGAGCAAGTCCAAGGGGGAGTTTTTGACGGTTTCTCTGCTGAAGTCCAGGGGCTATGACCCGAAAGTGTACCGGCTGTTCTGTCTCCAGTCCCATTACCGCAAGCCCCTGGAGTTCTCCTTTGACGCACTGGACAATGCCCGGGCGGCCTATGAGAAGCTGGTGAAGCGCATCGGCGGGCTGGGGAAGGAAGGGGAAGCGGACCGGGAGAAAGCGGAACTTTACAGGCAGAAGTTCCAGGCGGCTCTGTGCGACGATTTGAATTCCTCCATGGCGCTGACGGTGCTTTACGACATGCTGAAGGAGGAGATGTCGGATGCCACGAAATATGCCCTGGCGGAGGACTTCGACAAGGTGCTGTCCCTGGATCTGACCACAGCTTATGCGGAAAAGGAGGCGGACAGCGGTGTGGACGCCGAGATGGAGAGTTATATTTTAGAGAAGATCGAAGAGCGCAAGGCTGCCAAGAAAGAGAAGAATTTTGCCAGAGCAGATGAAATCAGGGCAGAACTGCTGGAGAAAGGGATTATCCTGGAAGATACTCGTGAGGGCGTGAAATGGAAGAAAGCATAAAGACGCCAGACAGGCCGGAGGATGGAAGAGACGGCAGTCTCGGAATGAATGCGGGAGACAGGTGCGGTCAGGCATGGGAAGAAGCGGGAAAGAACACGGGCAGGGGAAGTCTGCTTGCGGCAATCAAGGATGTTTTTCCCGGTAAACAACAGGATATCCGCAGCTATTCTCCCCTGACGCTGGCCTATATCGGGGACGTGGTCTATGATTTGATCATACGCACGGTGGTGGTGTCGCGGGCGAACCGTCCCGTGAACAATCTGCATCGGATTACCGTGCGGTATGTCAGTGCGGGCGCCCAGTCCAGGATTGTACAGACCCTGATGGACAGCTTTACGGAAGAAGAACAGTCGGTTTACCGTCGCGGAAAGAACTCAAAACCGCATACCACGGCCAAGAACGCCAGCGTGGCGGATTATCTGAAAGCCACCGGTTTCGAGGCGGTGATAGGGTATCTCTATCTGGCGGACAATATGGAGCGGGCATTATATCTGGTAAAAAAGGGCATCGAACTGGCAGGATTGGAAATATGAAAATCCCAAAAAAGGGACAATAGAGAAGGAGGAAATATGAGATACGAAGAATTTACGATAGAAGGAAGAAACGCAGTGAGGGAGGCTTTCCGTTCGGGCAAGACCATAGATAAAATCTATGTGCAGGACGGCTGCCAGGACGGACCGATTGTGGCCATTAAGAAAGAGGCCAAAAAGCAGGACACCATCATCAGGTATGTGACCAGAGAACGCCTGGATCAGATGTCCGCCACAGGGAAGCATCAGGGGGTCATCGCCATGGCGGCAGCCTATGAGTACGCCACCGTGCAGGATATTCTCCAGGCAGCGAAAGCGAAACAGGAGCCGCCCTTTATCATCCTTCTGGACAATATCGAGGATCCCCACAATCTGGGCGCGATTATCCGTACGGCAAATCTGGCTGGCGCCCACGGCATCATCATTCCGAAGAACCGGGCGGCGGGACTGACGGCCACGGTGGCCAGGACTTCCGCGGGGGCGCTGAACTACACACCTGTAGCCAAGGTCACCAATCTGGCAAAGACCATTGAGGAGCTGAAGAAAGAGGGATTATGGTTCGTCTGTGCCGACATGAGCGGTACGGTCATGTACGACGTTGATATGAAAGGCCCCGTCGGGCTGGTGGTAGGAAACGAGGGCGAGGGCGTCGGCAGGCTGGTGAAAGAGAAATGCGATATGGTGGCCGCCATTCCCATGAAAGGGAAAATCGACTCCCTGAATGCCTCGGTAGCGGCCGGTGTGCTGGCCTATGAAATCCTGCGCCAGAGAAGGGGATAAAGAGGAATTTCGGATATGGGTGAGTGGTTTGATGGCTACAGCCAATACAGCGATGATGAATTGATTGACCGCCTGCGGCGGGGGGAGACTTCCGTCATGGACTATATCTGCGACAAATACAAGAACCTGGTGCGCAGCAAGGCAAAGTCCATGTTCATCTTAGGAGCGGACAGCGAGGACTTGATTCAGGAGGGCATGATAGGCCTGTTCAAGGCTGTGCGGGACTATGACATGGGAAGGGACGCCAGCTTCAGCACTTTTGCGGAACTGTGCGTCAACCGCCAGATTTACACGGCGGTGCAGGCCGCCAAGCGTAAAAAGCATTTTCCGCTGAACACCTATGTGCCTCTGGACGGGGAGACTGCCGGGGACGACAGGGACGGCCTGCGGCTGGCGGAGCTTCTGACGGACAGGCCGGAGCTGAACCCGGAGGAACTGTTCCTGGACAAGGAGCGGGTGGCCTATCTGGAGAAGACCATAGAGGAGGAACTGAGCGATTTCGAGAATCAGGTGCTGGATCTCTACATCACCGGCATGAGCTACACCCAGATCGCCAAGGTGCTGGGCAGGGACGAGAAAGCCACGGACAATGCGCTGCAGCGCCTGAAAGCCAAGATAAAGAAGATGCTGTGAAAATGAGGACGGCTGTACATGGAAGACATGTGCGGCTGTCTTTATATTTTTTTTAGAAAAACAATAGATTCCCTCTATTGACATTGTATGATTCAGGGCATACAATAAACGGCGGAAACCGACCAGTCAGTCGGAATGTGCAGGGAGGAAAGAACATGATATCGAAATTCAGCGTAAAAAAACCTTACACAGTGCTGGTGGGCGTGGTGCTGGCCATCGTGCTGGGGGTGGTGTCCTTTACCAGGATGACCACGGACTTGCTGCCAAGCATCAGCCTGCCTTATGTCATCGTCATGACGACATATCCCGGCGCGAGCCCTGAGACGGTGGAGATGGCGGTGACGCAGCCGGTGGAGGCCTCCATGGCCACGGTGAGCAACATCGAAAGTATCAGCTCCGTGTCCAATGAGAACTATTCCATGGTCATCCTGGAGTTCGCCCAGACGGCAGACATGAACGCGGTGTCCCTGGAAATCCGGGAGAGCCTGGACCAGATCAAGAGCTATTGGGACGACTCCATCGGAAATCCCATTATCATGAAGCTGAATCCGGATATGCTGCCGGTGATGATTGCGGCAGTGGGCGTGGATGGCATGGACAATGCCCAGATCAGTACATATGTACAGGATCAGGTCATGCCGGAGCTGGAGAGCATCGAGGGCGTGGCCAGCGTCAGCGCTACTGGGCTGCTGGAGGAGAGTGTGAATGTCATCATCCGCCAGGATAAGGTGGACGCCATCAATGAGAAGATATTTGCCGCCATCGACGACAAGATGAAGGATGCGGAAGAAGAGCTGGCGGACGGACGAAAGGAACTGGAGGACGGCAAGGCGGAGCTGGAGGACGGGCGCAGGGAACTGCTGGACGGACAGAGGGAGCTGGCGAACGGACGAAAGGAACTGGAGGACGGCAAGGCGGAGCTGGAGAACGGCAAGGCGGAACTGGAGAGCCAGCAGGAGGCAATCAGCAGCCAGCTGGCGGCACAGAAGAATGCCCTGCTGACGGCGAAATCCCAGTTGGAGGAGATCCAGACCAATCTGGCTACGGCGAAGCAGTTGAATGACGGGTTGCAGCAGATGGCCCCCATGATTCCTCAGATCAGAGAACAGAGAGCGGGACTGGAGCAGCTGCGGGATGGCAGCTATACGACCAGATACGCGGAAAATATGCAGATATGGGGGGACTCTCTGAAAACCCTTGCGGGAATCGTTTCAGGAGGGATTACCGATGAAGAGTCTCTCAGGGCGCTGAGCGAGGCCGTGAACGCCATGTATGGAGCCCAGAGCAATATCGAACAGCTGCGGCAGGAATTTGTGGGCAACAGCGCTCTGGACATGCTGGTATCCGCGGACGAGCAGATGGCCCAGATAATCAATGCCGCAAGGGATCTGGATCCCTGGTATCCTGTGCTGAATCTGGAGGATATCGCAACGGGAAATCTGCCTGATATAGGCGCTATAACGGAATCTGTGCAGAATCTGACCACCACAGTGGGGACTGCACTGGGGGCTTCTGAGATGGCGGCTTCAGAAGCGCTTTCCATGGACATGTTCAAGCTGCCGGAGCAGTATGACGACATGCAGACCGCATTGACAGCGCTTACAGGCGGCCTGGGCTATGAGGGATATGTGGCGCAGATCAATGCTGTCCTGGCCAGTCAGAATGTCACGGATCTGAACAAGGCCATCAGTGATATCAATGCAGGGCTTGTGGCTATCGAGAAAGGACAGATGACTGCGGCCATTGAGTTTGCCAATGGCAAGGCCACCATTTCCATGGGAGAATACCAGCTGGAGATGGCGGAGTCCCAGCTGGACAGCGGGGAAGAACAGATAAAGAGCGGTCTGGACCAGATGGATGAGGCCGCAAAGCAGCTGGAGGATGCGGAGGAGCAGCTGGAGGATGGCGAGGAGCAGCTGGAGGAGGCAAAGGAGACTGCCAGGAGCCAGGCGGATATGACGGATAAGCTTACCGTGGATACGATCAAAAGCCTGCTGACGGCTCAGAACTTTTCCATGCCTGCGGGCTATGTGACCGAGGATGGCATCAGCTATATGGTGCGCGTAGGCGACAAGCCCTCCACAGTGGAGGAGCTGCAGGAGCTGCCTTTGATGGATCTGCATATGGACGGGGTGCCTGTCATCACGCTGGGCGATGTGGCGGATGTGTTCTACACGGACAATTCCGGGGAAATCTATGCCAATGTGGACGGCAGTGCGGGAGTCATGCTGACCATCCAGAAGCAGACAGGCTATTCTACCGGCGAGGTGTCGGACCGGCTGGCAGAGCGGTTCGGGGAGATGATGGAGGAAAATACGGATTTGTCGCTGATTACGCTGATGGATCAGGGAATCTACATCGATCTGGTCATGGATTCCATCATCGACAATATACTCTTCGGCGCGGTTCTTGCGATTCTGATATTGATTCTTTTTTTAAAGGATATCAGGCCGACTCTGGTGGTGGCATTCTCCATCCCTGTCAGCCTGGTCACCGCCATAGTATGCATGTATTTCAGCGGCGTGACCCTGAACATCATTTCGCTGTCAGGCCTGGCCCTTGGCATCGGCATGCTGGTGGATAATTCCATCGTGGTGATTGAAAATATTTATCGTATGCGCAGCGAGGGACGCTCTGTGCGTGAGGCGGCCACGGAAGGAGCCCGGGAGGTGGCGGGAGCTATTCTGGCATCCACTCTCACCACGGTGTGCGTGTTCCTGCCCATTGTGTTCACGGAAGGCATCACCAGACAGCTGTTCGTGGACATGGGACTGACTATTGCCTATTCCCTGCTGGCAAGCCTTTTGATTGCCCTGACTGTGGTGCCTGCCATGTCCTCAAAGCTTCTTGTGAAGACGAAAGAGCAGAAAGAGGGGAAACTTTTCGGCGGTCTGGCGAAAGGCTATGAAAAACTGCTGAGCGGCGCCCTGCGGGTAAAGCCACTGGTATTCCTCCTGACATTGGTGCTGCTGGTGGCCAGTGTGGCGCTGGCGTTCACCAATGGTACGGCTTTCATGTCGGATATGGATTCCACCCAGCTGACGGTGAATGTGGCGCTGGCGGAAGAAGCCACGCTGGCGGAGACCGGTGAGGTGACAGATCAGGTGGTGGAGGCTATCCGCTCCATCGAAGATGTGGAGAACGTGGGCGCCATGTCCAGCAGCTCCAACATGGCTCTGCTGGGCGGCGGAGGCGGCAGCACTAACAGCGCGTCGGTCTATGTGGTGACAAGGGAAGACAAGACCATGAGCAATGAGGAGATTGGCCGTATCATCAAAGAAAAGACAGCAGGGCTGGATGCCGAGATTACAGTGGACACCTCCAGCATGGATATGAGCGCCATGGGAGGAAGCGGCATCGTCGTGCAGGTGCGCGGACGTGACCTGGACACCCTGCGGCGCATCGCGGAGGAAGTGGCGGCTGTCATAGAGAGCGTAGAGGGTACTGCCGAGGTCAACAGTGGTCTGGAGGACGCGGATGAGGAACTGCGGATTACCGTCAACCGGGACGAGGCGGTGCATTATGGCCTCACAGTGGCCCAGGTGTACGCCCAGCTTTACGCAAGGCTTGCGGAGGCCGGCAGCGCCACGACACTGGTGGCGGATGAAAAAGACTACAATGTATATGTCATGAACGGCAGCGACATTGAACTGACCAGAGAACTGGTCAGGCAGCTGGAGATAGACGGCACCGATGAGGAGGGGGAGAGCGTGAAAGTACCCCTGTCCGATATCGCCTCTTTTGAGACCACAGAAGCGCTTTCTTCCATCAGCCGCGTGGATCAGACCAGATATATCTCCGTTTCCGCGTCTATTGCCGAGGGTTATAACGTAGGCCTGGTGGCCACGGACGTGGAGGAGAAGCTGGCGGATTATGAGATGCCTGCAGGCTATCAGCTGGTATTTTCCGGCGAGAATGAGACCATTGAGGACGCCATGGAGCAGATGGTGCTGATGCTGGTGCTGGCTGTGGTGTTCATGTACCTGATTATGGTGGCGCAGTTCCAGTCCCTGCTTTCGCCTTTCATTATCCTGTTTACCATTCCGCTGGCTTTTACGGGAGGCTTCATGGGGCTCTATATCAGCGGAAGCGAGGTGAGCGTCATCGCCATGATTGGATTTGTCATGCTGGCCGGCGTCATCGTGAACAATGGTATTGTTATCATCGATTATATGAACCAGCTGCGTGAGAGCGGCATGGAGAAGCGGGAGGCGATTCTGACTGCCGGACGCACCAGACTGCGCCCTGTGCTGATGACTGCGCTGACTACTATTTTGGCTCTGTCCACCATGGTGTTCAGCAATGATATGGGCTCGGAGATGGCGCGTCCCATGGCGGTGGTCACCATCGGCGGACTGACCTACGGTACTTTGCTGACGCTGGTGGTCATCCCCTGCATCTATGAGGCGGTCATAAGAGAGAGGAAACGGGATGCCGGGAAATTGGCGGAGAGGGAGTGATGCTGCATGCCGGGAAAAGGGCAGTTGCGGCTGCAGGGCTTACAGGGCATATGTCCGCCCGGGAGAAAAGGAGAGGAGAGATATGGGAAAGATGACAGGATTGGAGGAGACTGGAAATGTGCCGCCCAAGGTGCTTGCCATGTATGACGCGGTGATAGCGATGCTGGCGGAGGGCGTGGACGCGGTGAACATCCGCGTCTCCACCATCACGGAGCGGGCCGGAATCGGCAAGGGAACGGCGTACGAATATTTTGACACAAAGGATAAAATCGTGGCCTGTGCTATCGCCTACCATCTGCGGCGGATTTTCGCATGGCTGGGAGGGCAGCTGGAGTCCCGGAAGAATTTCGGGGAACAGGTGAATTTCCTCCTGGATGTGGTAGAGGAAAAGGAGCACTGTAAAGAGGGATTCCTGCGGTTCGTGCAGATGATGGTCAGCAACTCCGAGCTCAACCGGATGGTGCGGGAGAAAGTGGGCAGGGAAGAATTCGCGCCATACCTCCCGGCGAATGTTTTCGGGAAAGTGCTGCGCCAGGGGGTGGAGCGCGGAGAACTGCGAGGGGATCTGCCTGTGGAATATATGATACACTGTGTCTTTTCGCATGTGCTGTCCTATATGATGGAGATCGCCAACAGGGATTGCTTCCGCCTGGATGCCGGGGCCATGCGGCCTTTTGTGTATCAGGGAATCATGGGGGAGCTGGGCGCGTAGGGCGCCGGCTCCCCTTATTCATGCGCAGGGGAGAAGTGCGCACCCCTGCTCGATTGCACGGCCCCATGCAGAGGATATTTCCTGCCGGAAGTTTAGGAATGCTTTTCAGCATTTTTAGACTTAAATTAGAAAATGGACACAATTTGAACACATTTGACCTGTAATATGTATATCAGATAGTTGATGAACTCACTATCTCCCCCCTCATAAGAAAATAGTAAAAGGGCCTCGGTGCATGCCGGGGCTCTTTTACGTTGTCTCAATCTCCAGATAATGCTTGCAATATGCGGCCAGCCGGGATATAATAGTGGTATAAAATATACAACTAATGGGAGGGATGCCTGTGGGAATTCAGGAAAACCTGGAGAAACTGAACTTCACGAAGCTGGAGGCGCAGATTTATCTGGCGCTGTTGGGCCAGGAGCCCATGTCGGCCTACCAGCTGGCCAAGAAAATCGAGATTGCCAGATCCTCCATCTACAATGCTCTGGAGCATATGCTGGAAAAGGGGATGGTGGAGATGGCGCCCAGCGATACGGCGCTGTATGCCGCCCAGCCGCCGGAGGTGATTCTGGGAAAGCTCCATTTTGAGATGACCGAAGCCATACGGGAATCGGAAAAGCAGCTGAAGGAATACCAGAGGGCCAGGCGGAAGGACATTCATTTTGTCTTCAAGGGCTTCGAGACGTTTGTCTTCAAGGCCAGAGCCCTTTTAAAAGAAGCCCGGAGCCAGATATATCTCAACGCGGACTTCGATCTGTCGTGCTTCGGGGAGGAGTTCAGAGCCCTGAGGGACAGGCATGTCCGCATGGTGGCCTTTTCATTCTACGATTTGGACTTCGGATGCGAGGTGGAGTTTTATTCCCATCACAGGAAACCGGGCGGGAGCCATATGCCGTCCAGATTCATGATGGTGGCGGACGACAGAATTGCCCTGCTGGCCGACAGAGGGGCCGGAACCGGGGCATGGAGCGGGACAGTCAGCAACAATGAGCTGCTGATCAAGATATTGTCGGAACATATCCATAACGATATCTATCTGCTGAAGCTAAAGGAGAGATACGGCCGGGAGATATATGACGACGGCCTGAAGCTGAACACGCTTTTCGAGATAAAGCGGAGAGGAGCCATAAGAAATGAAAGTGATGATATCGGGCCTGGTCAATATTGAGACTACCTTGCAGGTCAGGAAATTCCCTATCGACTATTATCCCATTGACTATCCCTTTTTCGGAATCGCGTCGGATGTGTCCGGGGTGGCCTATAATGTGGCGAAAGCGCTGTCCGCCCTGGGGGACGGGATAAGGCTTGCGTCCTACGTAGGGGAGGACGAAGAGGGCAGGCGGATTCTTGCCAGGCTGGAGGCGGAGGGGATAGGGACAGGCCTGATCCGCCGGGAGCCGGGCCAGACGCCCGTGACCGTGGCGCTCCATGACGGTCAGGGCAGGAGGCAGATTTACTGCGATTTGAAGGATATCCAGGAAAAGGCCATGGATCCGGGTGGAATGGAAAAGGAGATTCGGGAGAGCGACCTGATAGTCCTGTGCAACACGAATTTCAACCGGCTGCTGCTTGGCGCGGCGAAGAGGGCCGGAAAGCCGGTGGCTACCGACGTCCATGTGCTGAGCGATATCCGGGATCCGTACAATAAAGAGTTCATGGAGGCGGCGGATATCCTGTTCCTGAGCCACGAGGGGCTGCCCTGCGGGCCAGAGCGGTTCCTCTGCCAGCTGAAGGAGGCATATCCGGCCGGGATTATCGTCATCGGCTTAGGCGGGGAAGGGGCGATGCTGTATGAGCGCTCCGGGGACAGAATCTGCAGGCTGGAGGCAGTCCCTGTGGGGGAGGCCGTCAATACCCTTGGGGCCGGGGACGCTCTGTTTTCCGCTTTTATCCATTATTATGGGAAAGGTTGTCCGGCGGTGGAGGCGCTGGTCAGGGCGGAAGTCTTCGCCGCCCTGAAGATTCGCCACAACGGCGGGGCAAAGGGCTTCGTGGGGGAGGAGGCTTTGGAGGAGTACCGCAGGGGGCTGGATCTGGCTCCGGTCTGGCTCCCCGCCGATTTGCCGTAGGCCAGAGGAGCGTGGGAGCCTTTTTGCATGACGGCAGGAGTTTAGGAATGCTTTTCAGGTTTTTTAGATTTAAATTAGAATATGGACACAATATGAACACATTTTGCCTGTAATATATATATCAGATAGTTGATGAACTCACTATCTCCCCCCTCATAAGTATAGTAAAAGGGCTCCGGTGCATGCCGGGGCCCTTTTACATTACAGATATTCGACCTGATCCAGCCCATAGCGGAGCCCGGCGCAGAGGGGATTAAGGCTGGACATCAACGCGCAGCTGCCAGGGAACACAGGGATTGCGGATGACGATTTTTGTACTAGCTTATTTTTTCGAAACATGCCTGTGCCAGCTTTTCGTCCGCCGCAGCTTCGACATCGTATCCATCCTGTTTGAGATCGTCAATGATTTCCCGCCGAATCCTATAGGCAGTTTCATAATCTCCCATTTCTTCGTAGTAGAATATTTTTGAGTATTTCGCATCGTGAAATGTAGGATTGATTTCCAGCGCCTTATCCCAATAGGAGAGTGCTTCCTCATACCGCCCAAGCCATTTGCAGGCATCGCCGCCGTAAATATAGAGGGCAGCTGTATCCGGGAATTTCCGGATGGCCTTTAAGAACCATTCATAAGCCTTTTCCTCCTCTCCGTTATAGCGGTATGCCGCTATAAGGCAAATCCAGTCCTCCGGATTTTCGGAACCTGTATTGATGGTCTCCAGCGCAGAATCGATGTTTTCCCGGCCTTTTCCAATCTGTGCATACAGGAGCATTTTCTGATGCTTTGTGCGCCAGAAGATGTCTTCATCTATATCCTTTCCTGCTTCCAGCGCTTGGTCGAATAATTCTGTAGCCCTGCGGATACAGTATTGCATCATATACTGATGTATGATTCCGTACAGTCTTAGGTCTTCAGTGGAGCTTTGGCCATTTTTGATCAATTTTCTGAATTCCAGATCCGCAGCCATAAAATCCTCTGGTTCCCGCGTGGCCTCATAATGGGAGGCTAACCGCTGTGCATAGTTTTCATATGCGGCCGATGTATCCCTGAAAAAGTCATCGATTGTCACACAGTAGAGCTTCGCTATTTTGGGGAGCATCGTGACGTCAGGCAAGGTGGTATTGCACTCCCATCTGGAGACGGTATGTGGGCTTACATTTAAAAACTCTGCCACTTGCTCCTGGGTGAGGTTTTTCTGTTGCCTGAACTTCTTCATATTATTAGAAAATACCATATTCATATCTTTTACCTGCCTATTTTGTTTTTTGTTTTAGAAGCTTCTGTTTAAACTATACCGTTTTTTCAGAATAAGTCCACATCTCGTTTTGCGGGGTGGCTCGCGGTTTCTGTCCAATATAGGCGGAGCGAAAGAAAAAAGTCCCCTGCTTCCAACCTTTCCGGCAGGAGCAGGGGACAGACAATCGCAACAGCGGATGCCTGTATTACAGTATTGTAATCTGCGCTTCGGCATCATAGGTATGGGGCTCCTTTGTGACGGCTTTGTGCCCGAAAGCGATGGCAATCTTGTACTCATAGGAAGGGGGGAGCCTCAGGGCATCGGAAAAATACGCTTTCTTGTCTCCCGACATGGCATCCAGAATGCACCCGATGATCAGATTTCCCAGTCCCAGTGCCTCCGCCGCCAGAGCCATGTTCTCCACAGCGATGCCGGCATCCAGGGAGCCCCATTTATTGGCGCTGTCCGCGCTGATGATGACTACGGTGGGAGCCTCATAATAGAAGTTGTGGGGCGGATCTGTAATCTGGCGCAGCCGGTTCTTCTCCTCCTCCAGCTCCTGTAAAATGGGATGGCTGCCTGACAGAACGGTGAAATGGATTTCCTGCCTGTTGGCTGCCGTGG
The DNA here is from genome assembly GCF_943193215.1 of Acetatifactor aquisgranensis. Classification (NCBI taxonomy): domain Bacteria; kingdom Bacillati; phylum Bacillota; class Clostridia; order Lachnospirales; family Lachnospiraceae; genus Acetatifactor; species Acetatifactor aquisgranensis. The sequence goes on along the minus strand of NZ_CALPDH010000022.1, from coordinate 54,751 downwards.
GAGCCTGCAGACCCGCGTGCAGCAGGATGTCCAGCTCCTCTTTTGTAAGCGGCTCCACCATGTAGCCCCTTGTGGAGCTTCTCTCTTTGATGGTCTCGATTACTTTGTTCATGTCTGCCTCCTTTGGAAAATGATTGTGCGTATTCTCTATTATACATCGCCGCAGGAAACCGGGCAAGCGGCCGGTGAAAAAACTTGCATAAGCCCCCGGAATATACTAAAATGAATCTGAGCAGATTGCGGGAATTTCCAGGCAGGCTCCCGGGACAAGGAGACAGACATGAGAGAGACGGAGGAAAAAGCGGAAAGGAGACATGGAATGAAGACAAAATGCGGATTGGATTGTGAGGAATGCGGGTTCCAGGAGTGCCCCGGATGCACGGAGACAGACGGGCGTCCCTTTGGAGGCAGCTGCATGCTTGCGGTATGCTGTGATGAAAAGGGCTGTGAGAACTGCGGCAGATCCTTTGAGGCGCCCTGCAGGCTGAAAGAGGAGCTGATTGCGGAATTCAATGCTCTGGGAATCGAAGACATGGAGGAAGTCAAAAGTCTGAATGCGCTGAGCGGGACATATGTCAATCTGGCCTATAAGCTTCCGGGCGGCCAGGAGATACGGTTCTGGGACGACAGCAGAATCTATCTGGGGAATCAGATTCGCAAGATGGGCAGCGACAGGTGCTATGGCCTTGCAGCGGACGAGGACTACCTGCTGGTAAGCGAATATGGGGAGGGCGGTTCGGACGCAGAAATAGTTGTCTATAAAAGACGCAAATAAAACTGTTAGGGCAGCCTGATGAAAATACAGCCATCCGAATAGACGGATGGCTGTTATGAACTGTACGGCAGACAGGTTACCGGACTGCGGCGTTCCCCTGGCTCAGGGCCTCACAGGGCAAAAATCGAAGCCCTTGTCCATCTCTTCGGACAGCCGCACTATAAAGGCGCTCAGCAGCCTGATGCAGTCCTGGATGTCTTTCCAACTGCCCACCTCCACGGAACTGTGCATATAGCGCAGAGGAATGGAGACCAGCGCCATGGGAATGCCCTCATCGGCCCGATTCACTGTGTCGCCGTCGGTGCCCGTGCGGCTTCCGGCGATTTCCCACTGGACTTTCATGTCCAGTTCCTGCGCTACCTGCTTTAACAGGGCGTTCAGGGGCTTGTTCACCGCGGAACCCATGCACAGCACCGGCCCGCCGCCCAGCTTCACTTCCCCGGTGTCATTGGGATTGGCGCCGGGGGCATCGCTGGCCCAGGTCACGTCCACGGCGATGCAGCAGTCGGGCTTCAGGCGCGCGGCTGCATGGTAAGCGCCTCTGCCGGTGGTCTCCTCGCCTGTGGTGGTGGCGGCGCAGATGCCCATGGAAGCGCCCTGAGCGGCAGCCTCCCTGGCGGCCTCCAGCACCACGAAAGCGCCGGTGCGGTCATCCAGCGCCCGGCAGGTGAAGCAGTCGTTCATCAGCTCCCTGACAGGTACATCCGCGCAGACCGTGTCGCCCACGGCCACAGCGGCAGATGCCTCTTCCCCGGAGGAGGCGCCGATGTCCACCGACAGGTCGGACACCTCTATCTTATCCTTTTTCACCAGGTCGGAGGAGGTGGCGATGACGCCGTTTACCTTGCTGCCCTCATGCCAGACCTGCACAGGCGAGCCCACATACAGCCTGGGGCTGACCCCGCCTGCCTCAGCCAGGTGGAGACGGCCCGACTCATCGATGTGTGTGACCACGAAACCGATTTCATCGATATGCCCGCAGAGCAGCACCCTGTGGGCGGCATCCGGATTCACGATGGAGACGGCATTGCCGCTGGGATCCGTAATCTGCGTGTCAGCGAATTCCTTGCCGTAGGCAAGGGCTTTTCTCTGGATGGCCTCCTCGTATCCGCTGACAGACGGAGTGGCCAGCAGGTCTTTCAGAAATTCACGATTCATGTAAATACCTCTTTTCTTTAATGGTAAAACAGCTTTTCTCTGCGCTTACATTGTACCACAGAGTGGCGCATATTGGCAATGAAACAGGAAAAATGACAGATTGATCATGATAGTTTTGTTTTGGGTAATGGAGGTAGGGACATGAAAAAGCTGGAGATGGGAAGTGTCTTCAAAAAGCTGTATCTTCTGTTTATGGTGACTATGGCGATTATTTATGTGTGCACTATTATCATTTTCCTGACCTATGCGTCTTCCCGGAGGAAGGCGGAAATCGAAGCCATGCGGGCGACAGTGCGGCAGGGAGCGTCCGTCCTGCGGGAACAGCTGGATATCGTGGCGGATCTGGAGAAGAATCTGGTCAGCGACAGCAGGACATTGGCTCTGTATCAGGACACGAATCGGGACGCCTATGAAATCTCTCAGTTGCGGTTAGGGCTGCTGGGAAGCATGCGCAGTTTCCAGTCCATGAACAATATCATCGAAGAGGTTGCGGTTCTGTTTCCGGAACAGGAACTGGAGCTGAGCACGGTCAATGAGTTGAGCAGAAAGGAGTGCGTACCGGCTGCGAGGGCAGAAGACGATACGGCGCGCACGCTGGTCTATGCGGAGGAAAAAGTGCAGATGGAGCTGTGGTATCCCCTGACGCGCTCCGTGGAGGAAGGATATGTGCCGGATTACGGTGTGCGTGTCACGCTGGCGGAGAGCTATCTGAGAGAACTGCTGGAGCTGTTTGCCGTGGAGGAGCAGACAGGCGGTTTTTCTGTGCTTGACACGGGGGACGGGCTGATTCAGATTCCAGAGGAGCCGGATTCGGAGAATCGGGGAAAACTGATGGAAATCTGGCGCCAGATATGGGAGGAGGCAGGCTGTCCGGAAAGCTTTCTGGGAAACGCCAGCTGCATGGGAAAAAGCTATCGGTTCGCCTCGGAGGCCATCCCGGAATACGGCACCACCTTAGTGGCATATAGAAGCGGCAGATGGCTGGACCGTTCCACGGTGACAGCGCTTCTTGTGATGGGCGGAGTCATCTTTCTGGTCAGCGGCATGTTCCTGTTCATGCTGCTGCAGACCGATGCAATCGTGAACAAACCGCTGCAGAAAGTGGTGCAGGCCTTTGAAAAGATGCAGGAGGGGGATTTGAGCATCCGGATATCTCATAAGTATCAGGATGAGTTCCAGTACATCTATTCTGCTTTTAACAAGACAGTGGAGCGGATTCAGGAGCTGATTGAGAATGTCAGGGAGCAGGGGCGGCTTTTGCAGAATGCGGAGCTGATGCAGCTGCAGTCCCAGATTAATCCCCATTTTCTGTACAATAGCTTTTATCTGATACGCATCATGGCAAAGAATGAGTCCTATGAACAGATTACCGGGTTCGTGACCTCGCTGGCGAAGTATTACCGTTTCCTGAACAAAGAAGTGAACCAGAACGTGCCTCTTTCCAAAGAGGCGGAGCACATGGAAAATTATATCGATATCCAGCAGATGCGCTTCGGGGACAAGATTACGGTGAGGCTGGGAGAGCTTCCGGCCCCGGCAGGTTCTTTTCTGGTGCCAAAGCTGATTCTGCAGCCAGTTGTGGAGAATGCTTACAATTATGGCATGGCGGATATCCTGCGGGACGGACAGATAGCGGTAGACTATGAAATCAGAGACGGTTTTCTGTACATTGCCGTGGAGGATAACGGCGGCGGGGGAACTGAGGAAAATCTGGAGCAGATGCGGGAGTACATCAGAGATTATCGGGGCCGGGCGGCAGGCCATGCCCTGTCCAATATCGACAGGCGGCTGAAGCTGGCCTATGGAGAGGGCAGCGGGGTGCTGCTGGAGAGAAGTAATCTGGGGGGGCTTAAGGTAGTTTTGAAACTGGATATGTCTGTACCGCTGTAAAAAGGCGGATACGGATTGCGGATTTGGACGGAAGTCAATTTTTGCCGGGGGAAATCAAGAATTTCACATTGCTTATTTCCTCCGGCTGCTTTATGATATGCTTAGTGTTTTCCGAAAAGCCGTAAGATAAGCGGCCGGGAGGTTTCCGGGAGGATATCTGTGTGGAATAAGGAGGAAAAGGTATGTGGAACGAAGCATTATGGCTGGGACTGCCCAGGGCCGAGATTGAGGAGAAGAAGATTTATCAGGGAGACATGAACGGAAGGTTTGCCTATTACCGCCTGGCGTTTGATTTGGAGCAGGAGGCGCAGCTGAAAGCGGACATATCCGCGAATTCCAGATACCGACTCTGGGTGAACGAAGAACCGATATTATCCGGCCCCTGCCGCAGCGACAGGTTTCGGCAGTACTACGAAACGGTAGAGCTGGGCCGCTATCTGAGGCCGGGGAAGAACGTGCTGGCCGTGCAGGTGCTCCTGTGCGACAGCATGTATGTAAAAGCGGGGCCCGGGGACGACAGGGCTCCCTTAAACAGCGTGGATACCCTGCCTGCGGGCCACAGGCTGGCGATAGAGGGGCAGGTCAGGGATTCAGAGGGAAATATCCTGGCAGAAGCGACCACCGGCAAGGCTCCCTGGAGGGTATGGCTGGACAATACCTATTACCTGACGAAAGAGCCCACAGTGAACGGAAATATGGGAGCACTGACAGAGAAAATCGACTACAGAGAAACACTCGCCGATTGGAAACGGACAGATTTCGACGATTCCGGCTGGCGGGAGGGCGAGGAGCTGGAGCAGGTGAAGAGCGGCTTCGAGATGCTGTTTGGCATCTTGAAGACTTTCATGATGGAGGAGAGGCCGATTCCTTTGCTGTACGAGAGGCCGGATACCCTGCAAAAGGAGCTGGGGGAGGTTGTCATGAAGGACGCGGATTTCGTCACCGTGGAGCCGGGGCAGCATTGCAGGCTTTTGTTCGATGGGGGGCATGTGTCCAATGCCTTTTGGCGCTATGCGTTGGAAGGAGGGAGAGATGCGGAAATCTCCTTTACTTATTTCGAGAAATTCACGAAAGGCATCGACGAAGTAAAGAGGGATGACTATGTCAATGGAGAAATCGGAAAGAACGGCCAGGCGGACAGAATCGTCTTAAAGGGCGGCAGGCTGATGTATGAGCCTTTCTGGTACCGGACGATGCGATTTCTTCAGATTGACATACAGGCGGCCGGAGAGGCAGTGCGCTTTTACAGGCCGCAGCTGCTGAAGACGGGGTATCCCCTGAATCCCGGCTCCTATGTGAAATCGGATGCGGCATGGGTGGAGCAGGTCTATGGGATGTGCGTCAGGACGCTGGAGAGCTGTATGATGGAGGCCTATATGGACTGCCCCTTCTGGGAACAGATGCAGTATCCCATGGACACCAGGCTGCAGGCAATCTTCACTTATGTATGCAGCACGGATACGAAGCTGGCTCGCAAGGCGCTGCAGGATTTCCATGATTCCATGCTGCCCGTGGGACTGATTCAGGGGCGTGCGCCCAGCAACCCCAGGCAGATCATCTCCACTTTTTCGCTGCATTATATCTTCATGCTTCTGGAATACTACAGGCGCACGGGGGATGCGGAGATCCTGAAGCTGTACCGGGCCGATGTGGACATGATTCTGGAGTATTACGACAGACATGTGGGGGCGCAGGGACTGGTGGAGAATCTGGGTTACTGGGACTTCGTGGACTGGCAGGAGACCTGGCACGAGTCGGCCGGGCGCCCCGCCGCGGCCGCCAAGGGGCCCTCTACTATCATTAATCTGATGTACGGACTGGCGCTTCTGAACGGTGCCGAAATCAATGAGGCTACCGGACGGAAAGGATTGGCAGAGGAATACAGGGAAAGGCAGAGGGGCATTGCCGACCGGATTCAGGAGCTGTGCTGGGATACACAGAGAGGCATGTACAGAGAGGGACCGGAGTACCAGGAGTTCTCCCAGCATGCCCAGAGCTGGGCAGTGCTCAACGGCATGCTCTCCAAAGAGGAAGGGGCTGAAGTGATGCGCAGGACCTTTGAGGAGGAAGATGTGCTGCGCTGTTACTTCTCCACCTGCTATGAGCTGTTCAGGGCCTGCGAGAAAGCGGGCTGTTATGAGCTGACTGGCAGGCAGATGGACTGGTGGATCGGGCTGCTTGATGAGCGCTGCGCCACATGCCCGGAGACCCCGTCCAATTCCAGAAGCGAGTGCCATGCCTGGAGCGCGCTTCCTATGTATGAGCTGATAGCTGTCATGGCCGGAATCCGCAGGGAACCGGGCCGCCCCGACAGGGTGGAAATCTGTCCGCATATGGACTATTTGCCGGATTTGGAGGGGAAGATGGTGACCGAGTACGGCGACATCCTGTTTTGCTATGTGCCGGGGGAAAAGGGAATGCGGTATGAGATAACCCTTCCGGAGGGCATGACCGGGCGGTTCCTGAGAGAGGACGGAACGGCAGTGGGGCTGGAATGCGGCAGGAATGAGATTGTATCGTTTTGACACGGGCGTTTTGTAAGAGGATTTAATGCAAAACAGCAGTATTTTGCTACGGTTCTGCCTGCTGCGCAATGATCGGCGGCACATAGAACAGAGTAAATGTTTCGGTGCCTGGGAGCAATGGAGGCTGTGGTTTTGACAGATTCATTATGCTCTTGCCTGTGGGCGGCAGATATGGATGAGAGATTTGAAAGAGGAAAGGAGAAAAGCATGAAGATTCAGTTTCCGGAAAATTTTACCTGGGGAGTGGCGACGGCCGCGGCACAGATTGAAGGAGCGGCATTTGAGGATGGGAGGGGACCGTCTATCTGGGATGCCTTTTCAAGGCTGCCCGGCAAAATCAAGAACGGCGGTCTCCCGGAAGTAGCCTGTGACTCTTATCATCTTGTGGAGCGGGATGTGGAGATGATGAAAGAACTGGGAGTGAACTCCTATCGTTTTTCCTTTTCCTGGTCGAGGATTCTGCCTGAGGGTACAGGAACGGTAAATGAGAAAGGCATTGCCTATTACAAAAAGCTTCTTGCCCTGTTAAAGGAAAACGGGATTCGGGCAAACGCCACAATGTACCACTGGGACCTGCCTTATGCCCTGCAGCTGAAAGGCGGATTCGGAAATCGGGAAATTATCAAATGGTTCTGCGAATATGCTGCCGTCCTTTTGGACAATTTTGGAGAAGACGTAGATATGTGGGCGACTTTCAATGAGCCTATCGCGACTTATGTGGGCTATGGCCAGGGATTCTTTGCGCCGGGTCTTCGGGATGAAAAGTATGCCAGACAGGCTCTGCACCATCTCCTGCTGTGCCATGGGGAGGCTGTAAAGCTTTTCAGGGAACGTGAGCCTGGGCATGGGAAAATCGGTATCGTTGTGGATGTATGGAGGCATTATCCCGCGAGGGAGGAGAATGAGGAAGATAAGGCCATGGCAGTTGAGAACAATGAAATCCGCGGCTATGGGATGTTTCTTCATCCCCTCTTTTTAGGCGGATATTCGAAAGAACTGCTGGATTATTTTGAAGAGAACCGGCTGATGCCTCTTATCGCGGAGGGAGATTTCGAGACAATCCGCCAACCGCTGGATTTTTACGGCCTGAATTTCTACAATGGGCTTTATGACAATACCGACAAAATGCGCGAAAGGGAAAAAGCCAGAAAGGCAGGAGGAAATTATCAGGACAGGCCGGAAAGCCATCCGGAGGCGCTGAGGGATGTGCTGCATATGCTCGTGGAGAAGTATCATGTGGACATTCCGATTTATATCACGGAGAATGGACTGCCCTTTGATGATGCCGCCGGCAGGAAAGCGAACCTGGATGATCAGGCCAGAATCGAGTATGTGAAGAATGTTCTGTTCTGGCTGCACAAAGCGATGGAGGAGGGCGCCGATGTGCGCGGCTATTACCTTTGGTCATTGATGGACAATTTTGAGTGGTCCGCAGGCTATGCCGCCAGATATGGGCTTTATTATACAGACTATGAAAAATCGGAGCGCATTCCCAAAAAGAGCGCAAAGTGGTATGCCCAGGTGACTAGAGAGAATGGGTTTGAGTCCGGATGCTCTAATCGGTAATTGTAAATTCATATCCATTCAAGACAGACAGCCGCGGTGCAGGGGTAGCTGATATAGGAGGATAGCGAACAAATGAGAGAAGTTGAAAAATGGGGACTATTTGAAGTCAGCAGCAATGGAAAAAGCGATGGCAACCCATTTCGGGATTATGCGATGACCGTTACTTTTAAGAGCGATAAGGAGGAGAAGTCGGTCAGCGGATTCTTTTCAAAGATTTGACAAGCGGATTGCACAGCTGATGGAAATGGGAATCGAAGCGGATATGATTCTTATGCATCCTTATGACAAATGGGGATTGAACGAGATGGATAAGGAGGCCTGCGACAGGTATCTCAAGTATGTAGTCGCCCGATACAGCGCGTATCGGAACATATGGTGGTCGCTGGCGAATGAATTTGATTTTATCAAGGTAAAAACGGCAGAAGACTGGGAGCGGTATGGACAGATTGTATCGGCAAACGATTCTTTCCATAAGCTGCTTTCCGTCCACAACGGGGGAGCGAACTATGACTTTTCAAAAAGCTGGGTGACGCATATTGCGGGGGCATAACCGGATTGAACTGCCGGGGAGGCAGTATATGGCGTTGAGAATCCGCAAGGCAGGCTGTTGTGCTCCGGTATAGCTTTGGCGTATTATTGGGAAGGCGCCGTGGAAGGTTCGGTTTTCGATGTAGGCTGAAATATAGATTAAAAAATTGGCCAGGTCAAATTTTGACCAGGCCAATTTTTTGACTAGGCCAATTTTTTGACTAGGTCAATTTTTTGACCTTGATATCAAGAATGTTTCATTATTGATATTCCAAATATCCGATATGATGAATTCAGTAAACAAAACAACTCCACAGAAAGGGAAAAATACAAGGAGGAAAAGAAAGCATGAAAAAGAAACTGGTTCTTTTACTGGCAGCGGCAATGGCGGTGGGAAGCCTGGCCGGATGTGGCGACAGCGGAAGCGGCAGTGGGGACGGCGGCGCAGGAACGGCGGACGGCGGCACAGTCACAGACGAAGAGGTGGATCCCAGATTCAAATACGATGAGCCGGTGACGCTGACGTCTTATTTTGAGATTTCACCTGCTATATCGGCAGACTGGAATCAGGAGAACTGGATTGAGAAGCTGAATCTGGAAATGCCCAAGACCATGGACGAACTCTACGATGTGATGGTTGCCTTCCGGGATCAGGATCCTGACGGAAACGGCCAGGACGACACCATCGGCATGGTATTCCACAATAATTTCCTCTCCGCAGGGCTGGGAGACGCGGTAGGCCTGTTCAACGGTTTCGGCGCATACCCTGCCATCTGGGTGAAGGACGGGGAAGACAAACTGAAATATGGCTCTATCATGGAAGAGAACAAGGCGGCACTGGAGTACATAGCGAAAATGTATCAGGAGGGCCTGATTGACCAGGATTTCTCCTTCAATGACGAGGTGAAGGCTTCCGAGGCGGCTGCTTCAGGCCGTGCCGGCATCCAGTACGGCCTGATGTGGAACGCCAACTGGCCCCTGAATGCCACAGTGCAGAATGACCCCGAAGCGGACTGGGTGACACTGCCCCTGCCCTCCGCCACCGGCTCTGAGGCAAGGCCCCAGACATCTCCCAGAATCACGGGCTATGTAGTGGTGAACAAGAAATGCGAGCATCCGGAAGCCGTGGTGAGGCTGCTGAACTTCTGGGTTGACAAATATGCTTATTCGGGCGATGAGTACAATGACTACCTGGTGGAAGATGCCAATGGTGTCCTGAACTTCCCCCTGCATTGGGTCATGCTCAAGGCTTGGTTCCCGTTAAAGAACCTGACAATCCATCAGCATATCGTGGAGGCTCTGGAGAAGAATGACGCTTCCAGCCTCAACGCCGAGGAGCTGGTATCCTACAACGATATCCAGAAATACCTCTCCGGTGACATCGTCACCAGCTATGGCGGCATGAAGACCTTCGGCAACGATATGTCCGCATTTGACACCATCCAGCACTATTATGACGACACCCTGTTCCTGATGAACGAATTCACCACCGGCCCTACTCCTACCATGGGCCAGAAGATGTCCACGGTTACGGACAAGGTGATGGAATATTACACAAAAGTAATCATGTGAATCGAATCCACGGACAACTTCGATGCATTTGTGGAAGAGGTGAACGCTCTGGGACTTGACAAGATTTACCGCCGCCAATAAGGCTGACCCGTATTTCAATGCATGTCCCCGGTTCATCACGGACAGTCCCCTGCTGGGAGAATATCTGTGCCAGGGGCGCTTCCGCTCGGAGGTCCAGGGCCGGGACTGGGGCGTGGAGATCCGGATTATAGATGTGCTGGGGTAGCGGGAGCGCACTCAACCGACCTTTTTATTGATAAAATCAGTTCCGTGTTTCGAATATATGATTTTCTGGCTGTGGTAGCAAGACTCGATTCCCATGACAGATTGCCCGGAAACGTACAGGAATATATTTTGTGAAAGAAAGAAGTGACAGATTTCGCAAGTCAGTGTATAATGGACAATAAAATTGACACAGAGGTGAAAAGTGATGGAAATGTTGAAGAAGTTTTTCGAACCAGTGGATATGACGGAAGGCGCTCCCTGGAAGAAAATCGTATTCTTTACGGTGCCCATGCTGGTGGGGAATATCGCCCAGCAGCTCTATAATACGGTGGACAGCGTAGTAGTGGGCAACTATGTGGGGGACAATGCCCTGGCGGCAGTGGGGAGCGCAGGCCCTATCCTGAACCTGCTCCTGGTGCTGTTCGTAGGGATAAGCGTGGGCGCGGGTATCATAGTGTCCCAATATTTCGGGGCAAAGGAGCGGGAGAAGCTGTCGATTACCATCGGGAACTGTATCACGCTGACGGCCATAGCCACCATATTCGTGATGGTGGTGGCTTCCCTTGTGGCGCGTCCGCTGCTGGAGCTTCTGGACACGCCGGAATCCATCATCGACTGGTGCCAGTCATATCTGCTGATTCTCTTCATCGGATCGGCGGGGCTTGCGTTCTATAATATATTGAGCGGAATCCTGAGGGGCCTGGGGGACTCCATGGCCGCCCTCGCCTATCTGCTGGTGTCCACGGTAGTCAATATTGTCCTGGACGTGCTGTTCGTGGCAAAACTGAACATGGGCGTCAGCGGCGTGGCGCTGGCTACGGTCATCGCCCAGCTGATATCGGCTGTGCTGTGCTTTCTGCGCCTGCGGCGGATGGTGGAGCTGTTCGACATGAAGCCTTCCTATCTGAAACTGCAGAAATACCATGCCCTGAAGGTCATCCAGTTGGGACTCCCCTCGGGCATTACCCAGGCCATTTTCTCCATGGCCATGATTGTGGTGCAGTCCCTGACCAACAGCTTCGGCGAGATGTTCATCGCTGCCAATGTCATCATAATGCGCGTGGACGGATTTGCCATGATGCCGAATTTCTCTTTCGGAACGGCCATGACTACATATGCGGGGCAGAATGTGGGAGCCAGAAGGTATGACAGAGTGGGGAAAGGCGCGAAGCAGGGGACTCTGATTGCCATGGGCGTGTCGGCTGTGCTGACCTCATTGATATTGATATTCGGAAAAGCGCTGATGGGAATCTTCACGAAGACACCGGAGCTGGTGGATCTGAGCCGGGATATGATGGGCATCCTGGCGGTGGGCTATATCGCCATGGCGGTGACCCAGAGCCTGTCCGGCGTCATGCGCGGCGCGGGAGACACTGTGACGCCTATGTGGATATCCATTGTCACCACGATTTTCATCCGTGTGCCGGTGGCTTACGGAATCGCTTTCCTCACCAGGTCTGCGCAGTTCCCGGGAGGAAGACAGGAGTGTATCTTTATCTCGCTGCTGTCTTCCTGGGTGGCCGGTGCGCTGATTACGTTCTTCTTCTATAAGCGCGGGAAATGGAAAGAGAAAGCGGTTTAGAGGACTTAAGGGGCTGTTTCGCGACAGCCTCTTCTTTTTTTCCATTATCCCGGGGCCGCTCCGGCCGGAGCATAAACAGCATGATGGATATCTCTTGCTTTCATAGGTTCAGCCCTCTTGACAATAGTATGAAATCATACTATAATGTCGAACTGTACCATACTGAAAAAGTACGAAATCGTACAAAAATGGCAAAACGAAACAAGGAAAAGTCAGTAGAAGGAGGTTCATTATGAAAGGCTATACGACAGCGGAGATGAAGCGGTTCAACTATCTGATCAGTGAGACCAATGCCGTCTATCACGAAGCTGCCCAGAAGCTGGGGCTGTCCGACAGCACCCAGCAGGTGCTCTATACGATCTGCAACAATGGCGACAGCTGCCTGATCAGCGATATCTGCAGGCTGTCCGGCATCAGCAAGCAGACCATCAATTCTGCCCTGCGCAAGCTGGAGGGCGAGGGAATCGTCTATCTGGAGGCTTCCGACGGCCGGAAAAAGCGGGTATGCCTGACGGAGAGAGGGAAGAAGCTGGCGGAGGATACAGTGGTAAAGCTGATCGAGATTGAGAACGGCCTCCTGGATTCCTGGTCCAGGGAGGAGCTGGAGCAGTATCTGGGGCTGACGCAAAGGTATCTGGACTCCCTCAGGGCAAAGGTTCAGGAGCTGAGAGCCAGAGGGGCTGCCGGGAGTCTGGCGGACATGGAGGATTCGGCGGATACGGCAGAAACAGGAGGTGCAGATTCATAATGAAAATTCAATTATCAGACCATTTTGACTATAAAAAGCTGCTGCGTTTCACATTCCCCTCGATTGTAATGATGATATTTACATCAATCTACGGCGTGGTGGATGGCTTTTTCGTATCGAACTTTGTGGGAAAGACGCCCTTTGCGGCAGTGAACTTCATCTTTCCCTTTTTGATGATCCTGGGCACGGTGGGCTTCATGTTCGGCACCGGCGGCAGCGCTTTGGTGGCCATCACCATCGGGTCAGGCGATGGGGAGAAGGCAAAAAGATTGTTCTCGCTGTTTGTCTATGTGTCGATTATCTGCGGTTTCGTAATCGGTGTGCTGGGCCTGCTGGCAATCCGCCCGGTGGCGGTATGGCTGGGAGCGGAGGGAGAGATGCTGGAGAACTGCGTGCTTTATGGCCGCGTGGTTCTGGTGGCGCTGCCGATGCTGATTCTGCAGTATGAGTTCCAGAGCTTTTTCATAACGGCGGAGAAGCCGCAGCTGGGCCTGGCTGTCACGGTGGCGGCAGGCGTGACCAATATGGTGCTGGACGCTCTGCTGGTAGGGGCGTTCAAATGGGGGCTGGTGGGGGCGGCCGCAGCCACGGCTCTCAGCCAGACAGTGGGCGGCATCATCCCGCTCATCTATTTTGGCCGGCCGAACACGAGTCTGCTGCAGCTGACCAGGACGAAATTCGACGGCAGCGCCATAGGGAAAGCATGCATCAACGGTTTCTCCGAGCTGATGTCCAATATCTCCATGTCCGTGGTGGGCATGATGTATAACGGCCAGCTGATGAAGTATGCCGGGGAGGACGGCGTGGCGGCGTATGGGGTACTGATGTACGTGAGCATGATTTTCCTGGCGGCTTTCATCGGCTATGCCGTGGGCGTGGCGCCGGTTGTGGGATATCATTACGGCGCCGGGAGCCAGGAGGAGCTGAAAGGGCTGCTGAAAAAGAGCCTGGTGCTTATCGGCATCTTCTCGATAGGCATGGTGGTGCTGGCGGAGGGGCTGGCGCGGCCGCTTTCCCTGATTTTCGTGGGATATGACAAGGAGCTTCTGGACATGACCCTGCGGGGATTTCTGGTATACTCCTTTTCATTCCTGTTCGCGGGAATAGCGATTTACGGCTCCTCATTCTTCACGGCACTGGGGAACGGGCTGGTGTCCGCCATGATTTCTTTCCTGCGGACGCTGGTGTTCCAGGTGGCGGCAGTGTTGATTTTTCCGCTGATCTGGGGACTGGACGGCATCTGGATCTCCACCGTGGCCGCAGAGTTGATGGCGGCGGTTGTGGCGGTGCTGTTTTTGATTGGGTGCAGAAAGAAATATCGTTATTAAGATTAAAAATACATGTTAAAATAATAATTCTTGACAAAATGTCCCCAGCCCCTATAATAATCCTAAAAAAGACTGGAGGGGCCATTATGTATAAGGGGAGACCTGTGATAGCGATAATGCCTTTGTATGATGAGGGAAGAGACAGCTACTGGATGCTGCCCGGCTACATGAAAGGGCTGGAGGAGCAGGGAGCGATTGTGCTTATGCCGCCTTTGTGCACGGAGGAGCCGGAGCTGGATTATTTTCTGGAGGCCTGTGACGGCTTTGTGCTGACTGGCGGGCAGGATGTGGCGCCCGCCGTGTACGGAGAAGAGGTTTCCCGGCAGTGCGGCGATACGGCGCCTGTCAGGGACAGGATGGATGCCTGTATTCTGCGGGGAGCCGTGGAACGGGATAAGGCGTTGCTGGGAATCTGCAGGGGGCATCAGCTGATGAATGCGGTGTACGGCGGGAGTCTGTATCAGGATCTGACTACGGAACGCCCTTCTGAAATCTGTCATCGGATGCAGCCGCCCTATGACGGAAAGGCCCATGAAATCCGTCTGGAGCCGGATTCTCCGCTTAGCAGGGTGCTGCGGACGGAGAAAGCAGGGGTAAACAGCTGTCACCATCAGGGAATCAAACGGCTTGCCGAACCTTTTCGGGCCATGGCCTGCGCGCCGGACGGCATCGTGGAGGCAATCTATATGCCGGACAGGAAGTTCGTCTGGGGCGTCCAGTGGCATCCGGAGTTCTCCTATCGGGTCAATGAGGACAGCCGGAAGATATTCGCAGCGTTTCTGCAGGCCGCCGGGGAGGCATGAGGCAGTAGTCCGCGGATTAAAAATCCGCTTGCGATGAAAAAATGGGTGCTGTGATTCAGGGTAACTGGTTCAGCCTTTCTATAAAAAGTTTCTGGGCTCTGCCCTTTTTCTTATATCCGGCAGCTGTTCTTCCCGCTGCCGGATATATCAGGCCTGCTGTCCGACAGGGCCTGCCTCAAGGTCTTTTCTGTCCATTCCTGTATCTTACCACGGTAAATACAATAGAAAACTTTATGGGGCCGGAACGGCTCTGGCCGGGAAAAGCATTTGAGGGATCTGCGATAATACTCTGGTGGGCATCCTGGCAGAATTCAAGATTCGGACTGTAGTGGGAAACCGGGCAAGGCCTCAGTATAAGCAATCTGGATATTTTAGGAATATATAAGGATAATCAGGAGGTAGGGACATGGCAATCATAGGAATAGACTTGGGGACGACCAACAGCCTGGCGGCCTGTTGGAGGGACGGCAGGCTGGAGCTGATTCCGGGTGAGGACGGGGAAGTGCTGTTCCCCAGCGCGGTGGGATATGTGGAGGGGGAAGGCTTTCTGGTGGGAGCGGCGGCAAAGGAACGGCTGCTGACCCATCCCGACGACACGGTAGCTTCTTTCAAGTGCTTTATGGGCACGGCAAAGGAGTACAGTCTGGGTGGCAGAGCGTATACCCCCATGGAGCTGTCGGCCATGGTGCTGGAGCGGCTGAGGAGGAATGCGGAGAGGGTGCTGCAGGAGGAGATTGAAGAAGCCATCGTGACGGTTCCGGCCTATTTCAACGACAGACAGAGGAGCGACACCAAGAAGGCGGCCCAGGTGGCGGGGCTGAAGGTGGAGCGCCTGATCAATGAGCCGTCGGCGGCTGCCCTGGCCTACCGGATGGCTGCAGGTCAGGAGGACAGGACGCTGATCGTCTTCGACTTCGGGGGCGGGACGCTGGATCTGTCCTATGTGGAATGCTTTGAGAACGTGATAGAGATTGTGGCTGTGGCCGGAGACAACCATCTGGGCGGGGACGACATCGACAGGGCGATTCAGTCCTATTTCTGCAGGGAGAACGGCCTTGTGGAGGAACGGCTGCCCCTGGAGGAACTGGCAAGGATTCGGCATCTCGCGGAGCAGTGCAAATGCGCCCTGGCTTCTGGCGGGCGTGCAGACATGGAGCTGACCGTAGGAGGAAAGGCGTGCAGGGCGCCGTTGACGGAGGATATTCTCTTTGAGCTGTGCATGCCGCTTTTCGGGAAGATGAAGCAGCTTTTTCTGCATCTTCTGGAGGATGCGGATTCCAGGGTCTCCCGGATAGATGACCTGGTCATGGTGGGCGGTTCCTCCAGGCTGGGGGTGGTGAAGCGGTTCCTGTCGGAGCTTCTGGGGAAAGAGCCTGTGGTGCTGGACGAGACAGACCGGGTGGTGGCCCTGGGGGCGGGGATTTACGCCGGAATCCGCAGACGCGGGGAGGAGATTCGGGACATGCTGCTGACGGATGTGTGTCCCTTTACCCTGGGGATTGGGATTCGGAACAGGAGCGGTCAGGACAAGAATGTCTTGAGCCCTATGATTGAGCGCAATTCCACCCTCCCCGCTTCCTGTAGGAATCGGTTCGTCACTACCGGCGATTATCAGAGGGAGATTCTGGTGAAGATTTACCAGGGAGAAGAGTATTATGTGGACGACAATGTCTATCTGGGGGAGGTGGCCATAGAGGTGGCCTTGAAACCGGCGGGACAGGCCTGGGTGGACGTGCAGTTCACATACGACATCAACGGCATCCTGCATGTGTCGGTGGAAAACGAAATGGGGGAGCGGAGACAGATCCTGCTGGCGAACCAGGCTCTGAGCGCGGAAGAGTTGGAGCGGTATACAAAGGAAATGGAGAAGATTATGCTGCCGCCCATTGAGCAGCCGGAGAACCGGGAGATGCTGGCACGGTTCCTGGCATATTTCGAGGAAAGCACCGGAGAGCGGCGGGAGCGTATCGGGGCCATGATAGGAAGCATCACCCAGGGGCTGTGCAGCGGCAGAAAGAAGGCGGTCAGGAACGCCTGGGAGACTGCCAGGGCCTGGCTGTCCATACTGGAGGAGAGCCGGGAGACAAAAGAGGAGAGACTGTTCGACGGAAGAGTCTCCTATGACTGGTATGAGGAAGAAGGCTGGGACGACGAAGACGAGAGCCGGGACGGTGGGAAAGAGGACTGGGACAGCAAGGACGAGAACCGGAATGATTCGGAAGAGGGTTGTGACAGTGGGAGAGAACCGGAGCGAAGGGAAAGAGAATCAGGACAACGGGAAGAGGACTGTGAAAACAGGGAATAATCAGGAAGATTGGGAAGAGGAGTAAGACGATGAGCAGTGACATATGGGGGCTTTTGAGAATAAAACCCACTGCTGACAGGAAAGCAATCCGGAGCGCTTATGCGGCCCAGTCCAGGCTGCACCACCCGGAGGAGGAGCCGGAATATTTTGTGGAGCTGAATCAGGCTTACAGACAGGCGCTGGATTTTGCCCGGACAGCGGATACAGACAGAGAAAGCCCGGAAGACAGAAGAAGCAGTGAAAGTGTAAAAAGCAATGACACGGAATCTGGCCGGATGGTTTCCCTTTTAGAGAGACTTGCCGACGCGCAGCAGAAGGCCATACAGGAAAGCATGGACACAGGCGCCCTGCATGAATTCATCTCCCTTTTTACAAATTCAAAACAGGCGAAAAACGCCGACACCTGGAGACGCTTTTTCCTGTCGGAGACTTTTCTGGGAGAACAGTACTCGGAGGAATTTGCCAGGGGCCTGTACACCTACCTCATGGAACAGGAAATCTGCCCATGCGGCAATCTTCCCATGGCCCTCCTTCAGGAGCTGGCCATCGCCTATGCGCTGATTCCCCATTTTGCCGGGGAAGAGTACGGACAGGGAATGAAATACCCCAAGGAGTGGTACAAGGTCACGGTAGAGCAGACTTTCCCCGCCAGGAAACTGGTGGCAGAGATTTTCAACAGACAGGGCTGGGACTGTGACCTGAAATCCATGACCAGGCGGATGATGAAACAGCCCGCCAACAAGGTGCGCCATAATGCCTTTTCTGATTATCTGAATTTAAAGGAAATGGGGCTTAAGGGACAGCTTACGGAGTCGGAAAAAGAAGAATGGCAGCATATCCTGAGTTTCGGACAGGTTCACTATCTCTATGAGCGCAACGGCAAACGGCTGGGCGGGACAGACTACGAGAGCCGCAGCGAATGCGTGGTGAAGCTCTATGTCCAGTGGCTGAAGGACGAACGGCTGCCGGAATGTGTGCTGAAGTTCCTGTACCAGAAGTTCTCTTTCCGGGAGCTGGAGCACAGCAGCACCAGAGGGCTGTACGGGGCTTTGAAGGAACAGGTGCAAAGACAGCTGCCTCAGGTGGAGGAGATGCTCTTTGGTCAGGAGGGACTGGAGCAGAAGGCCGTCAAAGTATACCGCCTTTGCTCCCGGATCATCAATGACAACCATAACAATTACGAGAAATCCATCTACGAGGAAACGCCCCGGATAAAAGAACAGGTGGAGGCTCTGCTCGCCATGCCGGAGTGGGGGCAGCTGCGGGAGAACAGGGGGCTGTTCGACAAGCTTTACGGGGGAGCGAAAAGGCTCGTGATGCCCCGTTCCCTGACAGAGGGACTGATTCGGTATCTGCAGCAGGGGAATTATCCGGAGCCCAGACGCACGGAATTACTGGAGAGCCTGCTGCGCTCCCTGAGCACAGGGCGGATGTGCAAAGAGATTGATTACCGTTTCCGAATGCCTGTTCCGGAGGTGGACATGGACGATTTGGAGGGGAATGGGGATTTCTGGCAGTACTATCTGATGCGGGGATACGGTTTCCGCCACAGCCGGATCCGGGGAGCCTGGGAGGACGGATATCTGTATGAGATGGACGGGGAGTGCTATCTTCCGGCCTATATCCGCTATCTCTACGCGCCCTCCAGGGTATGGCAGAGGGCCTTTACGGGATTTTGCCAGGAGACGGAGTCTATCCCGGAACCGGTGAGCGCGGTATGCGACTTGCCAGACGGCAAGGTCTTGCGGGTGGAGTTCCATTATCATTACTGCCTGTATTTCGTGGAGGAAGCGCCGGTGCTGACTCCGGTACTGTCCTTTGCCCAACTGCGCCAGTGGGCTCTGGAGCATTCCCGGGCGGCAGATTTCTTCTTTCTGCTGGCTGTGACAGCTATTGAGAATTCGGAGCGGACGACGGCGGAGGAGCTGATTTTGCAGTGGCTGGGGAAACTTCCTTTGTATCCCCAGATCTGTCCTTTGCTGGCCAGGCTGCTGGCCGCGGACAATGACCGTCTGCCTGCGGGAACCAGGGCGGTCTGTTATGAGGAACAGGAGAGGTTCTGTTTCCGGGCGGTGGTTTCCGGGGAAGGAATCCGTATCTTCCGCCAGATGGAGTTCGGCTGGGAGGACAGGATTTTCAGAAGGGCGGAGTTCGGCTGGAAGGAGGTTCCGCTGTCCCTGGATGCTCTGGGACTGGGAGGGAGTCGGGTGTCTGCGCCAGACCCTGTGGAGCTGGAAAACCTTGCGCGGGAGTCATTGCTTTTGCTGCGCCAGCCCAAGCCTGTGCCTTTGGCCGTGCAGAATCTGGAGGGGATGGATTTGCCGCAGAAAGCCCGGGCGGTGTTAAAGGCCATGGGGTTCCCGGAAGGGGTGGAAGGCTACTGTGTGCTGCGCTATGGACAGGAGAGGGAGAGACGGCATGATAAGGTATTCTACGGGGCGCTGTCTCCTTTCGGCTTTCCTGTCGGCGTCCATTCCGCAGAATATGAGAGAAGCATGGGTTTCCACATGGATGTCTCCCGGACGAAGATCAAAGAGGGGAAACGCTATGTAGGGCGCTTTGGGTGGGGGTTCAAATATTCGCCCCAGTCGGACTATTGGCCCCTGTGTGTCTACCAGGGGGACAGCGGCATGTATTACGCTGACGGCACCACCAGGATGTACCGGGCCCAAAGCCTGGACAGGCTCCTTGCGGACTGGCTGAGACCGGAGCTGGAGGGCGTTACGGAGGTGGAGGTCTACGGAGGGCTTCTCACGGTATCCGGGCTTGACCACAGGCTGGAATACTGCTATGGGGAGAAGGATTTTCAGGATTCTGTCCATGGAACGGGGCAGACAGTGGCGGATTACTTCACGGTGTTCGGCGGATACCGGCTGTGGGAGACTTTTGCCCGGTGGATGGATGCCGCTCTCGGAAAGTGGCTGCCGGACTGGGTGAATGTCCTTACCATCGGCCAGGCTCTGGGGAATGAAGAGGGGGAGGGAAGTGCCCTGTCCCTCACGGGGAGTTATGTGGAAGAGGTGAACCTGGATTTGCTGGAACTGCAGGAGCAGCTGCGGGCGGAGGATTCCCGGGATGATTTCCAGGGGGAAGAGGAAAGGGAGAAACTTCCAGAGTATAGGGAGTATCCGCTGGAAACAGCCTGTCTTGTCTGGGGAAAGGGGTTTGCCGTGCATCTACAGCGTCAGTCTCTGGGAGATGCGGTGCAGTGGTATCTGGAAGAACGGCCTGGAGAGGGAGTACAGCTGTTGAAAAAACGCCGCATTCGGGTGGAGATTGCAGACCGTCATCGTATCCAGCAGACCGGGGCTTTCTCATAGGGCATCTGCCGTCAGGGGTGGCAGATATGCGATGCAGCTTTAGCCGGGAGTAAGAAATCTTTCAAACTGCAAAATTTATTTTGATAGTCTATAAGAGGTATGCTATACTGACTTGTAGTAGAGGAATAACTACATTGTAAAATGCGGGAGACTGTAAAACTTTTGTGGAAGGATGAAAGACATACCGCCAAAAGCCTTGCATTGGAACTTGGGATTTCTGAAAGACAGGTTCAGAGAATCCTCAAAGAGTTAAAGGACTCCGGAACCATCGAACGTATCGGTGAAGATATTGACTTTATCCAGCTGGCGGAAGGCAATAAGAAAAAACTGAGCAAAAACAGGGTAGTTTTTGACACTGTCTTAAAAAGATGGAGGACTAAGTTATGAAGATTAAAATCCAACTCAAAGAAAAAAACAGAATACAAAATGGCATGATAGGCCTGTTCTTCGAGGACATCAACTACGCGGCAGACGGCGGCCTGTACGCCGAAATGCTGGAGAACCGTTCCTTTGAGGCTGTAAAGGCCACGGGAAAGGCCTGCGATTATCAGACAGAATACGACGGCGGATATGCCTGGAGCGCGTATCCGGCCACAGCCCGGGCCAGGCTGCGCTGTGTCACCGGCAGTCCCTTAAGCGAAGAAAATCCCCATTACATGCGTCTGGAGACAGCGCAGGATGGGGAGGGCATAGCGAACAAAGCCTATGACGGCATATATTTAAAAAAGGGAATGGACTACAGACTCACATTCTGGGCCAGATGTGTGGCGTTTGAGGCCGAATTCCTCTTTTTCGTGGAAAAGGACGGAGTCCGGTACGCCCAGGGGAAGATTTCCGCGTCGGCAGGCCAGGAGGAGACCTACAACCATTTCCGAAAATATGAGGCGGTCATGGAGGCGCAGGAGTCCGTGGAGCGAGGCACGTTTGCCCTGTGCCTGTCAAAGTCCGGCATTGTAGAGCTGGATTTCGTCTCGCTGTTTCCCGGGGACGCGGTGGAGGGTATCTTCCGCAGGGATCTGTTCCACATGTTGAAAGAGCTGCGCCCTGGTTTCCTGCGGTTCCCGGGCGGCTGCATTGTGGAGGGAAATACCCTGGCCAACCGCTATCGCTATAAGGACAGCTTAAAGCCGGTATGGGCCAGGAAGAACAACTGGAACCGCTGGGCAGTGCATGAGACCAAAGAGGAGAACGGATACGAGGGCGATTACAGCCATTACAACCAGACTCTGGGCCTCGGTTATTATGAATATTTCCTGCTCTGCGAGCTATTGGGAGCAAAGCCTCTGCCGGTGCTGAACGTAGGCTTTGCCTGCCAGTACCAGTCTGATGAGCTGGTGGACAGGGACAGTGCCGCTTTCCGGGAATTCATGCAGGATGGGCTGGATTTGATAGAATTTGCCAACGGCGGGGAGGACACGCCCTGGGGAGCTGTCCGCGCCCGTATGGGGCACAGGGAGCCATTCGGCCTTACGATGCTTGGAATCGGCAATGAGCAGTGGCAGACGGAGAAAGCGGATTTCTTTGAACGATATGAAATATTCGAAAAAGCGATACATGAAAAAGCGCCTGATATCCGGCTGATTGGTTCCGCAGGGCCCGATGTGACCTCCGAGCGCTACACGAAGGCCTGGGAATTCTACCATGCCCATGAGAATCAGAAGAATTTCGTGTATGCCGTGGACGAACATTACTATGTGAAGCCTGAGTGGCTGTACGGGCATGTGGATTTCTATGACGGGTATTCCAGAAAGGTGAAAGTATTCTCGGGAGAGTATGCGGCCCATCCGTCCAATGGATTCAACAATCCAAAGGCAAATACACTGGATGGCGCTCTGTCGGAGGCTGCTTTCCTCACCGGGGTGGAGCGGAACGCGGACGTGGTGGTGCTGGCCTCATACGCGCCGCTGTTCGCCAGATTGGGATATACCCAGTGGTCGCCGGACATGATCTGGTTCGATGGCGCGTCCTGCTATGGCAGCCCCAGCTATTATGTGCAGAAGATGTACGCCTGCAATATGGGAGATGCGGTGCTGGATACCTGCGGCGGGGAAAAGGAGGCTGCAGCCCAGGGCATCTATTATTCTGTCAGCCTTGCCGAAGAAAGCGGTGACGTAATCGTAAAAGCGGTCAATTCCGAAGAAAGGGAGCAGACGCTGAATCTGGAACTTCCGAAAGAGTGGAAGAACTGCGGTAAGGCCCAGGCTGTCATACTGACCGGGGCAGGCAGGGATGTGTATAACTGCATGGAGGAGCCGGATGGGGCCGTGCCTTATGAGAGAGAGTATGACGCTCTGGAGGGTATTGCAATGCCGCCGCTTTCCTTTATGGTGCTGAGGATCAAGACAGGGAAAGGCTGAATAAAAATCAGCAGAGCCGGGAATTTGAACAATCTTGAGGTGGTGGCCACCACTTCTGACAAGTTATGCTGCTTGTTTCGGATTCACGGAGAAAGAGGTGCTGCGCTGCGAGACGGATGCCAGAGGGGAGAAGACAGGCTGCAAATGAAAATTTGACATAAGACGTGACAACAGCAGAACGTAATTACGGATGCAACAAAGACGGAAAGGTTTTGATGTTCTGTAGGGACTGGAGGAGGACAGGACATCCAGGAGAGATTAAAGGCTAAAACCAAAACTTTACAAGAACTTTACAAAATCTCGATAATAGATTTGCTGTACATTTGATAAAATATATTCCATAGAAAAAAGATGGAAAAGGCAGGAAGATAATGGATATTTTCAATATACTCACACTGATTGGGGGATTAAGCCTGTTTCTGTTCGGCATGAACATTATGGGACAGGCTCTGGAGCGCAGGGCCGGGGGAAATCTCCGGCAGCTTCTCGGAAAACTGACGACGAACAGAGCCGCCGGGCTTCTGACCGGGCTGGGCATTACGGCGGTGATTCAGAGCTCTTCGGCCACTACGGTCATGGTGGTGGGATTTGTGAACTCCGGCCTGATGACACTGGCCCAGGCAATCAATGTCATCATGGGAGCCAATATCGGCACCACAGTGACCGCATGGATTTTGAGCCTTGCGGGAATCGACAGCGGCAACATATTCGTAAGCCTTTTGAAGCCGTCCTCCTTTACGCCCGTCCTGGCTTTGATCGGCATCATTTTCTATATGTTCTGCAAGAATGACAGAAAGAAAGATACCGGTATGATTCTGCTGGGCTTTGCCACCCTGATGTTCGGCATGGAAACCATGTCGGGGGCCGTTTCCGGACTCCGCAGCGTCCCATGGTTTCAGAATCTTTTCATCATGTTCCGAAATCCGATTCTCGGCGTGCTGGCGGGGGCTGTCCTTACAGCCATCATTCAGTCCAGTTCTGCTTCGGTGGGCATCTTGCAGGCCCTGGCCGTCACGGGGCAGGTTTCTTACGGCGCCGCCATTCCCATCATCATGGGACAGAATATCGGCACCTGTTTGACCGCCATGATTTCCTCGGTGGGAGCCAACAAGAACGCCAAGCGGGCAGCTATGGTGCACCTGTCTTTCAATGTAATCGGAACGGCGGTCTGGCTGACTGTCTTCTGCCTGATAAAAGAAATCTGGAACCTGGCGCTTTTAGGGGAACCGGCCTCCCTGTTCGGCATTGCCGTGGCCCACTCCGTCTTCAATCTTTTATGCACGATATTGATGCTGCCTCTTTCAGGGTTCCTGGAAAAACTGGTGAACCGGCTCGTACCGGATGCAAAGCAGCCGGAGAGCCAGTCGGAACTGGACGAGAGATTACTGGCGACTCCTCCCATTGCCCTGGAGCGCTGCCGCGAGGTGGCGGCGGACATGGCGGAGACCGCGGTAAGCGCATTGAAGATAAGCCTGTCCTGTCTGCAGGATGATTCCCCGCACCTTGCGGCATCCGTCCGCGAGAAAGAGGAAAAGACTGATTACTATGAGGATATTCTGGGAACCTATCTTGTAAAGCTCAGTGAGAAACAGATCAGCAGTTCCGACAGCGCGGAGGCGGCGAAGCTTCTGAAGATGATTGGGGACTTTGAGCGGATTTCTGACCATGCGGTCAACATATCGAAGTCCGCAGAGGAAATGCAGGAAAAGGAGCTGACGTTCACGGAGGCCGCAGTATCTGAGATGGAAGTCATCACCTCGGCGGTAAATGAAATTCTGGATCTGTCGCTGAAAGCGTTTCTGTCGGACGACTTAGAGACTGCCTCCATGGTGGAGCCTCTGGAGCAGGTGATCGAGCAGCTGAAAGAGCAGCTGCGCACCCGCCATATCCTGCGCCTGCAGCAGGGGGCCTGCTCCATTGAGGCCGGTTTTATATGGTCGGATCTGCTCACCAATTTGGAACGCACTTCGGACCATTGTTCCAACATTGCCGGATGTGTCATCGATATGGCCCAACACAATATGAACCTCCACGAATCGCTCCGCAGCGTAAGGAATGACAGTGCGGATTTTCAGCGGAGATTCACGGCATATGCCGGGAAATATTCTCTTGAGAGATTCGTACATTGAAAGAGTCTGCAATTTTAGGAGAGAGGATATTGCCAGCCTGCGCAGGAAGTCTTATAATATTCCTGAGCGGGCTTTTTGGAATGCAGAGCCCTGCGGCGGATAGGAGCGGATGATATGGAAAATACGCAGGAAGAGGTAAAACTGCCCCGGGAGGAACTTAAAAAAGAAAATCTGCGGGTGCAGAAAGCCGCATATATCAAGCAGCAGATAGAGCGGCAGCGCGCGGCGGAGGACGCCAGGCTGGAACGGCTGCTGCAGGAGCAGGAAGTGATTGCCGGTCTGCGGGAATCCATCGATGACGGCATGTGGCAGACGGAAGAGGCCAGAAAATATAACCGGGAATTCCAGGAACAGCTGAATATGCAGATTTATGAGGCCCACGGGATTACCGAAGATAAGCTGGCAGGAATGAAAGAGTACAAAAACGCTCTGTATCGGGGCGCTGCCGCAGTGCTGTTCTTTCTGTCACTGGCGCTGACTATCCTCTGTGGAGTGCTGCACGGTTTCGGCTCGAAAGTCTGTCTTTTGATGTTAGCCTATACCGCTGTGGAGGGAGCGCTGGCCGGAAAAAAGCAGAAAGCCCTGCTGGATGTGGTCTGTAAGATTCTGTACATACTGATATTCCCGGCGATGATGGTCATGTTCGTGTGCTATGAACTGGGATATGAGGAATATGATCTGTTTCTTCCGTATGCGGCCATTGCGGGAGGGGCAGTAACGATACTTGGTATGATATCGTACTTTCTCCATGACCCTTATCGACATGAAAAGAGAAAAATACAGGATGCAAAAAGTCAGATTCGCGAGATAGAAAAGGCCGCGGGAAAAGAAATCCGAAAGAACCAGAAAATTAAGCAAAAGGAAGAAAGGCGCGCGCAGAAGCGTCTGGAACAGGAGAACCGCAAAATCAGGGAAACCGCGGGTAAAGCAGAAGAAAGCGGCCTGCGGTCTATAAGAGGCATTGCATCAAGAGGCGGATTCTTCGCGCGGTTTAAAAAACGGGCCGAACTGCCTGCTGAAACGGAAGCTGATGGCATAGAAGCCGATAGCATAGAAGCGGAGGAGATACAACAGGAGGAAAAGCCGCAGGAGAAAGAAGTCCCAGGCGATATCTGCGGATAGCATGCCCCGGGGAAGTACGGATTGCCGCATATCGGCATATAATATACCAAATATATGCCGGAGCATTTGAAATATGCAGCGTGTGAGGAAAATGGTGGCCGGAGAACTTCCTGCCGGAACGGACGGCAGAGGAGTGACGGTCGCCGTCTTGGATACAGGAATGGGAAGCCATCCCGATTTGCGGGGCAGGGCAGTGTGTTTCCGTGATTTCGTGGGGCACGGGGAGTGGATATACGACGACAGCGGCCATGGCACCCACGTATGCGGCATCCTGTGCGGAAACGGACGCTTATCCGGTGGCCGCTACCGGGGCATGGCTCCGGGAATCCGGCTGGTGGTGGGAAAAATCCTGGACGAGAGGGGCGATGGCTCCACGGAGGCTATGCTGGAGGGCCTGGACTGGGTGCTGGGGCTTAGCCGGGAGTATGACATCAGAATCGTGAATATTTCCGTGGGAATCGGAAATCTCCGGGAACCGGCGAAAGAGCAGCTCTTGCAGGACAGGATGGAGGAACTGTGGCGCAGCGGAATCCTTGTAGTGTGCGCCGCCGGGAATAAGGGCCCGAGGGAGGGCAGCATCTCCGCGGTGGGCGGCAACAGGGTGGTGACAGTGGGCTGCTACGATGGAAGTTTCGCGGCGGGAAACCCCCGGAGCTGCGAATTGTATTCCGGCCGGGGCGTTTCAGGGAGTCCCATCCGCAAGCCGGATATCGTGGCCCCCGGCACGGATATCATCTCCTGTGGCCTGTATGCCCAGAGAGGGCGCGGCAGATACGCCTACGTGCCAAAGAGCGGCACCTCCATGGCCACGCCCGTGGTGGCCGGGGCGGCAGCGCTGGCTTTTCAGAAGTATCCCCGCATGACCAACGAGGAGTGCAAAAGAAAACTACAATATACAGCCTCCGATCTGGGACTCCCCTGGAATCGGCAGGGCTGGGGGCTTCTGAACGTAGAGAGGCTGCTGGGCTGAGCATATGCCATTTCCGATGAAAATCTTTCAGGAAGTGGCTATTTTTTGTGAAAAAGCATTGACACATTCTGCATGATTGTATACAATAATACGGACATGAAGCCATATGGAAAGAAGGGATGAACATGAGAGAGAACGAGACGTTCCAAAATCGTCCGGTTACTATGAACCAGAATAACAATCTGCTGGAAATAGAAGAGCATATGTATATTCTGGATGATGTAAAGAAGCCGAATGTATTCCGCAATATGTTTCCTTATTCGGAGATACCGAAGATTCCTTTCAATGACAGAATCGTTCCCCACAATATGCCGCGGGAGATCTGGATAACGGATACTACGTTCCGGGACGGGCAGCAGTCCAGGGCGCCCTATACCACGGAGCAGATTGTAACGATATATGACTATTTACATAAACTGGGCGGGCCTAACGGCATGATACGTGCAAGCGAGTTTTTCCTGTATAGCAGGAAGGACAGGGATGCCGTATATAAATGTATGGAAAAGGGTTATCGATTCCCGGAAATCACCAGCTGGATCAGGGCCAGCAAGGAGGACTTCAAGCTGGTGAAGGAAATCGGCATGAAAGAGACGGGCATTCTGGTCAGCTGTTCCGATTACCATATCTTCTTAAAGCTGAAGATGACAAGGCGGCAGGCCATGGAACACTATTTGAGCGTAGTCAAAGAGTGCCTGGAGGAGGGAATCAGTCCCAGATGCCATATGGAGGACATCACCAGGGCGGATATCTACGGCTATGTGGTGCCTTTCTGCCTGGAGTTGATGAAGCTGATGGAGGAGTACCAGATTCCCATCAAGATTCGCGCCTGCGACACCATGGGTTACGGGGTCAACTATCCCGGCGCGGTTATCCCCAGAAGCGTACAGGGCATCATCTATGCCATCCACACTCACGCCGGGGTGCCCCATGCGCTGATCGAATGGCATGGGCACAACGATTTCTATAAAGCGGTGTCCAATTCCACCACAGCATGGCTTTACGGCTGCGCCGGCATTAATACCTCGCTGTTCGGAATCGGAGAGCGGACGGGCAATACGCCGCTGGAGGCCATGGTTTTCGAGTACGCCCAGCTGAAAGGCGACCTGAATGGGATGGATACCACGGTGATCACGGAACTTGCCGAGTACTACGAGAAAGAGATTGGCTATCAGATTCCGCCCAGGACTCCTTTTGTGGGCAGGAATTTCAATGTGACCCGGGCGGGGATACACGCGGACGGCCTGCTGAAGAACGAGGAGATTTATAACATCTTCGACACGGAGAAGTTCCTGAACAGGCCGGTGCTCTGCGCCATATCCAACACCTCGGGGCTTGCGGGCATCGCCCATTGGATCAATACATATTATAAATTAAAGGGCGAGGAGCAGATAGGAAAGAATTCTGAGCTGGTAGCCGAAATCAAGAAATGGGTGGATGAGGAGTACGCGGGCGGGCGAGTCACGGTAATGACCGATGAGGAAATCGTGGCATGCGTGGAGCGGGTCTGCCGGGAAAAGAATCTCTCCCTGAAATCGGCAGCAGAAGAGAAATAAATTTACGATTGCCGCAGTGAGGCGGCAGGGGAGGTTAGAACAAAAAGAAATGGGCAGTTACGATGTAAAGCAGGAGGTTACTGACAAGTACTCTTTGCGGGGCCGTGTATTCAACAAGCTTCGGAGCGACATCCTCAGCGGGAAATACGCGGAGCACGAGGAGCTGAAGGAAGTGGCGATTGGGGAGGAGATGGGTGTCAGCCGTACTCCGGTGCGGGAGGCATTCCGCCAGCTGGAACTGGAGGGGCTGATTCAGATTATTCCCAACAAGGGCGCCTATGTCACGGGAATCACGGAGAAAGATGTGAAAGACATCTACATGATTCGTTCCCGGCTGGAAGGGTTGTGCGCCCGCTGGGCCACGGAACATATCAGCCGGGAGCAGATGGACGAGATGGAGGAGAATGTCTATCTGGGGGAATTCCATGCCAGAAAGGGAAATCTGGAGCAGCTGGCAGAGTTGGACAACCGTTTCCACGATATTATGTATGAAGCCTGCAACAGCAAGATTCTGGAGCATCAGCTGAAAGATTTCCACAGCTATGTTCTGCGGGTGCGCAGGAAGACCCTGTCCAATGTGAACAGGGGACCGAAGTCCAATGAGGAGCACAAGCAGATCATGGAGGCCATCAGGGAGGGAGATGGGGACTTGGCGGAACAGCTTGCCCACCAGCATATGATAAATGCCTACGAGAACATGGTCAAAAATGGTCTGCATGAGGCCTATGCCAAAGAGGATAAAGAGTGAAAAGGCTTTGATGGCAGATGTGGAGAAGATTGACGAAAAGCACAATTGAACGGAGGTTTATATGAACAAAATTGAAATGACTACTCCCCTGGTGGAGATGGACGGCGATGAGATGACGAGGATTCTCTGGCAGATGATTAAGGATGAGCTGCTGCTCCCCTATATCAATCTGAAGACAGAGTACTATGACCTGGGGCTGGAGCACCGCAATGCCACTGATGATCAGGTGACGGTGGACTCCGCCAACGCCACGCTGAAATACGGTGTGGCCGTAAAGTGCGCCACTATTACCCCCAATGGGGCCAGAATGAAAGAGTACGACCTGAAAGAGATGTGGAAAAGCCCTAACGGGACTATCCGGGCCATCTTGGACGGAACAGTGTTCCGTGCGCCGATTCTGGTCAAGGGAATCGTGCCCTATGTGAAGAACTGGAGCAAACCTATCACCATCGCCCGCCATGCCTACGGAGATGTCTACAAGAATACGGAAATCAAAGTGCCGGGGCCCGGAAAAGCGGAGCTGGTGTTCACGGCGGCGGACGGTACCGAGACCAAAAAAGTAATCCATGAGTTCACGGGAGCGGGTATCCTGCAGGGCATCCACAACACGGAAAAATCCATCAGCAGCTTTGCGAGGGCATGCTTTGGCTATGCCATAGACACGAAGCAGGATCTGTGGTTCTCGACCAAAGACACCATTTCCAAGAAATATGATCATACGTTCAAGGATATCTTCCAGGAGATATATGACGCGGAGTATAAGCAGAAGTTTGAGGAACTCGGTATTGAGTATTTCTATACATTGATTGACGACGCCGTGGCGAGGGTGATCCGCTCCGAGGGCGGCTTCATCTGGGCATGTAAGAACTATGACGGCGATGTGATGTCCGACATGGTGGCCACGGCCTATGGGGATCTGTCCATGATGACTTCCGTGCTGGTATCGCCCAGCGGAGTGTACGAGTACGAGGCGGCCCACGGCACCGTGCAGCGCCATTATTACAAGCACCTGAAAGGGGAAGAGACCTCCACCAATTCCATCGCCACTATATTCGCCTGGACAGGGGCCCTGAGAAAGCGGGGAGAACTGGACGGCAATGAAAGGCTTGCGGCATTCGCCGATAAGCTGGAGCGGGCCTGCATCAAGACTGTGGAGGACGGAAAGATGACTAAGAGCCTGTCGCTGATATCCACCTGTGAGAATCCCGTCATCCTGAACAGCCTTGACTTCATTAAGGCCATCAGAGAGACTTTGGACAGCCTGTTGTAGGATGTGCTTTTGATTTGACATAAAAATATCGGGAATCCGTCAATGTATTCGCCGGATTCCCGTTTAAAATTTTCTCCGTGCATTACGAAGCCTGGTGCTTTAAGATTTCCATATCCCGTTCAAGACAGTCTACCCTTGTCTTCAACATGAATCGCCGCATTCATCTTGTCGATGAGAACCTGTACTTCCCCTTTGAGAACCTGCGCATCTTCTTTAAGTACCCGAACATCCTCCTTGAGCTCATGTATGTCATCTTTCATGACTTGCATGTCATGCTTCATCTCTCGTATGTCTTTGCCTGATTCTAAAAGCAGTTCCCGGTCAGTCATATGACATACCTTCTTGCGTAATATTCTGGATACCTGCTCCAGACACTTTCATTATATCTTCTGTTCTGTTCACCGGAAGAAAGAGCTGTCATTCCGCCAGTGTCTCCCATTCTTCATACAGCGATGTAAGCTCCGTCTGGATACTGGCCTGTTCCGTGGCCAGTTCCTGGAGCCTGGCCGCCTGTGTTCCGATGGACGGATCGGACATCAGATTATTGATTTCGGCATCCCGGGCTTCCAGACGGGCGATTTGTTCTTCGCATTTCTTTAAATGATTCTCCCGCTTGCGGATTCGGGCCTGTTCCTCTTTTTTTGCAAGCCAGTTCTGTTTCGCATCGGAATCCTCGCTGTCCGCTGTCCGGGAGGCTTTCCCGCTGCATGCCCTCTGTCCGTCAACAGAGGCGCTTTTTACATCGGCTTGGCGAAAAGCAGGGGAAGTGTCGGCTGTGGAGGCGCTTATAGCCGCCATGACATCGTCCTTTTTTTCCAGATAGTAATCATAGTTGCCGATGTAATTGACGAATCGGTACGCCGTCAGATCCAGTATCCGATGGGCAGTCCTGTTGATGAAATAACGGTCATGGGACACATACAGCACAGTGCCCTCATAGCTGTTCAGGGCGTCCTCCAGAATCTCCTTGGACATGATGTCCAGATGGTTGGTGGGCTCGTCCAGAATCAGGAAATTGGCGCTGCCCAACATGAGCTTGGCCAGGGAGACCCTTCCCCGTTCCCCGCCGCTCAGGTCATTGATGCGCTTGAATACATCATCCCCGGTAAACAGGAAAGCGGCAAGAAGATTCCGGATTTCCGTATTGGTCAGATGAGGGTAATCATCCGAGATTTCCTCGAACAGGGTCTTTTCGCCGTGGAGCACATGGTGCTCCTGATCGTAATAGCCGATCTCCACATTCATCCCTAGGCGGAAACGTCCGCTGTCCGCGGGGAGCACCTGGTTCAGAATCTTCAAAAGAGTGGTCTTTCCCGTGCCGTTGTCGCCGATGACGGCCACATGCTCGCCCCGCTTGATCTCAAAATTCACATGCTCGAACAGCAGCTGAGGTCCAAAGGATTTGCCAAGCTCCTCCACGGTGAGCACATCGTTCCCGCTCTGCTTTCTGGGAGTAAGCTTGATGCGCATGTCCGTCCGCGCCTCTGTGGGCTTTTCCAGCACCTCCATTTTTTCCAGCAGCTTTTCCCTGCTCTCGGCGCGCCGGATGGATTTCTCCCGGTTAAAGGAGCGGAGTTTTTCAATGACTTCCTCCTGATGCCTGATCTCCCGCTGCTGGTTCAGATAGGCGGTCATGGCCGCGGCCCGCAGCTGCTCTTTCTTCACGGCATAGTCCGAATAATTCCCTGAAAACACGGTGGACTTCGTCTGATCGATTTCGATGATCTTGGTGGCAATCCGGTTCAGGAAATAGCGGTCATGGGAGACGATGACGACGGCGCCTTTGTAGTTCATCAGATAAGTCTCCAGCCATGCGATGGAGTTCATGTCCAGATGGTTGGTGGGCTCGTCCAGGATAATCAGATCCGGCTTCTGCAGCAGAAGCTTGCCCAGAGCCACCCTGGTCTTCTGGCCGCCGGACAGGGTGGAGACGGACTTCCCGAATTCCTCCTCCGCGAACCCTAAGCCCCTCAGCACCCCTGTGATCTCGCCTTTATAGGAATACCCGTCCCCTGCCTCAAAGGCATGGGTCAGGGCTGCGTACTGCTTCATGAGGCCCTCCAGAGCGCCACCCTCCGCAGACTGCATGGAGAGCTCGCATTCGCGGATGCGGCGCTCCAGGTCGATCATCTCCTGCTTTATCGACAAAAGCTCCTCATAGATGGTATTGGCAGTGTCCACGGCGCCGTCCTGGGCCAGGTAGCCGAATGACTTGCCCCTGGAGAGGGTGACGATTCCGTCATCCGGCGCCATCTCCCCCACCAGGATGCGTAGCAGCGTGGTCTTTCCCGCGCCGTTGATGCCCACGATAGCCGCTTTTTCGTAATCTTCTATATGAAAACTGACATTTTCCAGCACCTTGTTCTCCAGGAACGCTTTGCTGACATTGTGACAAGACAGTACCATTGTTTTACCCTCTCTATCCTGAAATCCTGCTGACTTTCTCTATTTTACTGTGGAACGCGTGAACTGTCAATGCATTAAGTATGGAATGAATCGTGCACAAAAAATGGGAAAACGGCGTGGCTGGCTACGTGGGATGACCGGCAGGGACTATATGCCGTTTATACGGATGAAAAATGATTTGCGCGAAAGCGGAAATTGTTGTAAAATGGCAGTGACAAGGAAAAATTTTCTGAGAATGAGAGAAGAGGGTGCCGATGGAAGAGAATGCGTATCTCCATGTGGATGGAGAGACCTTGAGACAGATTGACGAAAAGATGCCGCCTGAGGAGGAACTGCTGGATCTGGCAGAGTTCTTTAAGGTGTTCGGCGACGGTACGCGTCTGAAGATACTGTATGTGCTGTTAGCCGCGGAGATGTGCGTCTATGACATCGCTGCGGTGTTGAAGATGTCCCAGTCGGCGATTTCCCACCAGCTGCGGGTGCTGAAGCAGATGGATCTGGTGAAAAACCGCCGGGAGGGCAAGACCATATTTTATTCACTGGCCGATTCCCATATCGTGACCATTCTTAGCCAGGGACTTGACCATATCGAGGAGTGAGGGGCAGCAGGACATCAGCGCTCTGCCGCCGCGCTTTCTGCGGCCTGGAACACCTCGTAGCCGCTGCTCCCCAAAGGAGAGTGGTAGATGGTGGAATCGTCCTGGAATTCCTGAAAATATACGTACCGTGAGGTCATATTGATATGGTGGTAGACTCCGGTGGCGATGACGGTGGGATTGCTGCCGTCGATGCCCATGCATTTCAGGGCGGCATCTGTTCCGTTGGTCTGGTAGTAGACATAGCCGCTGCCCACATTGAAGCATTCCACACGATCCTGGGTCAGCACTTCGATGAGGTCCTGGGAGAAGGAGTAGCGGCAGAGCCTGTAGTCGTTCGCTACGTCCATATAGTAGACATAATCCCCCTCCAGCACGGGATTCCACAGATTGCCCCGCCAGATTTCCCTGGGCGCGTCAGTGGAGGTGTCAAGGGCATAGAGGAAATGGTTGCCCTGGGTGCCGTTGTAATAGATAGTGCCGTTCTCCGCGCAGGCGGGATTGATCTCATAATCGGCCAGCTGCACCTGCTCGGAATTGTCTATCTTCATCTTGGAAAAAGCCACAATGTCGTTAGTCGCGGTGAGGAAGTACAGGTAATTGTTCACCAGCTGCCCTTTCACTACCACATTGGTGGTCAGGGAAGTGGCATTGCTGCCGTTGAGCTTACAGCGCTGGAACGTCCTCAGGCCCAGAGCTCCGGAGAAACCGCCGTCCTCGTAGGAGATGCCCGTGTGGTAATAATAGAGATATCTGCCTCCTGCCAGGATGTTGCGCACTTCCATGGAATTGAGCCTGCGGAAATCGGTTTCATCCGGATTCATGGCGAACAATCCGCCTCCGGGGAAGGAATTGAGGAAATAGACAGTGCCGTCATATTCGCAGAAGCGTCCGTCATTGTTCAGGTTGCCGGCGGTGTTGCCCACTGTACCGTCCGGATTCATGACTACGCGCTGGGAGAGGGCCAGAATGGCTATGATGCCTGCAATCAGAGCCACGACGATGATGCCTAATACGATTTTTACGGATTTTTTCAATCTCATTTTTTACGACCTCCATATTTGGTTGCTTATATTTTACACCCCTTTTTGCTTGCTATCAAGGTTGTTTTGGTATAAGATAGTAAAAAGGTTAAAAGTAAAGGAGTCGCATATATGGACCTGACAGAGCTGAGAGAGCGGATTGACGCTATAGACGCGCAGATTGCGGGGCTGTTCGAGCAGCGCATGGACATCTGCGGACAGGTGGCGGAATACAAGATTTCCGTCGGAAAGAATGTCTTTGACAAGAGCAGGGAGGCGGAGAAGCTGGCAAAGATACGCGCCCTGGCCCACAATGAATTCAACGGTTTCTGCCTGGTGGAGCTGTTCGAGCAGATTATGTCCATGAGCAGGAAGCTCCAGTACCGGCTCCTGATGGAGAGCGGACGGCTGGAGGCGCTGCCTTTCATCGGCGTGGACCGGCTGGAGAGGTCAAAGGCAAGAGTGGTGTTCCAGGGGGCGGAGGGCGCCTATTCCCAGGCGGCCATGATGCGGTTTTTCGGGGACAGCGTGGACAGCTTTCATGTGGATGCTTTCCGGGACGCCATGGATGCCATTGAGGAGGGCAGCGCGGATTTCGCGGTGCTTCCCATCGAGAATTCCACGGCGGGAATCGTCAGCGAGATATACGATCTGCTGCAGGAGTATGAAAATTACATAGTGGGGGAGCAGATTATCAAGATAGAGCACTGCCTGCTGGGCGTGCCGGGGGCTAAGCTGGAGGACATCAGGACGGTCTGTTCCCATCCCCAGTCCCTGATGCAGAGTTCCAGATATTTAAGCCTCCACGACTGGCGTCAGATCAGCATGCAGAACAATGCTTTCGCGGCGAAAAAGGTGGCGGATGAGCAGGACAGATCCCAGGCGGCTATTGCAAGCGAGCATGCGGGGGAGATTTACGGGCTGGAGGTGCTGCAGCGAAAAGTGAACCACTCCGGTACGAATTCCACCAGGTTCATCATCGTAAGCGGCCGGAAGATATTCCAAAAAGACGCGAAAAAAATCAGCCTCTGCTTCGAGGTGCCCCATGAGAGCGGTTCCCTGTATCATATATTGTCGCATTTCATCTATAATAATCTGAACATGACCAAGATTGAGAGCCGTCCCATCGAGGACAGGAACTGGGAGTACCGCTTCTTCATAGACTTCGAGGGAAACCTGGCGGACAGCGCCGTAAAGAATGCCCTGAGAGGGCTTCGGGAGGAGGCCCGAAATATGAAGATTCTGGGGAACTATTGACGGAAGAAGAAAATCCATGGAAGAATGACAGAAAGCTGGAAGAAGACATATGAGAGAGAAAGAACTGATTGTATACAGGACATTCCGGGACGGAGAGCTGCTGGAGGATATGGCATGGCTGATGTCCCATTATGAGGAGGCCGGCTTGGGAGAGGCGCAGGCCGCGGGCAGGCCCCGTACCGCGGAGGCCGTGACGGCGCTTTTTTACGACTGTATCCACAGGCTGATTGAGCTGGCGGGGACTTACGGATTCCATGGCAATCTGTGGCATTGTTATCTGGCCAACCTCCTGGTGAACAATGAGAACAGCTACAGCCGGGGCTGTGAAATACGGGGCAGCATGGATGGGACGATTAACCGGGCAGTTCTGCACGATATCATGATATTCAAGGAATTCTACGACTATGACTTCGAACCCATGTGCCACAGGCTCCATGTGCCGGAGTTTTTCATGATAGAACATTATGAGAGCAGTACTCTGGAGAGCAAGGTCTACAATACCAGAATCTGCGCCCGCATCTGTGAGCTGGCGGAGGACTTCTGCAGGGACAATACGCCGGAGGAGATGAAAGACACCCTCACGCATTTCTATAAGGAATACGGGGTGGGAAAGTTGGGCCTGCACAAATCTTTCCGCATTGCCCATGGAGGGCAGGGGCATGTGCGGATCGAGCCCATTCTCAATATCGCCCATGTGAATCTGGACGATCTGATAGGCTATGAGCTGCAGAAGAAGAAGCTGCGGGACAATACGGAGGCTTTCGTGTCCGGGAGAAAGGCCAACAACTGTCTGCTGTTCGGCGATGCGGGCACGGGGAAATCCTCCTGCATCAAGGCCATCGCCAACGAATACTATGACAGAGGGCTTCGGATCATAGAGGTATACAAGCATCAGTTTCAGGATTTGAACGATTGTATAAGCCAGATTAAGGGACGGAATTATAAATTCATCATTTTTATGGATGACTTAAGCTTCGAGGACTTTGAAATCGAATATAAGTATTTAAAGGCCGTCATTGAGGGCGGGCTGGAGAAGAAGCCGGAGAACGTGCTGATTTACGCTACGTCCAACCGCCGCCACCTGATCCGGGAGAATTACGGCGACAAGACGGAGGACGGACATCTGCCGGATATCCGCCAGGACATGCACACCAGCGACACGGTGCAGGAGAAGCTGTCTCTGGTGTACCGCTTCGGCGTCACGATTTATTTCGGCGCTCCCGACAAGAAGCAGTTCCAGGGTATCGTGCGGGGGCTGGCGGACAGATACGGAATCGATATGCCTGAGGAAGAATTGCTGCTGGAGGCCAACAAATGGGAACTGTCCCACGGAGGGCTTTCAGGCCGGACAGCCCAGCAGTTCATTGACTATATATTGGGAATAAGGAGGTGACCTGAGGATGAGCATCAGGACATTTGCTGCCATTGATGTGGGCAGCTATGAGCTGACGATTAAGATATTTGCGTTTTCCGGGAAAAATAATATGCGGGAAATCGACTGTGTCAGCAAACGTCTGGATCTGGGTTCTGATACCTATGCCATGGGCAAAATCAGCAATGAGAAGATGGATGAGCTCTGCCGGACCCTGAAAGACTTTTCCGACATCATGAAAGCCTACAAGGTGGAGAGTTACAAAGCCTACGGCACCAGCGCCATCCGGGAGACAGAGAATACCACCATCGTGCAGGATCAGATTGCTCAGCGCACAGGCATTAAGGTAGAGACCCTGAGCAATTCCGAACAGCGGTTTATGGACTACAAATCTGTCGCCTCAAAGGGGGACAGCTTCCGGAAGATTATCGAGGAGAAGACAGCAATCCTGGATATCGGAGGAGGCAGCATCCAGCTGTCGCTGTTCGACAATGACACGCTGGTCTCCACCCAGAATGTGCGGCTGGGGGTGCTGCGGATTCAGGATTATCTGAACCGTTTTTCAGTAAAAAGTTCCCAGATGGAGGATGTCATCTATGAGATGGCCATGGCCAGGCTGGATACCTACGAGAAGCTTTACCTGAAGGACAGAGGGATACAGAATCTGATTATCGTGGATGATTATCTTTCGCCCTGGGCGGTGAAGAAGAGGGGCGGGGACAGCGAGAAAGCAGTCCTGGATTCGGGGGATTTCGACACGATTTTTGAGGTGCTGCGCAGCCAGAACCCGGTGCAGATTGCCTCTTCCATGGATATCCCTCAGGACAGGGTTCCGCTGGTGTTCATCAGCGCCGTCCTGATTAAATGCATTGCGGAGCTGATGGGAGTGAAGCGCATCTGGGCGCCGGGGGTGACGCTCTGCGACGGAATCGCCTACGAGTACGCGGAGAAAATCAAGATGTTCCGGGGAGAGCATGATTTCGAGGAAGACATCGTTGCCTGCGCTTTCAGCATCAGCAAGCGGTATATGGTGAACAGGAAACGTTCCGAGACGCTGGACAATATCGCCACCAATATCTTTGACAGCATCAGGAAAATCCACGGACTGGGCAGGCGGGAGCGGCTGTACCTGCGGCTGGCGGCCATCCTCCATGACTGCGGGAAGTACATCAGCCTGGTGGATACGGGGGAGAACTCTTTCCAAATCATCATGGCCACGGAAATCATCGGCCTGTCCCACCAGGAGCGGGAGATTGTGGCAAATGTGGTGCGGTTCAATCACAGCAGATTCATCTACGATGTGCATCGCACAGGCGGCCTGGAGAAGGAGGCTTTCCTGGTGGTGGCGAAGCTGACGGCAATCCTGCGCCTGGCCAGCTGCCTGGACAGGAGCCACAAGCAGAAGCTGAAGGGGCTGAAGGCGGTGCTGAAAGGCGGACAGCTGATTCTGACAGTGGACACTCAGGCGGACATCGTTCTGGAAAAGGGATTTGTGGAGGCTAACACGGATTTCTTCAAGGAAGTGTTCAGTGTGGAGCCAGTGCTGAAGCAGAGAAAAATATTTTGAGACAGGTGAAAATTATGGGAGAAATCGATTTTTATAATCCGGAATATTATACGAACAGGGAATTGAGCTGGATTCTGTTTGACCACAGGGTATTGAATGAGGCCAGGGACAAATCTACGCTTTTGTTTGAACGTCTGAAGTTCCTGAGCATCACGGCATCTAATCTGGATGAATTCTTCATGGTGCGCGTGGCCTCTCTGCGGGACATGGTCCACGCCAAGTATCAGAAACCGGACATAGCCGGGCTGACGGCGGAAGAGCAGCTGAAGCGCTTAAGCGTCGCCATCCATGATCTGGTGGAGCTGCAGTATTCCACCTACAACCGTTCGCTGGTGCCCAAGCTGAAGCAGAATGGTCTGCAGATTGTGGGCAGGCATGAGGACCTGACGAAGAAAGAGATGGTCTTCGTGGACAAATATTTTGAGGAGAATGTGTACCCGGTGCTGACGCCCATGGCGGTGGATTCGTCAAGGCCATTTCCTCTGATACGGAACAAGACGCTGAACATAGCCGCTTTGGTGCGGAAGAAAGATAGCGGCGAGGAACTGGAATTTGCCACGGTACAGGTGCCTGGCGTGCTCAGCCGGGTGGTAGAACTGCCCTCTGACGGGAAGATGCGGAAAATCATCTTCCTGGAGGAAATCATCGAGCGTAACATGAATAAGCTGTTCCTGAACTATGACATTGTGTGCGCGTACCCGTTCAGAATCATGCGCAATGCCGATTTGAGCATAGAGGAGGACGATGCGGCGGATCTTCTGAAAGAAATCGAGAAGCAGCTGAAGAAACGCCAGTGGGGAGAAGCCATCCGCCTGGAGGTGGCGGCACGCTGCGATAAGAGGCTGCTGCGGATTCTGGAGGAGGAACTCCACATCGAGGATGAGAACCTCTATGTGATAGACGGGCCTCTGGATCTGACCGTATTGATGAAGATGTACGGACTGGAGGGCTTTGACCATCTGAAGACTCCCAAATATACGCCGCAGCCGGTGCCACAGCTGCCGGCAGGCTGCAAGATATTTGACGAAATCCGCAGGGGGGATATCCTGCTGCATCACCCATACCAGACCTTTGAGCCTGTGGTGGATTTCATCCGGCAGGCGGCCAGAGATCCGGAAGTCCTGGCCATTAAACAGACCCTGTACCGGGTCAGCGGCAATTCGCCGATTATCGCGGCGCTGGCATTGGCTGCGGAAAACGGCAAGCAGGTATCCGTGCTGGTGGAATTAAAGGCAAGGTTTGACGAGGAGAATAATATTGTCTGGGCCAGGATGCTGGAGAAAGCGGGGTGTCATGTCATCTATGGCCTGGTGGGACTGAAGACTCACAGCAAGATAACGCTGGTGGTGCGCAGGGAAGAAGACGGGATCAGGCGCTATGTTCATCTGGGAACGGGCAACTACAATGACGCCACGGCCAAGCTCTATACGGACATCGGGCTGCTCACCTGCTCCGAGGCCATCGGGGAGGACGCCACGGCTGTCTTCAATATGCTGTCGGGTTATTCGGAACCATTGGTGTGGAATAAGCTTTCTCTGGCGCCGCTGTGGCTGAAGAACCGTTTCCTGTATCTTATCGATAGGGAGAAGAAGTTCGCTCTGGAGGGCAGGCCTGCGCGCATCGTTGCCAAGATGAATTCCCTCTGCGACCAGGATGTGATCGCGGCATTGTACAGCGCCGCTTCGGCGGGCGTAAAAATCGATCTGATCGTGCGGGGCATCTGCTGCCTGCGGACGGGCATCAGGGGAGTCAGCGAGAATATCACGGTGCGCTCCATCGTGGGGAATTTCCTGGAGCACAGCCGTATCTTCTATTTTGAGAATGACCAGAATTATGAGATTTACTGCGGCAGCGCGGACTGGATGCCCCGCAATCTGGAGCGGCGGGTGGAAATCCTGTTTCCGGTGGACCGCCCGGAATTGAAGGAAAAGCTGCTCCATATCCTGCAGAGCCAGCTGGATGATAATGTAAAGGCATCGGTGCTGCGGCCGGACGGCACATACACAAAGGCCAGCAAGAGAGGAAAACAGGCATACTGTTCCCAGGAGGCATTCTGTGAGGAGGCGGTGGCCGAAGCCGGGAGGGCGGCAGGAGAGGGAGAGCAGATGACCAGGACATTCATCCCGGAGACCAGCCATGAGGCATAGCGGAGGCGGCATGAAGATTATATTAGCGTCAGCCTCGCCCCGCAGGCGGGAGCTGCTGGGGCAGATAGGGCTGGATTTTGAGATAAGGGTCAGCGATGTAGAGGAAAAGGTGAGCGCTGTGCTGCCCGAGCAGGTGGTGGAGGAACTGTCCGCACAGAAGGCAGGGGCAGTTCTCGAAACGCTTTCGGACAGTACGGAAGACATAGTTGTCGTCGGAGCGGATACCGTGGTAGCGCTAGAGGGTCAGATACTGGGCAAGCCCCGCAGTCCAAAAGAGGCGAGACAAATGCTGGAGCGGCTTTCAGGGAAGACACATGCGGTCTATACCGGCGTGACGCTGCTGTACCGTCCGGGCACCGGAGTTGGCATCAGGGGGGAAGCCTTGGGCGAAACAGGCGGTACCCGGATAGCCTTGACAGGAGAATCCGGGCTTGAGGAGGATTCCGGATCGGTGCGGCGCAGAGTCTTCCATGAGAGGACGGATGTGACTTTCTATCCCCTGACAGAGGAGGAGATAGCCTTTTATATATCCTCCGGCGACTGTATGGACAAGGCGGGGGCATATGGCATTCAGGGAATCTTTGCCAGATATGTCAAAGAAATCCAGGGAGACTACAATAATGTGGTGGGACTGCCGGTAGGCAGGCTCTACCAGGAAGCGAAGGAATGGATTACATGATGAAAAAAGCAGTGATATTTGATTTGGACGGGACGCTTTCCGACTCCATCCACAGCATAAAGTACAGCGGCGACAGGACGATGGAAAAATTCGGATACGGCCCCTTTTCCATAGAACAGTACAAATATTTCGTCGGAGACGGCGCAAAGAATCTGGTCAGGCGGGCCCTGACCGCGGCAGGGGATACACAGCTTGTGCATTTTGAGGAGGCCTATGCCCTGTACAGAGAGATATTCAGGGAGAACTGCATGTATCGGGTGCGCCCCTATGACGGCATACCGGAACTTCTGGCTACGCTGAAAGCGCAGCATGTGAAGATCGCCGTCCTTTCCAACAAGCCTCATGCGGAGACTGTCAATGTAATCGAGACCCTGTATGGAAAGGGATATTTTGACGTGATAGAGGGCCAGAAAGAGGGTATGGCAATCAAGCCAAGCCCGGACGGGGTATTCCGTATCCTGAATCAGATAGGCCTGGGGGTGGAGGATCTGCTCTATCTGGGGGACACGGCTACGGACATGAAGACGGGAAAAAGCGCGGGGGCCTTTACCGTGGGCGCGCTCTGGGGATTTCGGGACAGGGCGGAGCTGGAGGAGGGTGGCGCGGACGCGATCATCGAGTATCCCCTGGAACTGCTCCGCTTCACCTAGCTTCTATGCAAAAAGTAGAAATTTAGAGCGTATTTTTGGTTAGATTTTGGAAAAATCAGAGGAATCGTAGAATATATTGACATAGCCATCCAATCGTATTATCATGTGAATATAATCTTCATTAATTCAAAGGAGGGCTGATAAATGCAGCAATTTGACGATGACGTATTGGAGTGCTTTTTAGAAAACCAGCAACAACTGTTTCCCGAAAAGGTGGCAGAGACACTGGAGGAGGCTGAGGATTTTCTGGAAGACTGCATGGCCGTGGTTGTCGATTCCGTTGATGAGGTGCTTGAGTACTTCGAGGAACAGGGCGTTGACACAGAGGGCGTCATGGATGAAGAGATTCTGGAAGCAGATGAAGTATTCGATATCGGCGATGGCAGATATCTGATAGTGGAAGGCTGAAAAGCAGCGACATTTTGGGACAAAAAAGAGGCAGTCTTGGGTGACCGCCTCTTTTTTGTTATTTCTGTACGATTTGTTTGAAATCCCGGAGCACTGAATAAGGAACGTAGAGACTTCCGTAGCCTGTGCCCAGATCCAGCCCCGGCTTGTTGGCGCCGTGGAAATCGCTGCCGCCGCTGACAAGCAGCCCGTATTTTTTCGCCAGTGTGCGCATCCGGCGCTCGTCGGAGGCGGTGTAGGTGCTGTAGACAGCCTCAAGCCCTGTGAGCCCGGCCTCCGTCAGCTCGGCTGTCAGGGTATCCAGCCCGCTGTCGCTTATGTGGTAAAGAACCGGGTGTGCCAGGATGGGAATGCCGCCTAGGGACAGAATCAGCTTCACGGCATCTACAGGGGTCACCTTTTCCCGGGGCACGAAATAAGGAGAATCGTCCCCCACATAGCGGTCAAAGGCCTCCGTCAGGCTGCTCACATAGCCGTGGCTTTGCATGTATTTGGCATAATGAGCCCTTGTGATGACGGCATCGGGGAATTCCGACTGCAGAGCCTCATAGGTGATGGGAATCCCTGCTTCCTGGAGCAGGCCGCACATTTTTCGGTTCCTGACGTTCCGGGAATCCACAAAGTCCTTCAGCTGTTGCTGAAAGCCGGTATTATGATAATCGATATACAATCCGACGATATGGACATCCTGCT
Organism: Acetatifactor aquisgranensis; assembly: GCF_943193215.1. Lineage (NCBI taxonomy): Bacteria > Bacillati > Bacillota > Clostridia > Lachnospirales > Lachnospiraceae > Acetatifactor > Acetatifactor aquisgranensis. The sequence continues at coordinate 11,480 of NZ_CALPDH010000022.1, read as the reverse complement.
TCTGGTATTCTGTGGAGAATTCGATTCCGGGGATGACTTCGGGAACCGGGGCCGCGCCAGGGCGGTCAGCTGCCCTGTCCCGCAGGCTGCGGGCATAGTCTATAGCCTCATCCAGTCCGTCTATGGTGTCGTGATCGGTGAGGGCAAAGGCCGCCAGCCCCTTTTCCATGGCATAGTCTACAAGCTCAGTGGGAGTAAAGCTGCCGTCGGAATGGTTGGAATGTACATGCAAATCAACTGCTGCCATGGGATATCTCATACTCAGTTATCATCCTCTTCTTTCTGCGCTGTGAAAATCGTGCGCTTTCTGGCCATCTCATCATTTGCCAGATACTCGTCATAGCTGGTGATCTTGTCGATCATATGCCCATCAGGCAGCAGCTCTATGATGCGGTTGGCCGTGGTCTGCACGAACTGATGGTCATGGCAGGAGAACAGGGCCACTCCGGGGAACTTGATCAGTCCGTTGTTCAGGGAGGTGATGGACTCCATGTCCAGATGGTTGGTTGGCTCGTCCAGCACCAGGCAGTTGGCGCCGCTGATCATCATCTTCGACAGCAGGCAGCGCACTTTCTCGCCTCCGGAGAGCACCTTTACTTTCTTGACGCCGTCCTCCCCCGCGAAGAGCATACGGCCCAGGAAGCCTCTCACATAAGTCACATCTTTCACGGGAGAATAGCCGGTGAGCCATTCCGCGATGGTCAGGTCATTGTCGAATTCCGCGGTGTTGTCCTTGGGGAAATAAGTCTGGGAGGTGGTGACGCCCCATTTGTAATGTCCCTCATCCGGTTCCAGCTCACCCATGAGAATCCGGAAGAGAGTAGTCTTGGCTAACTCCTGGCTTCCCACGAAAGCAATCTTGTCATTGTGCCCCACCACAAAGGAGATGTCGTCCAGAATCTTTTCTCCGTTCACGGTCTTGGACAGATGCTCCACCGTAAGGACTTCATTGCCGATTTCTCTATCAGGACGGAAATCGATATAAGGGTACTTCCTGCTGGAGGGCCTGATGTCGTCCAGTTCGATTTTTTCCAGAGCACGCTTTCTGGAAGTAGCCTGTTTGGACTTGGAGGCGTTGGCGGAGAAACGAGAGATGAACTCCTGCAGCTCCTTGATTTTCTCCTCCTTTTTCTTGTTGGCCTCTTTCATCTGCCGCACCAGCAGCTGGCTGGACTCGTACCAGAAGTCATAGTTTCCGGCGTAGAGCTGAATCTTGTTGTAGTCGATATCGGCGGTATGGGTACATACCTTGTTCAGAAAATAGCGGTCATGGGAGACCACGATGACCGTATTCTCGAAATCAATCAAAAAGTCCTCCAGCCACGCGATGGCGTCCAGGTCCAGATGGTTGGTGGGCTCGTCCAGAAGCAGGATATCCGGGTTGCCGAACAGGGCTTTCGCCAGCAGCACTTTTACCTTCAGATTGCCGTCCAGATCTTTCATAAGGGAATAGTGCAGATCTGTGTCGATGCCTAACCCGTTTAGCACCATGGCGGCATTGGACTCCGCCTCCCAGCCGTCCATCTCGGCGAACTCCGCCTCCAGGTCGCTGACACGGATACCATCCTCGTCGGAGAAGTCCTCCTTGGCATAGATGGCGTCTTTTTCTTTCATGATTTCGTACAGGCGGGCATTGCCCATGATGACCGTATCCATGACGGAAAAGTCATCGTATTTGAAGTGATCCTGCTCCAGCACGGAGAGGCGCTGTCCGGGGGTGATGACCACAGTTCCGCTGGTGGTCTCCAGGTCGCCGGAGAGTATCCGCAGAAAGGTGGATTTTCCCGCGCCGTTGGCACCGATTACGCCGTAGCAGTTGCCTTCGGTGAATTTGATGTTCACATCCTCGAATAATGCTTTCTTGCCGATTCGCAAGGTTACGTTGTTTACACTGATCATTCTGAATCCTCATTTCCTGAAATTGGCTTCTTATTAAAATGCCGTACATTTTTCTTACCTATATCATTATACACAAAATGCCCGATTTATCAAGGAAAATCGATAGCACGGCAAGCTGGTTATTGGACTGTGCGTCAAAAGATGGCTGTTTGTGCAAGTTGCCGCCGGTGAAAAATGTAGAATGGACAGATTGCACGAAATTACCAGATATGACCAAAATAGGAACAATTTGTCTTGCTATTCTATTGGCATATTGTTAAAATAGAATTCAGATGACAGAATCTTCTTTTTGATTCTTTCATAAAGAAAGGACCTGCAGTTTTATGGTCTTTTGTCAGGAGGCAGCCATATTTTATGACTGTCTAAAATCAATTAGAAAGGGAGAGATAAAAATGAGAAAATGGGTGTACTTGTTTACGGAAGGCAACGCGGACATGCGTGAGCTTCTCGGAGGCAAGGGAGCGAATCTGGCAGAGATGACCGGACTTGGACTTCCTGTTCCGCAGGGCTTTACGATTACTACAGAGGCCTGTACACAATATTACGAGGATGGAAGAGAAATAAACGACGAGATTCAGTCGCAGATTAATGAATACATCGTCAAGATGGAGGAGATTACCGGCAAGAGGTTCGGCGACAAGGAGAATCCTCTGCTGGTGTCCGTCCGTTCCGGTGCAAGGGCATCCATGCCTGGCATGATGGACACGATTCTTAATCTGGGCCTTAACGAGGACGTGGTGAATGTCATCGCTGAGAAATCCGGCAATCCCCGCTGGGCATGGGACTGCTACAGAAGATTCATCCAGATGTATTCCGACGTGGTCATGGAAGTGGGCAAGAAGTACTTCGAGCAGCTCATCGACGCCATGAAAGAGAAGAAAGGCGTGAAGCAGGACGTAGAGCTGACCGCAGACGATTTGAAAGAGCTGGCAGGACAGTTCAAGGCTGAGTATAAGGCCAAGATTGGAAATGCTTTTCCGGACGATCCCAAGGAGCAGCTGATGGGCGCTATCAAGGCCGTGTTCCGTTCCTGGGATAACCCCCGCGCCAATGTATACCGCCGCGACAACGATATCCCTTATTCCTGGGGTACTGCCGTAAACGTACAGTCCATGGCTTTCGGCAACATGGGCGATGACTGCGGTACGGGCGTTGCGTTCACACGTGACCCGGCTACCGGCTCAAAGGGCCTGTTCGGTGAATTTTTGACCAATGCACAGGGCGAGGACGTGGTTGCAGGTGTCCGCACCCCTATGAAGATTACCGAGATGGCAGACAAGTTCCCTGAGGCGTTCAAGCAGTTCAAGGACGTGTGCGCCACTCTGGAAAATCATTACAGAGATATGCAGGATATGGAGTTCACTGTTGAGCACGGCAAACTGTACATGCTGCAGACCAGAAACGGTAAGAGGACCGCTCAGGCAGCTCTGAAGATTGCCTGCGATCTGGTGGATGAGGGCATGCGTACAGAGCAGGAAGCGGTATCCATGATCGATCCCCGCAACCTGGACACTCTGCTGCATCCCCAGTTTGACGCGGCTGCTCTGAAAGCTGCCACCCCTGCCGGCAAAGGTCTGGGTGCATCTCCCGGCGCTGCCTGCGGCAAGATTGTATTTACGGCAGAGGATGCCGAGGCCTGGCATGCAAGAGGCGAGAAAGTGGTTCTGGTTCGCCTGGAGACTTCTCCCGAGGACATCACCGGCATGAAAGCGGCTCAGGGTATCCTGACTGTCCGCGGCGGCATGACTTCCCATGCGGCAGTGGTTGCCCGCGGCATGGGAACCTGCTGCGTATCCGGCTGCGGCGACATCGCCATGGATGAGGAGAACAAGAAATTTACTCTGGCAGGAAAAGAGTATCATGAGGGAGATTACCTTTCTATCGATGGTACTACGGGCAATATCTATGACGGACAGATTCCCACGGTGGACGCTACCATTGCAGGCGAGTTCGGCAGAGTCATGGCCTGGGCCGATAAGTATAGAAAGCTGAAAGTGCGTACCAATGCCGACACTCCCGCCGACGCGAAGAAAGCGAGAGAACTGGGTGCGGAAGGCATCGGGCTGTGCCGTACAGAGCATATGTTCTTCGAGGAAGACAGAATCGCTGCTTTCCGTGAGATGATTTGTGCTGACAGCGTAGAGGACAGAGAGGCTGCTCTGGAGAAGATTCTGCCTTATCAGCAGGGCGACTTCGAGAAGCTTTACGAGGCCCTGGAAGGATATCCTGTTACCATCCGTTTCCTTGATCCCCCTCTTCATGAGTTCGTGCCCACCGAGGAAGCTGACATCGAAAAGCTGGCGCAGGCACAAGGCAAGACCGTTGAGGAAATCAAGAACATCATCGCAGGCCTCCATGAGTTCAACCCGATGATGGGCCACAGAGGATGCCGTCTGGCGGTGACTTATCCTGAAATCGCCAGGATGCAGACCAAGGCTGTCATCCGTGCCGCTATCAATGTGCAGAAGGAGCATCCCGGCTGGAAAGTGAAGCCCGAAATCATGATTCCTCTGATTTGCGATATAAAGGAACTGAAATATGTGAAGAAGATTGTAGTGGAGACCGCAGACGCGGAAATCAAGGCTTCTGGTATCGATTTGTACTACGAAGTGGGTACGATGATTGAGATTCCCAGAGCTGCCCTTACCGCTGACGAGATTGCGGCAGAGGCTGATTTCTTCTGCTTCGGCACCAACGATTTGACCCAGATGACATTTGGCTTCTCCCGTGACGATGCAGGCAAGTTCCTCACCGCTTACTATGATGCAAAGATTCTGGAGAACGATCCGTTCGCGAAGCTGGACCAGAACGGCGTAGGCAAGCTGATGGATATGTCCATCAAGCTGGGCAAGCCCGTGAATCCCAAGATGCATGTGGGAATCTGCGGCGAGCATGGCGGAGATCCTTCTTCCGTGGAGTTCTGCCATAAGATTGGGCTGGATTATGTTTCCTGCTCACCGTTCAGGGTACCTATTGCCCGGCTGGCGGCAGCACAGGCGGCGATAAACAATGTAGGAAAGTAGATTACAAATATATGTACTTTACGGAATATCTGATAACCAGAGCTGATGTGAATGATTTTATGGCACATCGTCCGGAGTACACAAAGGCGAACCGCTTTGAGGATTTCGTTTGTAAAATCTATCTTTGACGATTAGGGGAAAATTCATTTAAGAGTTTTCCCCTTTTTTCGTGGTTTTTTCAAAGGATTCTATCCCAAACAAAGGATAGAGTCCTTTTTATATACACAAACAAAATAATCAAAGGAGGTTCACGGGATGAACAACACAGCGTTAAGAGCAGAGGTGCGTAGCACCAACAACACACACATGGTTTTTGCAAACGAGGAACATGAGAAGTTTTATTATGAGAAATTGGAGCAGGCGAGGTATCAGGACTGCTATCACAAGGCTTTGATCTACATTCTCGGTATTTCAGAGGACACAAGGAATCATTTCAGCCAGATCTACGATATGAAGTCCGGATTCATCAAGCCGGAGTGTCTGCATCAAGGCTGGCAGACAAGCGGCAGTGTCCGTGTGGTAAGGCTTGCCTTTAACCTTTACACAGACGGAACGCCGAGTGTTGACGATTATAAGCGCAAGGACGAGCAGATTGGCGAGTGCAGGGAGTATTCCGTAAGCGATATTTTCTGCTGCGGCTACGCACTGTACTTCTGGCAGGGCATTAAACTCCGTTACCCGGAATACTGCCAAAAGCAGAGGTCTATTGAGGAAATCCTTGCAGAAATGGAGAGGAAACGTGCTGAAAATTCGACTGATGGGAACGAAGAATGATATTAAGTGGTTCGAGAAGCTCCTGCAAAGACAGCCCAAAGTGGCTGTGACGGAAGTTTCCGAGCTGTACCGGAACAAGGGTACAAACAGGTATTACCGGGCTTATGTGGAAGTGCAGAAAGCCAACATCAAAGAAAAATCTGACTAAACGGAGGAATAAAACCATGTGTAAAGTGATAGCAATAGCAAACCAGAAAGGCGGTGTCGGTTATGAAAAGTAAGTTATTATGCAAAGTTGAGCCTACACTTTTGCTGATTTTATAGGGTATAGGCTCTTTTGAACTTTGCATAATCAGGGGTAAACCCTTACAAAGATTTCAACCAATCAAGAAGGTCTTTATCCTTTTTCCACGCTGGCAGTTCGTCAGATGATGGACTGTCGTAAGCTTCCATCAATGCTTTTCTCTTCATTTTTTCGTCTGCCCATGCATAGATTTCGGTTGTTGAAATATCAGAGTGTCCCAGTAGATCTCTGATATAAACAAGATTGACTCCGGACTGAAGCAGATGCATTGCTTTGCTATGCCGCAAATGGGGAGCTCCCCATTTGAGGCATACCCGTGCCATGCACCTGTACCAGCACGGGATGGACCTGACACTGATCTCCCAATGGCTTGGGCATGCCAGCCTTGAGACCACTCTGGTCTATGCCCATGCCGACACGGAGGCAAAGCGTAAAGCGATAGAAAAAGCCATGGGTTCTGGGACAGGGGCTCCAGAAGATTCTTCAAGCTATACCATAGACGATGAGAATCTCCTAAAGCAACTCTATGGCTTGTAAGCTCTTGTAGGTTATACCGAATTCCTGTGTCGGGGCGGCATTTTTTGTTTTCTACTGTATAAGATCCAGTAAAAAGTTATACCGAAAATCTCCGCAAGAAGCCATGCTTTATCAGCTTTCCATGGAGATTTCGGTATAATAGAAGTTTCGGTATAACCACTACTACCAGTGCCTATAAATGAGGGTTGAAAGTTGCCAGTATTGGTGGTATGCTTGACTCATGACAAATCGAAATTGTGCGCCCAGACGAAGGGCGGGTAGTCTGGCAGGTGAGAAGCCTGTCTGCGAAGGTTTAACCAACCAGCAGTAGCGAGTCTTGGGTGGGGTGCAGTAATGTAGCCTGCTAAGCGTAGACAGCGAGAAAACAGGGAAAGTGATTGAGCCTCGAAATTTTGACATTTGGAGGGCTGACGCTCTAATTTCGGCGGAAAGCAACACAGGCGGCATTGCTATGGTGAGATGCAGTCTGCTTCTGCGGGGTCAAAGAGCTTTTCATGTTTTACATTGTGACTACCCAGTCAACTGGGGAGAGCCTGATGTCTCTTGTTTTCAAGTATGGCGGACAACGCTGAAACGGAGGATGTCAAACAGATGTCAGGCAGTCGGATAGCTTCATAGTACCGAAGAAGCCGGGTAATTCCGGTGGAGGGAAGGGGGCTACATAATAACGGTCTCTCTGAGGGCACATCAGCCGTACTCAGGGACGGAGATACTGATGGAAACGAAATTGGAGAGAATAGCAGACAAATCGGCCCATGAGCCGAAACCGGAATTCACATCTTTGTACCATCTGATAAATAAAGAACTGTTAATGCAATGCCACAGGGAACTGGACGGCAGCAAGGCAGTGGGGATTGATGAAGTGACAAAGAAGGAATACGGAGAGAACCTGGAACAGAACATCAAGGGGCTTGTAGAAAGGCTGAAAAGGAAGTCATATAAGCCACAGCCATCGCTGCGGGTATATATTCCGAAAAGCAATGGGAAACTGCGTCCGCTGGGGATTGCAAGTTACGAGGACAAAATAGTCCAGCTGGCTTTGAAGAAGATACTTGAAGCAATTTACGAGCCGAGATTTCTAAACTGTATGTAGGGATTCAGACCAGACAGGGGATGCCATGGGGCAGTGAAGGAACTGTATAAGAGGCTGAACTTCACGAAGATATGCTACATCGTGGATGCAGACATTAAAGGCTTCTTTGACCATATGAAGCACGACTGGATAATGAAATTCCTGAATCTATACATCAAAGACCCGAACATCCTCTGGCTGGTGAACAAATACCTGAAAGCCGGGGTGATGGATGAGGGAAAGCTGGTTGAAAACGGAGAAGGTTCAGCACAGGGAAACATCATCAGCCCAATCCTTGCGAACATCTATATGCACAATGTTCTTACACTATGGTACAAGTTTGTAATAGCCAAAGAGAGCAGGGGCGAGAATTTCCTGATTGTCTATGCAGATGACTTCATTGCGGGATTCCAGTACGAATGGGAAGCGGAGAAATATTATAAGCTTCTTAAGGAACGAATGGAAAAGTTCGGACTGGAACTGGAGGAAAGCAAGAGCAGGATGCTGGCAAGCGGAGGATATCTGGCAAAATCGAAGCAGAAACGCGGAGAATCAACAAGGCTGGAAACTTTCGATTTCCTTGGATTTACATTTTATTGCGGAAGGACAAGGAAAGGAACAGCATGGATAATGCCGAAAACGAGCAGTAAGAAATTCCGGCAGAAACTGAAGGACATAAAAGTCTGGATGTACGCTAATCGAGACCAGAAACTAAAGAAGCTGATGGGAATGCTCAATCTGAAATTGACAGGGCACTACAGGTATTATGGTGTCAGTTTCAACGGCAGGATGATAAGCAATTTCAAACAACAAGTGCGGGAAATGCTATTTAAAGTCCTAAACCGTAGAAGCAACAGAAAGAGCTACACACGGGAAGGGTTTATAGAAATGCTGAAATATTATCCGCTGGCAATGCCGAAGATATATTTCAGTCTGTTCTGAAACTGTGAATGTTGTTATGAGGAGCCGTATGCGGAAAAGCCGCACGTACGGATCTGTGAGGGGCTGGCATCGTGAGGTGCCTGTCTACTCGACTGAAAGGAAAAATTGATGAAAACTATTTTTATACACGGTTCGGGCCATAAGTCAACAAGTTGGAATGAAACAATTTCATATATGGAAGACAATAGAGATATCTTGTGTCCAGACTTATCTGCAATTCTTAATGGCAAGGAAACTTGTTATAAAAATTTATATTCTTCATTCAAAGAATATTGTAATAATAATGACGGACAAATAAACTTGTGCGGCATTTCGTTAGGGGGAATATTAGCATTACATTACACATTGGATTTCCCCGATAAAGTGAAATCACTTGTTTTGATTGGTACTCCCCATAAAATTCCCAGGGTAATATTTGGCATTCAAAATATCATTTTTAGACTTTTACCCAGATCAATGTTTGAAAATATGGCGTTTAATAAAAAAGACACTTTCATTTTGGGAAACTCCATGAGAGCATTGGATTTCAGTGACAGCATTAACAGTATAAAATGTCCTACTCTTTTGATTTGCGGGAAAAAAGATAGCGCCAACATTAAATCTGCGTATTATTTCCACCAAAATATTCAAAATGCAAAATTAGAAATCATCGAAAACACCGGACACGTTGTAAATGAAGAAAATCCTCTACTTTTAGCCCAAATATTAAACAAATATTATAACGAAACAAAATGAAGCCTGCTACATTTATAGAATTGAGAGATAAAAATTCCAGTTTATAGGGGATTTCATCTTTTGGGTGAAATCCCCCTTGACAAATATTCTCTTGGTTGCTGATACTCATACTCTCGTTGTCTTTCCCATCTTCAAGGGATAGCCTGCAATAGAGGGCAGTAAGTAATGGACTGGTAATCTTAGAATTGTTTTTCTTGGAATTGTAATTCCTGTTCATATGACTGCTGTTTATTTGTTAAACACAGTTTTACCGATACCAATCTTACCTGCAATGTCCACCGTAAAATTCTTAGCCCTCAAAAGTCGGATTGGTATTATTCCGATACTACTGTTGATTATAGGTATGGACTTAGCCGTAGCAGTTTTCTATGGTGTGTTAATTAAAAAAAGGAGAGTAAATGTATGCTGAAAATAAGCGGATTATCAAAAAATTTAAGAAAACATCGGTGTACAAGGGGTACAAACAAGATAAAATAGAAATGAGGGGCGATAGAGCGGAAATGTCAGATTTTCCACTCTATCTGAACACGGTCGCTGGTGGCCTTGATCGTAGAGATCAAACCATCGGCGGCTTTTCTTTTGTCGTCAAAATCTATGCTCTCCCAGTTGTCGAGATAATAGGATAACTTCTTTATCTGCTGGGGAGATATGGTTTCAACGCTCAATTCGGCGATTGCCTTTGAAATGGTCTGGCGTCGGGTGTCCAGTTCTTCAATTTTTTTGTTGGCGTAGGCAAGCAAGGTCGCATTGGCTCCGGTCAGCGTATCCAGCAGCTTTTCAATTTCTGCCTCCACCTGTGCCAGCTCCACTTGATAGGCGGTCAGCTTCGGATTGACTTTTTCCTCCCTGCCGTGGAGTATCTGAAAGTCTTTGAACTTCTCCTGCATGGCCGAGAAAATGAATTGCTCAAATTCTTCTTTGCGGATTTTCCCGCAGCCCGGACAGCCTTTGTTTTCCGTCCGTTTGGTACAGCGGAAATATCCGGTGCTGTTTGGTACATGGGTGGCTTTCAGAGCATACCCACAATGCCCGCATTTGATTTTTCCGGCCAGCCAAGTGTTCTTCGGTTTCCGTCCCTGCTGGAAGGTGGTATTTGCCATAAGTTTTTTCCGGCATTTAAGCCATGTGTCAGAGGAAATGAGTGCTTCGTGGGGAGCGATAACAAGTATCTGGTCTTTTAAGCACCTGTCCTTGTCCTCCTTCACATCCCGCCCCTGATAGAGATAGCAGCCGTTTGTTCCGGCAAAGTCGGAAGCGTCATTGACAATCGCTGCGCCCTGGCTCTTGAAAAATTCGTACAGCTCCAAATCGGCCTGTGCGTAAACGGGGTTTCTTAAAAGCTGGGAAAGAAATGTACGGAACATGGATTTGCCATAAATTTTTATGTCATGTTCCTCGAAGTATCGGGTAATATCTCCGAAGGAGGTTTCCGGTTCAGCGTACATTTCAAACATCAGCCGTACATGGTCGGCGGCTACGGGGTCAGCAACCATTTTCTTTGTGCGGATACCCTCTACCACAGTAGGCTCTAACTGATAACCGTATGGCGCCTGTCCGCTCATGTGGAAGCCTTTCAGGCACCGGGAATAGTAGGCGTCTGTGACACGCTTCTGAATTGTCTCACGTTCAAGCTGGGCGAATACAATGCAGATATTCAGCATGGCCCGGCCCATCGGGGTCGAAGTATCAAACTTTTCTGTGGATGATACAAACTCCACATCGTACTCTTGAAACAGCTCCATCATCGTTGCAAAGTCCAGAATAGAGCGGCTTATACGGTCCAGCTTGTACACGATGACCCGCCGGACCTTTCCCTTGCGGATCTCGCCCAGCAGCTTTTGAAACTCCGGCCTGTCCGTATTCTTACCGGAATAGCCTTTGTCCTTGAATACCCGGCAGCTCCCACCTTTCAATTCATACTTGCAAAAGTCAATCTGACTTTCAATGCTGATACTGTCCTTGCGGTCTACTGACTGTCTTGCGTAAATACAATCTTCTCTGATAAACTCCATATTGGGCTCCTTTCCTTGTTGGAATGGAGCTACCAACCTTACAACTATATTATACCATCAGCAGCCCCGGACAACAATGTTGCGAATGATTAGGGAAATCTGTCTCCATATTTGCTGAACACCTCGTAAAGACAACGCTCAATTTCTTTTCTGCGCTGTTCTTTCGTAATCGGTAGATAGTGCGTACCTCGACTGTGAGGGAAAAATATGTGACAATAGACTATATTTCTATCATGGTATGA